>NZ_PPQF01000056.1 GCF_002901865.1 Staphylococcus agnetis
TAAGTGGGGCGGTAAAGTGCTAGGCTGTACTGTAGAAATTAGAACCTATGAGGAGGACGAGTAAGATGTATCCAGACTACTCATCAACGATTGTGCTAAAAAATAACAAAAAATTATTTAGTTTTTCCGACAGAACCGAAATTTTTAACAAACAAAGAAAGAATGATTCTATTGTAGGTTTTGATAAGAAATTTAACGAAGTTAAAATCTCATCTGAACAAATATTTAAAATTATTGACTTTGATATAAATAGAGACTTATAGGAGGACGAGTAAATGAATATATGGTTGTTTTTAGCTTTCTTTGTTATTTGGGTGTTTAAGGATCCTTATCTTAACCATCGCTTCGATAACAAGTACGTAGATGTCACTTTTGAATTTTTTTCTATGGAGCATAGCTGTATTGCTAATTTTCTCCGCATCTGATGGGTTAGAAATTTTAGCTGGCGTAACGTCTATTATAGCTATTGGTTTATTTTCTGAACTTAGAAAACTTAAAGATACTAGGGAGGACAAATAATGGATCAATTACAAATCAAATTATTATCGGAAAACGCAACATTACCAACACGTAATCATTCAACAGATGCTGGGTTTGATATTTACGCAGCAGAAACAGTAATACTCGAACCGCAAGAGAAAGCGTTAATTGCTACTGACATAGCTGTGAATATTCCAAAAGGATACGTTGGATTACTAACTAGTAGAAGTGGTGTGAGTAGCAGGACACATCTTGTGGTTGAGACAGGAAAAATTGATGCAGGGTTTCAAGGTCATATGCAGATTAATATTAAGAATGACCATGAAGATAACAAAGGAGAAACAATCTTTAAACGAGATTTGAAAGACAAAATAATTATAGAAGATGAACGACATTTGTATAAACAAGGTACTTATGTAATCAACAAAGGCGAAAAACTTGCACAGTTAGTTATTGTGCCTATCGTTACAGCAGAGTTACAGGAAGTGGAGAAATTTGACGATGTATCAGCAAGAGGAGAAAAAGGGTTCGGATCATCAGGAATCTAGTAGTAAAGACGTACTGCAACGAATTAAGGAATTACTTAATAAGGAGTGATGGTGTGTTAAAATTACCAGAAAAATATACAAAGGCAGTTAGAGATTATAAACAGAAATCTAAAGAGGATAAAGAAGAGTTTGATAAAGAGATAATAAAACTTGCAAGGGAAGAAAGTCCTTTAATGAGAAGTATGACTGATGAACAGATTGTGTATTGGTTCAGAAAAGTTGTGAATGCGGTAGATACTAGAACGGATAATAAGGAGTAATCAAATGAAATATTTAAGAGTGGTATTACACACTGTAGTAACGATTCTGATTTATGAAGGTGCTAAGGCATTGATGAATGATATGTACCTACAAGATGAAGTTGATACGGAGGAATATTAGATGTGGTGGATTATATTGTTTATCGTATACACATTATTACTTGTAGGATTTATCGCAGAAAATGCACAGCTTAAAGGGAAGTTAGAGGCTAGGGAATACGAAAAACGAGTGTTAGAGAGTAGATTAAGACACTTTGAGGGGGACGATTAATGGCTTTAAGGAAGTCGACTGTAATTTATTTAGAAGGAGAATTACGTCAGTACCCTAATATAGATAAAGATATTAACAGAGTACGTGAAGAAGTGTTGAATCCATGGCAACCTACCGACGAGAATATTGGCGGAGGACGTTCTAGCGAAAATGTAAGTGTCACTGAAATTAAAGCGACACGTGTTGTTAACGATAGACGATTGGCACAGTTGACACGAGTGAAAGTAGCGATTGAGATTGTATACAATAGCACCACAGATGAGGGGCGTAAGTTGATGGATTTATATTACTTCACTAAACCACGTACACTTAATTTAACTGGGGTAGCGGATAGCATACACATATCTAAGTCAACAGCTTATAACTTGCGCAAAGGGATACTGAATATGTTGGCTGACGAGTTAGGATTAATACATTAAGGTTTGGAAAAAGGTTGGAAAAATAGCGTCACTTAAAAGGTTATAATGTTAATGTGCTTAATATATAGGTACCACGACTACCTAATTAGTAAGCACTGCGATGACGACATTTTCCCTCCTTTCAAAATTGTGGTTTCATCTGTTTAGTGAAGTTGATTAGTAACTAAACTAGGCGTCCAGAGTAACTGGGCGTCTTACTTTATGCTGATATGAGTGTATAACCTATGTGTTTCACTCCGCTTATTAGGTGATTGGGCAAGCGTTTATCATGTATATGTTGCGTACCCGATTGCCTGACCGTCTATCCGTCGGGTAGGCGGTATACATTCATATGAGTGTAAAACTCAAATAGATTAGAGTAAAACATAATCAATTAGGCGCTGTTACCCTTTGCAGCGTCTTTTTTATATTTAAATTTATAGAGTAATTAACGTAAAGGCGTGTGATACAGTGAAAAGAATTGATTAAATTAACACCGAAACAAGAGAAATTTGTCTTAGGACTCATAGAAGGCAAGAGCCAACGCAAAGCCTATATTGACGCAGGGTATTCGACTAAAGGTAAGAGCGAAAAGGATATCGATGTATTAGCTAGCCGTGTAGCTAAAAACGGCAAGGTTTGTACAAGGTACGAAGAATTGCGTCAAGAGGTAGCCGAACAATCAAAATGGACACGCCAAAAGGCTTTTGAAGAGTATGAGTGGTTAAAAAATGTAGCTAAAAACGACATTAATGACAAAGGTTTGAAGAAATCATCTGCTGACGCATTTGTGGCTGGTTTAGATGGTATGAATAGAATGATGTTAGGTAATGAAAAACTAGCTAATAAGAAGATTGAAACAGAAATCAAAATGCTCGAAAAGAAAATTGAACAAATTGATAAAGGTGATTCTGGCACTGAAGATAAGATACGTCAGTTGCATAACGCTATAACGGATGTGATTGGTGATGAGTAAGCTGAACAAACTCTATACAGATAAGCAGATAGAAATCTTGAGAGAAACGCAAAAGAGAGATTGGTTTATGCTCATTAATCACGGTGCTAAACGTACAGGTAAGACAATATTAAACAACGACTTATTCTTGCGTGAATTAATGCGTGTACGTGATATTGCAGACAAAGAAGGTGTTGAGAGGCCTCAATACATTTTAGCAGGAGCAACATTAGGTACGATACAGAAGAACGTATTGATTGAACTTACAAATAAGTATGGATTAGAGTTCAACTTTGATAAGTACAACTCATTCACGTTGTTTGGTGTGCAAGTGGTACAAACAGGTCATAGCAAAGTAAGTGGCATTGGCGCTATACGTGGTATGACTGCGTACGGTGCATATATCAACGAGGCGTCACTAGCACATGAAGAAGTGTTTGACGAGATTAAATCACGTTGTAGCGGACTAGGCGCAAGGATATTAGTGGATACCAACCCCGACCACCCTGAGCATTGGTTGCTAAAAGATTATATAGAGAACACAGACCCTAAAGCTGGTATATTGAGTTATCAATATAAGCTCGATGACAACACATTCTTAAACGATAGATATAAAGAGTCTATTAAAGCGTCAACGCCGTCAGGAATGTTTTATGAAAGGAATATCAACGGTAAGTGGGTATCGGGCGACGGGGTTGTATATGCCGACTTTGATTTAAATCAGAATACCATTACCTATGATGATTTGATGAAAGTACCCATAAAAGAATATTTTGCTGGTGTCGACTGGGGCTTTGAACATTATGGATCTATCGTGTTATTAGGAAAAGGTATTGACGGTAATTTTTATTTTATCGAGGAACACGCTCACCAATTTAAGTTTATAGAGGACTGGGTGGACATAGCTAAAGGCATTGTTGCAAAGTATGGCAATATTAATTTCTATTGCGATACCGCCAGACCTGAACATATAACAGATTTTAGACGGCACGGATTAAGGGCCATAAATGCAGATAAAAGTAAGTTGTCAGGCATTGAAGAAATAGCTAAGTTATTCAAACAAAATAAATTATTTGTACTGTATGATCATATGGATAGATTTAAGAAAGAGATATACAAATATGTGTGGCACCCTACAAACGGAGAACCAATTAAAGAATTTGACGATGTGTTAGATTCATTGCGTTATGCCATATACACACATACTAAACCTGAGAGATTAAGGAGGGTAAGATAACGTTGTACAAGCTAATAGATGATATTAAGGCACAAGGTGTGCTGCCTAAACACATAGAGTCGTTAATTGAATCACATAAAGATGATAGAGAACGTATGGTAAACCTCTACAACAGATATAAGACGCACATTGATTATGTGCCTATATTCAAACGTAGTCCAATCGAGGAAAAAGAGGACTTTGAACGAGGTGGCAATGTTAGACGTTTAGATATATCTATAAACAATAAACTTAACAACTCGTTTGATAGCGAAATTGTAGACACACGTGTGGGTTACCTTCATGGTGTACCAATCACTTATGATTTAGACGAGAATTCGACAAAGAACGACAAACTAAAAAGTTTCCTTACTGATTTTACAATACGCAACAGTATTGATGATGAAGATTCAGAGATAGGTAAAATGGCTGCGATTTGCGGATACGGTGCAAGGCTAGCGTATATTGATAAAAATGGTGAAGTAAGGATAAAGAATATAGACCCATTTAACGTAGTATTTGCAGGCGACAGTATTTTAGAGCCTACTTATTCATTGCGTTATTTTTATGAAAAAGATGATGATAATGGAACAGAATACGTCTATGCAGAGTTTTATGATGACACTTACTATTATGTTTTTCGTGGTGAAGGTATAGATACCTTGCAAGAAGTGGGGCGTTATGAACATCTATTTGATTACAATCCGTTGTTTGGTGTACCTAACAATAAAGAAATGTTAGGTGACGCAGAGAAAGTAATTCATTTGATAGATGCCTACGACTTAACGATGAGTGATGCATCGAGTGAAATCAGTCAGACGCGTCTAGCATACCTTGTGTTACGTGGTATGGGTATGAGTGAAGAAATGATTCAAGAGACGCAAAAGAGTGGCGCATTTGAGCTGTTCGACAAGGATATGGATGTTAAATATCTAACTAAAGATGTAAACGATGGCATGATTGAGAATCATTTAGATCGTATTGAAAAAAACATCATGCGGTTCGCTAAGTCGGTCAACTTTAATTCCGATGAGTTTAACGGCAACGTTCCTATCATTGGTATGAAGTTAAAGTTAATGGCTTTAGAGAATAAATGCATGACCTTTGAACGTAAGATGACAGCGATGTTGAGGTATCAATTTAAGGTTATCTTGTCAGCGTTGAAACGTAAGGGTTATAACGTCGATGACGATAGCTATTTAGACATCATCTTTAAGTTCACACGTAATATACCAGTAAATAAACTCGAAGAATCACAGGTATTAATTAACTTGAGGGGTCAAGTGTCTGAACGTACTAGACTAGGGCAATCACAGTTAGTTGATGACGTTGATTATGAGTTAGATGAAATGGAACGAGACAACTTTGAAATGAATAGTAAATTGCCTGATATAAACGAGGGTGACGCTAATGGCAGAGCGCAAGATAACAAACCAGAAACAAATTGACGATTACATTGAACAACTAATTGCTAAGTCAGAAAAGCCGATAGAAGTGTTATTTGCTAAAAGATTGAAAGTTATCAATCAAGAATTAGCAGATATGTTTGAAAAGTACCAATCAGATGACCCTCATGTGACGTGGACAGAATTTAATAAATACAATCGTTTGAATAAAGAGCTTGTACGCATCGGAGAAATGATAACTGAAGATTATAACAAAGTAGCTAAATCTATTAAACAGACTCAACATAATGCTTACATCGAGAAGTATATGATGAGTCTTTATTTGTATGAAATGGCTAGTCAATCGTCAATGCGGTTTGATGTACCTACAGCTTCTGTGATTAACAAAGCAATAGAGCAACCGATAGAGTTTATACGCTTAGTACCAACGTTACAAAAATATCGTAATGAGGTGCTTAAACGTATTCGCATACACATTACGCAAGGGATTATGAGTGGTGAGGGTTACTCTAAGATAGCCAAAGCTTTACGTGATGATTTGGGCATGGCTAAGGCTCAATCGTTGCGTGTGGCACGTGCAGAGGCGGGCAGAGCAATGTCACAAGCTGGATTAGACAGTGCAATAGTGGTTAAAGACAACGGATTTAAGATGAAAAAACGTTGGTCTGCTACGAAAGACACTCGCACACGTGACACTCATCGTCATTTAGACGGTCAGTCAGTGGATATAGACGACAACTTTAAATCTAGTGGGTGTGTGGGGCAAGCGCCACATCTATTTGTTGGTGTAGCAAGTGCCAAAGAGAATATTAACTGCCGTTGTAAGCTGTTGTATTACATTGACGAAGATGATTTACCTGGTGTAATGCGAGTACGTAATGATGATGGAACAACCGAAGTAATCCCACACATGACCTATCGTGAGTGGGAGAAGATGAAACGAAAAGGTGGTAAATAATATGGAACGTAATACAGTGAATATTGATTTAGTGGATTATAATGAATTGCTTATTAAAGCTAGAAAATACGATGAAATTAAACAAAAAGGATATACACCAGATTATGTTTTTCCTAAAGAAAGACCCGTTGTAAACATAAGAGTTAAAAATGAGGCAGATATTCCTGCTATTAAAACATATATTGAAGAAGAAAATGCAAAAAACGTTGATTTTGGACTTAAGTAGCTAGCACCTTACTGCTCGACCTAAAGTATGTCGTTAAACTGCTTTTTTATTATGCACTTTTCGGACTATTACGGTACGCAAAGGGCGAAAAAAGGAGCAATGATATATGAATGTCGAGGATATTAAGTCGTACTTTGAAGAGCATAAAGACGACAAAGACGTAAAAGAGTATCTAAGCGGACTTAAGACGGTGTCTGTTGATGACGTTAAAGGCTTTTTAGATACAGAAGAAGGTAAACGATTTATTCAACCTGAATTAGATCGTTACCACACAAAAGGTTTGGAGTCTTGGAAAGAGAAGAACCTTGAGAGCTTGATTGAGAAAGAAGTACAAAAACGCAATCCTGAACAATCAGAAGAACAAAAGCGAATTAGCGCACTTGAAAAAGAGCTAGAGAAACGTGACGCAGAGGCTAAACGCGAGAAGTTAAGAAGTTATGCATTAGGTAAAGCTCAAGAAATGAACCTACCATCATCATTGGTAGATAGATTCTTAGGTGATTCTGATGAAGATACTGAAGCGAATTTAAAAAGCCTTAAAGAAACTTTCGATAAGTATGTCAAAGAAGGCGTTGAGTCTAAATTTAAGTCAAGTGGGCGACATGTTCGAGAAGCGCAAGACAATGATGTTGACTTATCAAACGTTAAGTCAATTGAAGAAATGGCACGTGAAATTAATATCAGAAAATAAAGTGAGGTAATAAAATATGGCAACTCCAACGTACACTCCGGCTAATGTTATTTTGTCGGATTTTAAAAATGGTGTAATTCCAGCAGAACAAGGTTCATTAATCATGAAAGAAGTCATGGCGAATTCAGCTATCATGAAATTAGCTAAAAACGAGCCAATGACGGCGCAAAAGAAAAAGTTTACTTACTTAGCTAAAGGTGTAGGTGCTTACTGGGTTTCAGAAACTGAACGTATCCAAACATCTAAACCTGAATACGCTCAAGCAGAAATGGAAGCTAAGAAAATCGGTGTAATCATTCCTTTATCAAAAGAATTCTTAAAGTGGACTGCTAAAGATTTCTTTAACGAGGTTAAACCTTTAATTGCAGAAGCATTCTACAAAGCGTTTGACCAAGCTGTAATCTTTGGTACTAAGTCACCTTACAACACTTCAACTAGTGGTAAACCTCTTGTTACTGGTGCAGAAGAAAAAGGTAACGTTGTCACAGATACAAACGACTTATATGTAGACCTCTCTGCATTAATGGCAACAATTGAAGATGAAGAATTAGATCCTAACGGCGTATTAACTACACGTTCATTCCGTAGCAAGATGCGTAACGCATTAGATGCCAATAAACACCCTTTATTCGATGCGAATGGTAACGAAATTATGGGATTACCTTTATCTTACACAGGTGCTGATGTATTCGATAAGAAACAATCATTAGCATTAATGGGTGACTGGGATTATGCACGATACGGTATCTTGCAAGGTATTGAATATGCTATTTCTGAAGATGCAACGTTAACTACATTACAAGCATCTGATGCGTCAGACCAACCAGTGTCATTATTCGAACGTGATATGTTCGCATTACGCGCAACTATGCATATCGCTTACATGAATGTTAAACCTGAAGCTTTTGCAACGTTAAAGCCAAAAGATGTTGGGAGTGGTTTAGGTGTCTAATAAAGCAGAAGAAATTAAAGTTAAAAAAGATGATGACACTATCACAGTAACTAGAAAGGCATTTGAAGCATATTATAGCCACGTTGGTTACGAAGAAGTTAAAACACGACGTACGGCGTCTAAAAAGAGTGAGTGATAAGTATGGCTCTTTATGAAGATATTAAACTTCTTCTTAAGAAAAACGGTGTTGAAATCAAACCCGACGAAGAAGATTTATTCAAAATGGAAGTTGATGGAATACTAGAAGATGTTAGGGATGTAACTAACAATGATTTCATTAAAGACGGACAAATTGTTTATCCTTACCCAATCAAAAAATACGTTGCAGACGTACTAGAGTATTATCAACGACCTGAGGTTAAAAGAAATTTAAAATCTAGAAGCATGGGGACGGTGTCGTACACGTATAACGATGGCGTCCCTGATTATATTAGTGGCGTTTTAAATAGATATAAACGCGCTAAATTCCATGTTTTTAAATCATTAAGATAGGGGTGATGCTGTGTTTGATCCATACAACGAATTCCCACATACCATTTCGATAGGTTCTATCAAAAAGGTTGGGGAATATCCATATATAAAAGAGCGCTTTGTAAGCGAAAAACAAATTAACGGCTTTATGGACACACCTAGCACATCCGAACAACTTAAATTTCACCAAATGTCACAAGAATACGATAGAAACTTATATGTACCGTATGACTTGCCAATCGCTACCAATAATTTATTTGAATATGAGGGCAGAATCTACGGTATAGTAGGAGATTCCATTGACCAAGGTGGACAACACGAAATAAAAATGTACAGACTTAAACAGGCGCCTTATGGCAAAGGTTAAATTCGGTGCAGATTCAATAGTTGTCGACCTTGAAAAGTATTCTAAAGACATGGAGAAATGGGTTAAAAAAGGTATTGCTAAAACGACACTTAAGATTTACAACACAGCCGTTGCATTAGCTCCGGTAGATATGGGGTTTCTTAAAGAAAGTATCGACTATAAATTTACTGATGGTGGTTTATCAAGTGTTATTAGTGTAGGGGCAGACTACGCTATTTACGTTGAATTTGGCACAGGCATATACGCCACTGGACCAGGTGGTAGTCGTGCTAAAAAGATACCGTGGTTTTATGAAGATTTAGATGGTGAATGGCATATGACATATGGTCAAGTAGCACAACCTTTTTGGAATCCTGCAATTGACGCTGGCAGACAAACGTTTGAGCAATACTTTTCATAGAGGTGGTTAATATGTGGGTATCAGTTGAACCTGAACTTACAGTACAAATATATAAACGGTTGAAATCAAGCCCTATCATTAACAAATTCGTTGGTGATAGGGTTTTTGATGTAGTTCAAGAGGACGCTGTTTACCCATATATTATTGTGGGTGAATCTAACGTCACTAATAACGAATCAAGCGCTATGATGAGAGAAACAGTCGGTATTGTAATCCACGTATATTCTCAATTTGCCACACAATATGAGGCTAAATTAATCATTAGTGCAATTGGTTACGTTTTGAACAGAACTATAGACATAAACAATTACGAATTTCAATTCAGTCGTATTGAAAGCCAATCGGTATTCCCTGACATAGACAGGTTTACCAAGCACGGCACAATACGACTTTTATTTAAGTACAGACATAAAAAAAAGAATGAAGGAGTGTAATATATGGCGCAAAAAAGTTATTTAGCTGTAGTACGACCTGCCGACAGTAAATTAGATAAAGTAGACGCTTTATTACTTGCTGATTTACAAGAAGGCGGTTGGACTATTGAGAATGATTTAGCTGAAATTGTACGTGGCGGTAAGACGGATTATTCGTCTAATGCTACATCGGAAGAAATCAAATTGACAGTCGGGAATGTGCCTGGTGATCCTGGCATTGAAGCGTTAAAAGCAGCCGCTAAAAAAGGCGGTCAAGTGCGTATTTGGCTATATGAACGTGTTAAACGCAAGGACGGTAAATACCACGGTGTGTTCGCTTATAGCGTTCCTGAATCTTTCGAAATGTCATTTGATGATGAGGATAACAAAATTGAATTAACGCTTAAAATCAAATGGAATACTGCGGAAGGCACAGAAGATAACCTTCCACCTGAATGGTTCGAGGCTGCAGGCGCACCAACTGTTGAATACGAAAGCTTTGGTGAGTACGTCGGCACTTATGAAGAAAAACAAAAAGCAAGTGTTTCATCAGGTTTGGAAGTTTAACTCAATATTAGGGGGCATAAGCTCCCTATTTTTTTATACAAAAAATGAAAAGAGGTATTTATTTTGACTGAATTTAATCCGATTACGACACTAAATATTAATGATCAAGAAGTAGAAGCGAAAGCCACTTTCTTATTTGATAAAGTAGCTAAAAAGTTTGCGCAAGACAATGAAGATAAAGAGGGCAAAAAGGTTACTACACCTGGTTTTACTGCAATCTACAACGGCATTTTAGAGCGTGACACAGACGCTATTGCTGACTTTTGGGAATGCGCTACAGCTTATTTAGGAAAGAATGCGCCTAGCCGTGAAGAAATTGAGTCAGCTTTATTCAAAGTTATTGAGGCTAAACAAGACACGATTGAGTTATTACAAGGTGCTTTAGATGTGATGAATAACAGCGGTTTTTTCAAGCAAAAATCACGTCTGTTCTGGGTGCAAATGAACGAGGCTCCGAATATGGCGAAAGAAGACGACAAGGAGATGACCAAATCGGGCATCAAGTTCATGAAGGACAATTTCAAAGAAATCATGGGCTCAGAACCTTACTCGACTATTCAAAAGTAAGACAGCTAACCGGTAGATATATTGGTTATATACCTGAACAAGAGTTGCTTATGATGAGGCCAAGTGAATGGCGTGATTGGATTATAGGCAGTCAAGAGAAGTATTTAGACCAACGTATGCTGGGTGTAGAAGCAGCACAAGCAAATGGTCTTGTGCAAGCTGGGAAACCTCTTAAAAGGATTACTAAAGACATTGAAAAACAACGTTATGAAATACATGAACCTGGTAGTTATAGACGTATTCAACAAGCTAGATTAGAAAAAGAAAAACGTAGACGTGAATTGTTCAAAGAGGGTACAAGACGTTGGTTAGAACAGAAAGGAGGTTAACTATTGGATACAAACTTTATGGCGCGTATTATGGCTAATTTAAGAGATTTTCAAAGTAATGTCAGGAAAGCTCAAAGATTAGCTAAAACAGCAATTCCTAACGAAATTGAAACTGATGTTAAAGCTGATATTTCTAAATTTCAAAGAGCTTTACAACGTGCCAAAGCAATGGCGCTTAAATGGCGTGAGCATACCGTTAAAATCGACGGAGACAATTCTCGGTTAAAGCGTTCAGTCATGGGCGCGAAAGCAATGTTAGCAACGTTATTCGATAAGACCGTGAAGGTTAATTTCGATACTCGAGGCATGACAAGAGCGCAAATTTTAACACGTGCATTAAATCAATCGTTAACTGATTATGGCGACAAGATGGACGCTCTAGCGACAAAAATTAGAACGTTTGGTACTGTGTTTAGTCAACAGATTAAAGGTTTAATTATTGCTAGCTTCCAAGCGTTGATACCAATCATCGCTAGTTTAGTACCTGCTTTAATGGCAGTATTAAATGCTGTAGGTGTATTAAGTGGCGGTGTTTTAGGACTTGTTGGCGCATTTAGTATCGCTGGTGCTGGTGCTGTAGCATTTGGCGCTATGGCAATTAGTGCTATTAAAATGCTTAAAGATGGTACTTTGCAAGCTACAAAAGAGACTGAGGCATATCAATCTGCTTTAGATGGCGTTAAATCAACGTGGACTAGCATTATTAAGCAAAACCAAGCGCAGATATTTAACACATTAGCTAATGGGTTGAACACTGTTAAAACAGCGTTAATAGCATTAAAGCCATTTATTGCTGGTGTGTCACAATCTATGGAGCAAGCGTCACAAAAGGTATTGAAATGGTCGCAGAATAGCCGAACAGCCTCGAAATTCTTTAATATGATGAATACGACAGGTGTAAAGACATTCAACGCATTATTAAGTGCTGCTGGACGATTTGGTGATGGTTTAGTCAATGTGTTTACTCAACTTGCACCATTATTCTTGTGGGTTGCACAAGGATTAGATAGTTTGGGAAAGAAATTCCAAAACTGGGCAAATAGTGTTAGTGGTCAAAATGCTATTAGATCATTTATCGAGTATACAAAAACAAACCTGCCTAAAATAGGTCAAATATTCGGCAATGTATTTCTTGGTATCGGTAATTTGATGAGAGCTTTTGCTCAAAACAGTTCTGGTATATTCGACGCCTTAGTGCAAATGACATCTAAATTTAGAGAGTGGTCTGAAACTGTAGGTAATAGTGAAGGTTTTAAAAAGTTTGTAGAGTACGTGCAACAAAATGGTCCAGTGATTATGGATTTAATCGGTAATATTGTTAGAGCATTGGTTGCTTTCGGTACTGCAATGGCACCGATAGCTAGTATGTTATTAAGATTTGTAACTGCACTTGCAGGATTTGTAGCGAAACTTTTCGAAACACATCCAGCAATAGCGAAAGTATTAGGTGTACTTACAATATTAGGCGGTGCTGTATGGGCTTTAATAGCACCATTTATGGCTATTGGCAGCGTATTGAATTTTGTTTTTGGTACGTCTTTAGGAAGGGTTATAGGGTCAATAGCGCGATTTATATCGTCCACTGGTTTATTAACAGGAATTTTAAACGTGGTGCGCACAGCTTTCACATTCTTAATGAGTCCAATTGCTAATATTGGTAGATTATTACCGTTATTAGGTGCTGCATTCACTGCTTTAACAGGACCAATCGGAATTGCTATAGCCGTTATAGGCGCATTAGTAGGTGTTATCGTTTATTTATGGAAAACGAATGAAGATTTCCGAAATATGATTACTGAAGCGTGGAACGGTATTGTTACTGCAATTAGTGGTGCTGTGAGTTCTATTGTAGGCTGGTTCCAGCAATTATGGTCTAACATTCAACAAACCTTACAACCGATTATGCCGATTCTACAACAACTTGGGGAAATCTTCTCACAAGTATTAGGTGTAGTTGTAATGACAATTATCCAAAACATTATTACAGTATTCCAAGGTTTGTGGACAGTTGTATCTGTAGTATTTACGGCAATTGGTGGCATTATTTCCGCAGCAGTCCAAATAATTGTTGGATTGTTTACCGCATTCATTCAATTGCTTAATGGAGACGTTTCAGGAGCGTTATTAACTTTACAAAATACAGTTCCAAATGTAATGAATACCGTTTGGAATACATTATCTTCAATTTGGAATCAAATTTCTAACTTCATTTTTAGTATATTAAACAGGATACTTGGCACCAACATCACAAGTTGGGGTCAAATTTGGAGTACAATTACAGGTTTTGTTGGTAAAATTTGGAACTCGGTTTCAACATGGTTTACGAAAGTTGCATCAACGGTACTAGCTAAAATGATACAAGCGTATAACTACATTATGTCTAACGGTGCTAGATGGGTATCATCAGTTTGGAACACAATGGTTAACTTTGTAGCTAAAATCGTTAGTGGCTTTTTAGACGTTGTTAGTGAGATTGGCAATGGTATGTCACGTGGTTTAGATAAGATTAAAAGTTTCTTTGGTGATTTTATCTCCGCCGGAGTTGATTTAATTAGTAGCGTAGCAGAAGGTATTGCTAGCGCAGCGTGGAAAGTTGTTAGTGCGGTAGGTAACGCCATAGCTGACGCATGGGGCAATGTTACATCGTTTATATCCGGCCATGGTGGAGGCGCTATATCACAAGCCCAAATGCTAGCGTCTAGTGTTGGTGACGCGTTTAGCACTGAATTGTCATCCACTCTTACAGACGGAATGACTGGTATGGGTGGCGTTATGGATGCACACATGACAAAAGATGTGAAACACAGCATGCAAGAGAATAACCGACCTATTGTAAACATCGTTGTTAAAAATGAATCTGATTTACCAGCTATTAAATCTTATATTGAAGAAACAAACGCAAAGAACGCAAGCTTTGCATTAATGTAAGGGGGATGTTGATTGATTGCGCATGATATAGAAGTGATTAAAAACAATAAGAAGTACCGTATCAGTAACAACCCCTTTACAAACGATGTATTGCGGGTTGTTTCTTATAATGTCGAAGGCGCGGGTTATGAACGTAAATTCGACAACGTAGAACGTATAAATGGCAGATTTCACAATTTCACTATAGAAGAAAAGAAGGTCGTTAAATTAACCTTACGTTATGATGTGGATCGTATCGCATTTGCATCACATTTAAAGGCTGCTATACAAGATTTGTTTAGTGGCCATTTTTATTTGAGAGAATTAGCTACACCTGATAACAATATTAAATTCGAAAGTATCTTCTCGGATGAAAAGCAAGAATTCGAATTAGAATATGTTGATGGTAGGCAAATATATGTAGGTTTGGTAAACGAGGTTTCATTCGACACAGGACGTACTGGCGGGGAATTTACGTTAGATTTTGAAACTGTAGATTTACCTTATTTCGAAAGTATTGGGTATAGTACCGATTTAGAGGGTGACTCAAACATGGAGAAATGGGCGATACCCGACAGGCTTCCTTTTAATAGAAATGATTACAGACGGCAATACACATTCGAAAATGTCGCTTATGAAGATGTGTATTACAACGGTAGTGTGCCTATAAATCAATTTAACCAAGATAGCATCGTTGAAATCACACTAGGTAAGAATGTGAGTAAAAGCGACGATAAAGGTTTTACATTCTACATGTCTGAAAGTAATATGATTCAGATTAAAGGCTTAGAATTAAAAGCTGGTGACGTTATTAAATTAGACGGATTACACACATACCGTAACAATCTAAGAATTGATAATTATAATCGAACCTTAGAACAACCGGTATTAGTACCTGGTTGGAATCATTTCAAAATGAATCAAACAGTTCAAAAAATTGTGTTCAAACACAAAATATACACACGTTAGGGGGGTATCCATTGCCAGTATTATTAAAAAGTTTACAAGGTGTAGGGACTACCCTCTACGTTGCTACAAAGACAAACCACAAATTAGCAGAAGATGGCACTTTAGAACTTGATATTGTTGAGAATAAATCGACGTTTGACGCCATTGGAGCAATAACTAAGATGTGGACGATCACACAAGTGGCTGGTCCTGAAGATTACAATGAATATCGAATAGTTGTACTTGATAAAACTTCTGTTGGTAACAAAGAGAAGTTGAGTATTAAGGCAAGGCTTGTAGAATTAGATGACTTAAATTCAATTAGAGTTTACGAAAAATACACAGGTAGTTTTACTGGTCAAAAATATTTCGATTTAGTGTTTAAAAACACTGGATATAAATATAAATTACACGAAAATGTAAAAGCTAGTAGGTTTGAAAATTTGGGTAATGCAGATACTAATTTAGACCTATTCAAAAAAGGTTTAGAACGATTTCATCTTGAGTACGATTATGATCCTAAGACTAAAACGTTTAATTTGTACGAGACAGTACAAAAAGAAGCGAACTATTTTATTAAAGCTGGTGTGAACGCGAACAATGTGAAGATACAAGAAGATTCAACGCAGTGCTATACGTTTATAAAAGGCTTTGGCGGTTTCGAAGATCAACAATCATATGATGAGGCTAGTTTGCAATTTGAATATACCCACCCCCTCGCTGATTTAGTAGGCAAGCGTCACGCTCCACCTATTATAGATGGGCGCATGAAAAAAGAGGATTCACTAAAAAAAGCTATGGAATTAGCCATTGATGAAAGTATCAAGACGTCTATATCATTAGACTTCGTTTCGCTTAAACAGAAATTCCCGGAAGCTGACCCTACAATAGGTGATGTTGTACGTGTGTCAGATGATTTAATCGGTTATAACGATGTTGTCCGCATTATCGAAATCACGACAGAACGTGACGCTTATAACAACATTGTCAAGCAAGACGTTGTATTGGGCGCTTTTACTATGGAAGATAGGTATAACAAAGCGGTTGCTAAGGCTGCCAATTATGCTAAGTCATTTAAATCTAATAATCCCGCTAAAGAAGCATTTGAATTGAGAGCGCAAACAAATGCTAACACTGCGACCAATCAACAAATATTGGATACTACAGGCAAACTGAAGGACAAAGTTGATGCGGTAGATGGTAAAAGTGTAACGACTAAAAACGGAACCATTTTACAAGACTTCACAAGCAAATCTAGTATTCGTAATATAAAAGAGATTGGAACTGTAGGAGATTCTGTCGCTAAAGGTAGTCTTGCAAAAGAGAATTTCACTCAAATGTTATCTAAAAAGATAAAAGCTAAATACACAAATTTAGCGGTGAGCGGTGCAACAATGTCCACTGTTAAAGAAAATAGTATATATGATCAAGCTACAAAAATAACTGGAGATTTAATCATCGTACAAGGTACTGATGATGACTGGTTGGAAAATGTAGATATAGGCACTGATAAGACGAATGTAAAAACGTTTTATGGTGCCTTTTATAGTGCGATTGAAGTGATTAAAAAGAATAATCCTAAGGCAAAGATATTGGTAATGACAGCTACAAGGCAATGCCCTATGGATGGTAATACAATCCGTCGTAAAGATACTGATAAAAACAAGCTAGGGCTTACGTTAGAGGATTACGTTAATGCTCAAGTAATCGCTTGTAATGAGTTAAACGTACCAGTATTCGATGCTTACCATTCAGAATACTTCAAACCATATAGCCCAGCGTTTAGAAAAGCTAGTATGCTTGACGGACTTCATCCTAATGAAAAAGGGCATGAGGTCATCATGTACGAGCTTATAAAAGATTATTACTTTTTCTATGATCAATAAGGAGGTATACAATGCCGATAAACTTAATAAAGAAGTTTCATTCTTTGTTTGGAGATAAATTTTTATCTCAACAAGAAAGTAATGCGGAAGATATTGAAGCTTTTTTAAACAAGAATGAAAAGTACAAAAATTACCATGAAAAAGAACAAGCAACATCACACACCAGTAATCAGATACTGCACACATTAGCTGATGGTACGACAAATAAGACATCCGATGAGTTGAAGTACCAACGCAAGCAAATAGAAGCACTTGTATTAGGTCATAATGGGGACGGTGTTCAAGAGTTACGAGCAAGTCGTACAAGTATGGACGCACAAAATTTCGACAGTTTGAGTAGTCGTCTATATCATGACTTTTTAACCGAAAAGAATAATCGAGAAAAATTACGTACTGAATTACTATCTAAAATCATGCGTGTAGTTAACGTTGATGATTATGGCGGTGACCCTACAGGGCAAAAAGATAGTACACAAGCGTTTGCTGACGCTTTAGCAGACGGCAACAGAATGGTAACCATGAGCGCTGGCACCTACTTAACTACTGGTATTAAAATGCCCAACAATTCACGTTTGGTTGGACAAGGACCAGACATTACAACCATTAAATTTATGGATAACACACCTGCTGAAAACATTGGTATTACAAACTTAAAAATGAGTGGTTATGCTAAGAACATTTCATTAGAGAATTTCAGTTTTAATGGTAATAAATTCCGTCAGAATAAGGCGTTAAAGCCTGCTGGAGGGTCACGTTCAAGTAATATCCGTCTTGCTGGTGTAACGAACGGATACGTCTATAATGTGAAGTCTTATGACGCACTATTACACTGTATCGACGTGACATATGCTAGCGACGATTACTTTTACCAAGGCGACGGTAATCGCGTCCCTGAATCGTTAGAAAGTAAGCACGTACACATTGATAATTGTGAAGTTTATGGTTGCGGAGATGACGGTATCACAACACACCATTCACGTTATTTAACAATCACAAACTGTTACGCGCATACACCTACTGGCGGAGGTAATAACAACGGGATTGAAATCGATGACGGTTCACAATTCGTTTTTCTTTCAAACAACAAGACGGAAGGTAATTTTAGTGGTCTTGAAATCAAAGGTCATGCTGCAGTAAGTGCTGCACGTGGTGTCTTTGTTAACGGGCATGTGTCTATTGGGGATATCCGATCATACAACATAAGACATATTGGACATCATAGACCGGCTACAGACGCAAAAAGTAAAACTGCATTTGATGTGTCTTTAAACAATTGTTTAGCACTTTATCCATATTATAACGGTATATACGCTGGAACATCGCCTAGGGCGTTATTAATTAGCGCTTATCGAAACGTGTCTGTAAACAACTTCACCGCTATTGGTGACAGTAGATTCGCTAAATTAGAAGGTGGTAAGACAGATTATACAATGCCAGCAATTGCAGTACAGTTTATGGCAGAGAATGTAATTTTAAACAATATCAATGTTACTGGCTTCAAAGATGCTGGTGCAGACATCAAGTTTTTTGGTGGTGCTAACAGAGGTAAACGATTCGCAGTTAATAACGTTAACATTTGGAATTCATCAAATAAAATCGGTATTGCTAGTGGTGGTGGTATCTATGATTTAAAAATCACAAATGGTAATCTGACTGGTAATGGACCAGGCAACGGCATCGAGACTTACAATAATACAACGATTATTAGTGGTGTTACAGCTGATAACTATACAAACGCCGCAGTGATTGCGAAAGAAAAGTATAACGTTGTGCCTACTGTGGTCAAAGGTGGATTTACAGGTGGTTCAACAGGTTCTGCCGCAGTTAGTCCAGTGAGCGCTGTGTTAGCGTCAACAGGTAATTCAAGAGCTTACGATTCACGAAGTTATGTCATCGGAAGTGGTTATAACTCTAAAGCTTACGGATCTCGTTCAGGCGTGATTTCTTCCCTACAATCTGAAACAACTAAAGGTGGACACACACAGATTGTCATTAATAGTAACCGTGTTAAAGCGCCAGGTAACTACCATATTGTCGGTGGATATTCAGACAAGGGCGAAGCTTCCACAAGTAATATCAAATTCGATTTAAACACTTATAGCGGTAACTTAACCCTTGCCGGTAAGATTACTCAAAACAGTGCCGATATTGCCGAACTATTTGAATCACAAAATGGCAAAGCGATTGAATTAGGTACAGTTGTTACTTTAGATGGCGACAAGGTACGTAAGGCACAACCAAATGATGTGCCTATAGGTGTTATTTCAGGCACTGCTGCATTAGTAGCCAATGAAAAGTCCTACCACCATAAGGACAGGTTCCTCAAAAACGAGTACGGTGTTACTGTAACTGAACACAAGCAAGTAAGTTATCTTGACGATGAAGGGCATGAGCAATTTGAATGGCGTGATGTACCAGTTGAGAATCCTGATTACGACCCGTCAATCGAATATATGTCGCGTTCTGAACGCCCTGAATGGAATACAGTAGGTTTACTCGGTCAAATCTATACAAACGTCGAAAAAGACGTTGTAGCAGGCGATTTAATTAATGGTCGTGCTGGAATTGGATATAAAGACAATGTAAATGGTAAAGGTCGTGTCATGAAGATTACGACGCCATACGATGACAAAAAAGGGTTTGGCATTGCATTAGTATTGTGGGGTGTTAATTAGTGGAATTACAAAAAGTAGGCAAGATTAATTTAGAAGAAGAACCATATTTAAAGCCGATATCCGATAGGGGTATTGGCTTTTACAATTTAGATAAAAATACTGCGCAATTTCAGTTTGTAGTATCTAAAGACGACAAACCTCTTCTTATTTCAGACAGAAACGTTAAAGGGTACGCCTTCTTTAAAGGACAGTCTGTAGATGGAGAAAGACCTTCAACATCAGGCGTCTTAGATTTAGAATTCATTGATCCTATGCGTGGATTAGTCGGCGTAACAGTCCCTCAATGGTTTTTGAAGAACGTCACTAATTCGACAGTTCTAGGCGAAGTGTATTTATCCTTAAATGACACTAGCAACAACGACAAAGACGACACAGTAGTATTAGGCACATTCTCGTTTAAAGTACGTGACAGTCTAGTTAATCAAATCGAAAGTGATATTAAGGTTAGCTACATTCGAATGTTTGATGACTTGAGAGAAGTTCTCGAAAAGAAAGTCGAACAAGTTAAACAAGATGTGGGCAGTTTAACTAGCCTAGTTGATTTAGTTAAACAAACTGTACAAGACGCTTTAAGCAAAATTGAACTCAGTCAATCCAAAACTTTAAAAGATTTGGAAGATGCTAAAAATAATGCTACAGAAGATGTTGTTAATAGTCGTGATGATGCGTTACGCCAAATCGACTCGAAGCGTAGCGAAGTGAATTCTAGCTATGAATTAAACAAAACCGCTTTTGAGGAAACAGTAAAACAACGTACGAGTGAATTCGATAGTAAAACTCAAAATGCGAATGGGATCATTGACACAAAAGTGGCTGATTTTAACGCAACATTAAATAGAGATGGCTTTGTAAAGCCTGCTCAATTAGATACAAAGTTGAGTGAGTTACAGTGGCAAAAATCCCCACTAACAACCGATGGCGGAATGGCTATCACAGTGCGTGAATTAGATTTTAATAATCCTACTCAAATTACAAAAAGTGGGTTGTATTACCTTTATTCACCTACAAATGGTCCGCAGGGTGTAAGTAACGGCTTTCTATCAGCACACGTTGTTAACGATAGCTATATGAAATTTTATTTTTCACCTTATAACAGCAATGACATTTATGTACGAACTAAATCAGGTAGTAGTAATTGGTTGGATTGGCAAAAAGTTAATAACCCAAGCGACACAGGGTGGATTGAATTCAATCTATTAAATGGCGCAACATCAAATACAGCATTTAATAGTGATGGCGAAGAAACTGGTTTTAAATGTGCATATAGAAAGGTTGTAAATGGTACATTAACAACTAATTATCTAAGGTTAAACGGGTCTAATGTTACCAGTGGACAAATCATAGCGCAACTTCCTCCTACATTCACAAAGTATTCGCAATCATTCCCAGTAAGGGTTCCGGTTTCTACTGCATTTGCTGGTGGATATGTGACTATACGTCCTAGCGGAGAGGTAAGGTTTTACGTTAATGGCGATACAAACGCTTGGCGTTCAAACAGCTATTTTTACGGCGAAATGAGATGGAGTGATTAAATTGGAAATCGAAAAAGTAGTTTATAACGTGCATAATGGACAACCTTTTTTAGTTGTTAAAAATGAAGAAGGAGAAAATGTTTATCCTGAATTTGAATATACAGAAGTACCCGTTCCAGAAGGTGTGTATTTACCTGCCTTTTTTGATGTTTATAAAAATCAATGGATTGGATCAACAAAAGAAGAATTTGAAAAAACACTGACGAAAGAGACTAGTGTTAATAAAGACTTGTTAATTAGTCAATTAACGATAAAGGTGGCTGCGCAAGAGAGCGAAATAACACAATTGAAATCTTTAATAGGCAATCTTACTTTAGAAGTTGCGCAATTAAAAGGAGGGGCTATGGGATGAGTGTAGAAGGATTAAAGTATTTGTACGATGAAAATTTATACACAAACGATCAATTTAAAATATTTGTCGTTTGTAAATGGATTACAGCCGAAGAATATAAAACTATTACAGGGGTGGAGTATCAAGTGCTGTAGATAATAAAACAAAGTAGGTGGCGTAGTGTTTGGCTTTATCAAACGACGTGAGCACGAATGGCGCATTATGCGTTTAGAAGAAAATGATAAGACTACGTTTGAAAAGCTTGACAGAATCGAACAGAGTCTTAGAGCGCAAGAAAAAGTCGGGGATAAACTCGACAGAACTCTTGATGAAATGAAACGCAATCGAGAAGAAGAAGAAAAGAATAAAGAAAAAAACGCTAAAAATATCAGAGATATAAAAATGTGGATTCTCGGATTAATCGGTACTATCTTAAGTACGATTGTTATTGCAGTATTGCGGACGATTTTTGGCATATAAGGGAGGTGAGCGCCATGCTATTTGGATACAGTTTTTGGGCGTGTTTTTGGTTTGGCAGATGTAAATAATTAAGTGAAAGTCGGCGCTTCGGCGTCGGCTTTTTATTATGCAGAAAAGAGGTGCATAAATGGGATTACCTAATCCACGAAAAAGAAAGCCGACCGCCAGTGAAGTTGCAGCGTGGGCTAAATCTAACATTGGCAAACGCATTGATATAGATGGGTATAGAGGAGCACAATGTTGGGATACACCTAACTATATTTTTAAAAGGTATTGGGGTTTTATTACATGGGGTAACGCCATGCATATGGCTTTTTATAAATACCCTAAAGGTTTTAAATTTTATCCGAACAGTTCAAATTTTGTACCTAAACCTGGTGATATAGCAGTATGGGGTAAAGATTCATTCAATAATGGTACAGGACATACAGCTATCGTTGTAGGTCCATCTAACAAAAGTTATTTTTATTCAGTAGATCAAAACTGGCGTAACTCAAACGGATGGACGGGGTCTCCTGGTTCGTTAGAAAAACATAGTTATTATGGTGTGACAGGATTTGTCCGACCTCCTTATCATCCTGAAGCTATAGTAGTACAACCTACTGAAGTTCCAGAAAATGATGATAAACCTAAAAATGATGCTATCCAACCCAAACCATCAATGAAAGAAATCAAAAAAGTAAAGTACACTTCTTTTTCAAGTATACTGGATCAAAAATTAGAATACATCGACCACAGAGTAGCTTATGGCAATATGCAACCTAAACCGCAAGGAATATACATTAAAGAATCATCGCATATGCGCTCTGTAGAAGAGCTTTATTTACAACGTAATAAATATATCGAAGAAGGAGAATACCCTCATGTGTATGTCGATAGAGAGCGTGTATGGACGCCTAGAGCATATGACAGAGAAGCTCCGCAATATCCTGGTTGGTTAGTTATCGAAGTCTGTGGGGGTCAAACAGAAGGTAAACGACAATTCATGTTAAATCAAATCAGAGCGTTGATTTACGGAGTGTGGATGTTAGGTTGGACGGATTTAAAATTGTCACGTAGTAGCTTGAAAGTAGACCCTAATATCTGGCGAACTATGAAAGATTTAATTAACTATGACCTAATCAAAAACGGCATACCTGACCAAAGTAAGTATGATGAAGTCGAGAAAAAAGTTATTGAAATGTATCTCAATAAAGATAAGTTGATGAGCGAAACTATTACTACAGTAACCACTAAGATGAAGGTTAAAGTTAAAAGTAACACTACTGTTGATGCACCTGCGACATCATCTAATAAGTCAAAACCTTCAAGGGCGTCTAAACCATCGACGCCTCAAATTGTAGTCGAGAGAAGTCCTTTTACATTTCAACAAGCGTTAGATAGACAAATGGCACGAGGAGGCCCTCAAAAATCTTACAGTTGGGGTTGGGGTGCTGCATCACGCTCTGAAACAAGTAAATATATGAACCCTAACACTATTTGGAATAGCAGCACGCAACGCTATCAAATGCTGAATCTAGGAAAGTATCAAGGTATTTCTGTCGATAAATTAAACGTGATACTTAAAGGCAAAGGTACATTATCTGGGGAAGGAAAAGCTTTTGCAGAAGGCTGTAAAAAGTATAATCTGAACGAGATTTATTTGATAGCCCATGCACTTTTAGAAAGTGGGAATGGACGTTCTTATTTTGCAAGTGGTAGCGCAGGAGTATATAACTATTTCGGTATTGGCGCATTTGACAATAACCCTAATAATGCCATACCATTTGCGCGCAGTAGAGGTTGGACTTCTCCAGCAAAAGCCATCATAGGTGGAGCTAAATTTGTAAGACAGGATTATATCGATAAAGGACAAAACACATTGTACCGGATGCGATGGAACCCTAAAAATCCTGCAACGCATCAGTATGCAACTGCTATTGAATGGTGCGAACATCAAGCAAGCAATATCAGCACTTTTTATAAACGTATCGGTTTAAAAGGACAATATTATATACAAGATAAATACAAGTAAGGATGTGGATAAACTGTGTATAAAATAGCTCAAGTAAACACTAGTATAAATACCCAAAATGTATCTATTGGTAATATCGGTACTCGTTTTTATACAGAAGATGAGAATACCGCTATTGTTAGAGTTAGGATTAATTACGAAGGTAATCCGGTTGATCTAACTCAAACAAAAATGAAACCCAAATTAGATTTATTTTTAGAAGATGGTTCAATTTTTATGAACGAACCAGTTGATTTAATAATGCCACACAGCGGTTTAATACAATATAACGTTCCTGTAAAAGTAATTAAACACATTGGCGTGGTGGATTGCAAATTATTTTTAGAAGATGATATACAGTCAATCCATGTAGCTAATTTTTCTTTTGAAATTGTAGATAGTGGTATTGAAGATGTAGTTCAGAAAGAAATATCTGTAACCCTTGTAGATGACACTGTCCGCCGTATTGTAAAAGAGAACGCTATTCAACTTTTAGGCGACGACTTCGAATCACGCCTTAATATTGATGTAATAGAACACCTTAATAGCAATCCTGATATGTTTAAAGGTGTTAAAGGAGATAAAGGAGAAACTGGAGCCACTGGACCTAAAGGCGACAAAGGAGACGCTGGAGAGCAAGGTAAACAGGGAATGCAAGGTATCAAAGGTGATACAGGAGAAACGGGCCCTATTGGTGCAACTGGCCCTCAAGGTCCTCAAGGCGAACGTGGGGAACAAGGTCCTCCCGGTCCGAAAGGTGACGAGGGTATCATACGTTTTGAAAACCTTACGGAAGAACAACAAAACTTGTTAAAAGGTGCGCCAGGTGAATCGATTATTAACGATAAAGCTGTTACACACAATAAAACAGACTTTATTACTACAGGAAAAAATATATTTAATCCGTATAATTTGTTATCTGGCAAACTACTGTCCTACACAACGGGATTGTTATCAGATAACAACACCTATGTAACAAGTGATTTTATACCAGTTGAATCATCAACAGAATATACACAAAGTCATAGTGATATTATTGTGTTTTATGACAACAACAAACAGTTTATTAGTGGACTATCACGTGTTACACCAACAACTACACGTACATTTACAACACCTAGCAATACTAAATTTATTCGAACAACAACCATCAATGATGGTGTGGGTGGTACATACACTTACAAAGGCTATCAAATCGAAAAAGGTGGAGTTTCTACATCTTATGAACAGTTCAAATATTATTTGAACGGACTAGTTGTTGAGTTACGTGACAATGTAGTTAAGAATAACAATATTGCGGATTCTAATGTAGGGATTGAGAAGTTAAACTTCATTAAATCTTCTCAAAATATGTTCAATCCAAACAAAGTGACGAATGGCGTATACATCAACCCTACAACTGGTGCATTATCATCTAACACTAGTTATTCGGCTAGTGACTTTATCCCGTTGAGTGATAGTGCAGAGTACATCAAGAATAATACATTGAACCTATACGCTTTTTACGATGTAAACGGTAACTTCATCAAGACAACAACAACATCTACTAACCAAATTACAAAGCCAACGAATGCACAGTTTGTAAGAATATCCACTTTAACAACCGCCGTTGGAAGTACAATGTTAGTTGCAGGGACATCGTTACCTAGTCAATTTGTACCGTATAAGAAGTATATTCCGTCTGATTACTTAGAGTTATCAAATGTACAAGTTAAACAAGATATTACTGATGTTTACGGTAAATTTAATTTAAAAAGTTACACAGCAGAGGCTAGTAAACAAAGTAATCCCGATGTAAATCAAAGATTAGAGATTGCGTTTATCGGGGACAGTTGGGTACAAGGTGGAGAATTTAAACAAGGTGACAGATTAACCTTGCCGTTGCGTGACAGAATGCAAAAGGTATATGGTGACGGGGGTATCGGATTTGTGTCTTTTTATAGCATCTTTTTAGGCGCAGGTGCGGTAACTGTTGGTAAAACTGGTTCGTGGGTTGAACGTAACAAAGGGACTGATGTTAGTGGTTTAGCCATTGAAGAAGTAGAAAGTACAACACCTGACGACAGTATTAAAGTTACTTTCAATGAAGATGTTGACTTTTACGAGATTCACACACAAAGCGGCAACACTGGTACATGGAAATATAATGTAGACGGCGGGGATTGGACGACAGTTGATGCTAGTCAAGAAGTGACGCCAATTTCAATGACGCTAGGTAAACACACTATTAATATTGTACATGTATCAGGCACAACGACTTTCATTGGATCATACGCATATAAAGGTAACAAAGGTGTAGTTATTCACAAGATTGGTAACGGTGGTAGTACCGCTAAACACTATATTGACGTTGACCGCACTAACTACATCAACCAACTTAAACGTTGCCGTGCGAACACATTTGGAATCTTATTAGGCACTAATGATATGGCGCAAAGTGTATCATTGAGTGATTACGAAAGCCAAATGAAAGAGTTGATAGGACGTATTAAAGAAGCTAAACCAAACGCTAGCATCTTCTTAATCGCACCTAGTGGCAATAAGTATGACGGTACTAAATTAAATACTATTGAAGATTATAGCGACACACAATTAAAGATTGCTAAGGATTTACAGTTAGGACATGTTAGTTTAGTACGTGCATTAGGTAACTTTGCTACAACTAACGCCAATGGATTGATGTATTCAGACGGCGTACACCCTAACAGAGATGGCGGTTACGCAATTTCAAATGTAGTTTATGACAGATTACTAAGATTATAAGTCGACCTTTCCTGGTCGGCTTTTTAATTTAAGGAGATGAATTGAATGGATATTAAAGTAGTAGCACGTTATATTGTTTTATTATTAGCTTTAGTCAATCAGTATTTAACAACAAAAGGTATCAACCCTTTGCCAGTGATTAGCGAGGAGGATATATCTTCTTTATTAATGACAGTTATGGGCTTGTATATGGCGTACAAAAACAACCCGAACACTAAAGAGGCACAATGGGCTAATCAGAAAATGAAAAAGTATAAAGCTGAACAAAAGTATATTAAAGCAACTGGCGCTATGCCTCAAAAAGACATTGTCGAACCAGTTGAAATCGAGGAGAACCTTTAGGGGTTCTCTTTTTGAGGTGATTAAATGAGAACTTTAGATGAGGCTATAAAATGGCTCAACAACTCTGTAGGTAAGCAATACGACTTTGATGGTGCCTACGGTTACCAATGTTACGACTATGCTAATGCGTATTTTAACTATACGACTGGATTAAGGTTAAGTGGTATGTATGCCAAAAACATTCATACAGACAATGCATCAGTTTTAAATAATATCGCAACTGTACATGAGAATACACCTAACTTTCTTCCTTTACCTGGTGACATTGTAATATTCAATGGACGATATGGTGGCGGGTGTGGTCATGTAGCAATAGTGACTCAAGCGACATTAAATAGTTTCGAAGTGATTGAGCAGAACTGGCAAGGTGGAGGATATGTAAATGGACGTCCAGGTTGGGAAACTGCGACAAGACGTTGGCACCAATATGACAATCCGATGTGGTTTATTCGTTTAAATTATGCGGGGAAGAAATCCATCAAGAATGTCCTACCGTCGAAGCAACCTAACCCTAAAAAGCTTAAAATAGCTTTAGTGCCAGGACATGGCTATGCAGATCCAGGCGCAACAGGTAATGGGGCTAATGAACGTGATTTTATACGTAAGAACATCGTGCCAAATGTCGCCAAGTATCTACGAACAGCAGGACATGATGTTTATTTGTACGGTGGGTCTAACATGTCGCAAGATATGTATCAAGACACTGCATATGGTCAGCGTCTAGGTAATAAAAAAGATTATGGCTTATACTGGCTTAAGCACAACCAGAATCCTGATGTAGTTGTTGAGTTTCATTTAGACTGGTCAGGTGGAGGCGCTAGTGGTGGGCATGTCATTATTTCAAATAAGTTTAATGCAGACACAATAGACAATGGCATACAGTCTGTCATTAAGTCTAATTTGGGTCAAATTCGAGGTGTGACGCCACGTAATGACTTGTTGAATGTCAATGTATCAGCAGAGTTAAACGTCAATTACAGACTAGCTGAATTAGGTTTTATCACTAACAAAAGTGATATGGATTATATCAAGAGAAATATTGATAAATATTGTCGTGAGATAGCTGGGGCTATACACGGTAAACCTATCGGCGGTACGTTAGCGGGTAAAACACAAGTTAATCGTATATCTTGGGGGTTAAGTGGAACATTCTATCCAGACAGAGCGATTAAAGTCCGACGCCAAGCAGGATTAAATGGCGAAGTGGTTGACCAAGCGTCTTGGCTATATAGTAAAGATGACTGGGTTAAGTTTGATCAAGTGATAAAAAAAGATGGCTATTGGTGGATAAGATTTAAATATCAAGCGCCAGGTGCAAGTAAAGCCTATTTCTATTGTGCTGTATGTAAAATCACAGATAAGGAAGAAAAAATAAAGAATGAAAAGTATTGGGGAAATATTAAGTGGTTATGAGTTGATTTATAAAATATGCATATGTTAAATTATTTTTAGGCATATTCCCTTATGCTCAAATTATAACCTTGTGTCTTGTATGTAATGTTTAAAAATTGGGACGGTCTTAATTGACCGTCTTTTTTGTTTGTGGTAATTTATAGACTGATCAATTTGTTTTAAACCTATGTTTGCAGGCTAGTCGTAATGGTTAGCCTGTTTTTGTGCTGAAATATAATTTGTGTAAATCAAACAATTGTTAGGTCTATAGACCTATATATTTTTAATTAAAAAATGATATTATTTATTTAAGCGGAAAGGAGGTTTTACTATGTCAATAAAAGATGTAATAAAACAATCTTGGGAAGATTTAAAAAGTTTGGAATTTAACTTTCAAAATTTATGTATTTTAGCTATTGCGACAATTATAACGAGTACCATCATAAGCCCTTTATTAGGTATTCCTATCGGTTTGTTAGGTAGTGCATACTATATCCAAAGTCGAAAAAGAAATAAGTCTTAATTTATGCTATAATGGTTATATGAAATAGTTGTTCCATGAAACGACTCGGTCACTGGCACAGACCGCTTAAAGTGCCTACATCACATTAACTGAGAATTCACATGTGCGATTGACGAATCGGTTTGCTGTGTCCTCGAATGAGGGTAGGTTAATGTGGTGTGTTTTAATATAATTGTTTAGAAGGTTGCATAATTTTTTTTAAAATGATATGATTATTTTACCCTAATTAGCAACAGTATCTAGATTAGTAAGTGCTTAGCCGTAACTAATAAAAAGTTACGGCTTTTTTTATCTATAAAAATAAGGTTGTTGATATCAAAATATAGTCTAAAGCAATATGAGATATCGCTCCACCTAACAATGACTTTGATTTAAACCACATAAATGTAAAAGGGACTCTTATAGCACTTATAACTATTAGACTTTGATAAACATTCCAATCATAAGTTGGTAAATGAATAGCACCAAACACCAGTGAACTAACTAACACTGAAGTAAATATTGCGATTTTTTTAGATGTGTATTTTAAAAGTAAAATTAGAATCGGTAAACAAACTGCAGCAGTAATTAATTCTTCTCCTAATAAGTGAATCCATCCAAGAGCATAAAACATACCCTTTGAGAATAGGTCATTACTATTGGATATTTGTTCAATTCCTTGATTAGCAGATAAATTAGCTATACCTAAAAGTTTTCCTATTAAAACTGTAGAAGCACCTATAAGTATACAAGATAATGCTATTAATGGGGTCCATAAAAGCATATTAGCTTTAGGTAATTTTAATAATTTTTTTACACCCATTTTTCCATATTGAAAATATAACGTTGCAATACCTGCGATTGGTAAAAATAAATAATCAAAGTATCCAAAATTAATCGAATATGTTGTTTTTAGAATAATTAGTACATATAACGTAATCAAAGCGGTGAACCAATGCTTAGTAAGCTTAATCTCATTCACAAACATAAAAACCTCCTTAAAATCAATTCTTTTATATTCAAACTAAATTTAGATTAAATTACTACAATATGATAACATATATTATCATTCTAAAAGTTTGTTTAAGGTATATTTAAATTAGAGTTAATCTTTTCGTTTGAGATGTTTGATGTTCAATAATATTACCTTGACTTAAATATTAACTTGGGTCCCTAAAGGGTCCCTAAAAGTTAGTGTGATATGGTATGTAAATAACAATAAAAATAAAAAGAACCCCGTCGTTATGGGATTCTTAATTTTGAAAAGTGTTTAAATTTCTCTTATTAGCGTCCTGGGAGGGATTCGAACCCCCGACCGATGGCTTAGAAGGCCATTGCTCTATCCAGCTGAGCTACCAGGACATTTTTAACACAAGATTAATTATAGCTAATCCATAACGATAAATCAATATGAGCTTTAAAAAATTTATTTTCTTTTGACACCATTCACAAAAAAATTACAACATTATATAAATGTGAGATGGAGGACGATGATCCGAGGACATTAAATGATGAGTACTATAGCAGTAATCGCTATGCTTTTAATATATATAGAAGGAGGTAGACAGAGACCAAAAGCATGATGACACCTACAGCAAAAAGGAGAATGACATATTTCTCAATGTGAGGAATATGATCTATTTTCCAAAAAAATTCAAATCCACCTTGCTGATCTAGCGCAATGGCAATAAATAGTAAGATATTAAGCGTGCCTAAAACAGATGTAAGTAATAATAGAAGTAACATGTTTCTCATCCTTTTTGCTGAGTTATTTTATTAAGCATATCATGTTTCAATTTCTTTTAAACTGACTAATGATATTTTATCAATAATCATATCTTGTTGGTTTAATATAAACGCAAGCGGTGTACTTTTAAGATATAAATCGTCACGATTGTATCGTGTCACAATATTGATCCGTTTTAAATGAGGATGTTGTGCGACAAATGCTTCCACAACAGGAGGTTCATCTACAAAAACAAGTGTGATGTGTGCTGTATCTGACATTTTTGAAAATGTCTTGAATAGGCGTTGGCAAACCGTACACGTCGTACTGACAGCAATCACAACATGACGTCTTTGAGATTTTGAACGTTTATTGTAATTTGGAAATGTTGTTCCGATAGGGAGGCCACTCATTTCTCGGCGTGTTTTGTTAATTTTGTTTAATACAATAAGGTGGCCAATTCCACTCAAAATTATAAATAGTACAATTAGATAACTCATTTGTGTCCTCCTAAATGATAATATAAATATTATACCTCAATCGTATCTCGTCGTCATATACTAAAAAATATCCACAATTTTCAAACAGTGATATTGAGGTTGATATTCGTTTAAAACCTTTTTTCAAAGTTATCGATGAACGATGTGATGATGAATGGGAAACACGTATATTAACCTATAAACGAAATGCTTAAGTTAAAAAAGCCACCGACTTAGTTAAGGCAGTGGCTGACAACTTTATAAATAAACATGTCCTTTAGCATAATGAAATGTTTCTCGTGTTGGTGTTTGGATAACACTTAAAAGCGTTAATACCCCAATTTTTCCTGCAATCATTGTTAAAATAATGAGTATTTTTGCAACTGAATTGTATTCTGTGGAGATACCTGTAGACAATCCTACAGTACCAAAAGCGGATACAACTTCAAATGCTAAGTCTTCAAAATTCAAATTAGGTTGAGCAATGGAAATTAATAAAATAATGAGTATGACAAAACTACTCGCAGCAATGGCTATTGCTAAAGCTTTCTCCATTTGTTTTCTAACAATAGTACGATTAAAAATTTGCGTATGTTGATGTCCTTTTAAAATTGTAATAACAAAAGCAATGACTAAAGCAAATGTCGTCACTTTAATACCGCCAGCAGCACTCATTGGCCCAGCTCCTATAAACATTAAAAGAATCATTAATAACATCGTACCAGGTGCTAGGTGCGACATGTCTACAGTATTGAAGCCAGCGGTACGTGTCGTAATAGATTGGAAAAGCGATGCTTGGATTTGTTGCGGTAAGGTCATTGATTTTAAAACACCATTCATTTCTAATATCCAAAAACAAAATGCGCCGACAGTGATTAAAATGAAGGTTAACATGATTGTAATTTTAGAGTGGAATTGTAAGCGCCTACCGCGTTTCAAAGTGACTAAATCTAACAAAACAATATAACCTAGACCACCAAAAATAATTAAAAGTGCAACTGTTAAGTTTACAATCGGGTTCGTAGCATATGAAATTAAATTATCTGAAAAGAGTGCGAAACCAGCGTTATTTAAAGATGATATTGAGGTGAATAGACTAATAAAGATACCTCGATCCCATCCATACTGCGGTACAAATACAAAAGATAAAATAAATGTCCCGATTCCCTCAAAAATCACATTAAATAATAAGATTGATTTCAGAAAAAATGTATAGTTTCGTGCATCTTCAGTATTTAACTCAAGTTGAAATAGTATATTTTCTCGCACTGAAAGCGATTTTTGTGTGAATTTTAATGCCAACATGGACACTGTTACTATCCCCATACCACCTATTTGAATCAATGTCATAATCACGATATCGCCAAGTAGGTTGAATTGCTTTGTTATATCTACAGTAGCCAATCCGGTCACTGTAAAAGCGCTAGTCGCAACATACATAGCATCTAAAAATGATATTGGTTTTTGACCGGACCATGGGAGGTATAATAGTAAACTTCCAATCAACGTCGTAGATAAAAACAATGTCAAATAAATTAATATTGGTTGTTTTTTACTATGCATAATATGCGCCTCGGTTCTTTTTGAAAATATCATAACATGATTATTATGATAAGCAAGTAATATTTAGCTTATTTGTTTATTTTTAAGAAGTAAATAAGGCGGGGATAAATTGCAGTGTGGGGATAGTAAGGAAAGCAATTAAAAACAATATATAAATGAAAAAACCAATGTACCTTTACGATACATTGGTTTTTATAGTGTGCTTATTTTTTAGTAAATGTGTCAACTAAGCCTTTGATTAATTTGATAATGCCAAGAATGATATCAGTCCAGATCATAATGATAACCTCCTCTTATTTAATTACATCTTAAGTATAAATGGCATGACTTCAAAATAGGGCTTCGTTTCCTATAATGACGTTATAGTTGCATAACTGTTTTAAACATCATTTTTTTAAACGCCTAGGCATTCATAATAAAGCGTAACTGTTTTTCATCCAGCTGTTTTTAGGGGATAATATTTTGTGTAGGGTACATTTCTGAAGTTGTAACTCATCAACAATCAATTCGAATATAAACACTGAGATGGATGTCATTAAGGTTAAAAAAATTTGTATTACCGCATTGTTTATTAAATTACATGTCAGGGATGTAAAGAGATTGTAAAAGCGTAAGACGTATAGGCAACTCAAACGTCTTTAAAAAGATGTGAGTTGGACAGTTAAGTATGAAAATTGGCGTTTTTAGAACTGAGAGACAATTTAATAAAATGTCACGTTATAGTGTGGATAACAAAACAAAGCGCGATTCAATCAATCGCTATTTTGTTTTGGAAAATCTATAACTAAAGGAGTGGCGTTTATGTCAGATTTAATTAATGTAATTAAAGATACGATTCAAGCAGGTATGAATCATGATTGGGTATCTATGGGGACTGGTATTGCAGATATTTTAGCTAAAGGTATCAATGTCATCTCTGGTTTAATCGGCGGTTAAGCCATCAAAAAATATAACTTGTTAAATGAAAATATGTTTAAAAATACCCCTTGTTTGGAAAAAAATTTCACCTTGCAAGGGGTATTATAATTAATGTTTATGAATGCTTTGGATCCCATATTAAAATGTCATGCCCATCATCATTTTTGGCGTTCAAATCTTTAAAACCATTATCAATAAAGAATGATTTAGATTCAAAACGTGCAATCGCTTTAATGGGTTCATTAAATGATTTGGCAAATTCAAGTAATTTAGACCCATAGCCTTTTCCCTGATATTTCTTTAAAACTTCTAATTTCCAAACGACTAAATAGTCATCATAATCTGGGAAGTATGTTTCTTCAACTTCCCCTTTACGATAAAGTGCCATACGTGCACCTATCTTTTCACCGACATAAATGCCATAAAACGGTGAGTCTGAGCTTGCATCAATCATTTCCCCATGCAATTCATCGACCATATAGAGGTCTTTATTTCCGAAGTTTCTAAATTCTTCGAAAAGTTCCTCTGTACGATAGTTAATGTCTAGATGTACCACCTTTGTCATCAAAACGACCCCCTTGTATTTTTATTTAATTATAACTTATTTATTTATGTAATGAAAAGTAAAAATCAACAGGCTTAAACGTGAGTCGTTTAAGCCTGTTGATTTGTGAGAGAGAATAGATAGTTGATTATTGATTATTTTTGGATGGGTTGTTTTCCACCTGATGTGAATATTGCGATGATTTGTTTAATTAATTCGATTATGATTCCCATTTGAATCACCTCCACTTATACTTTAACGCTAAGCAGTGGGTATTGGCTTATTTATGCGTGAAATATAAATTGTGATGCTTAGCTGTATTTCTGAAAGATACTGATTACAGTGAAGATGCCTAACTGTAGTAAATATAAGCCGTTAAATTGTCATAATGATTCTTTATGATTATACTGTTAGGGAATACGGTTTAAGGAGACAAAGCATGGATTGTTATAAAGTCATAGTGAATGAAAAGGATCAATTTATATCTCAATATACACAACACGATCATAATTTGATGCAATTTTATGATTTTGATCCTAACAAAGATGAAAGTTTTAAGACACGTATGGCACAATCGAATAATGGTAGAGAGCAGCAGTTAGCAAACGTTATTCGACAATACATGTCTGATCTATCTCTATCAACAGCGCAAGCGCGTGCCCTTGAGCATTTGGCTCAAGGTGCAAAAGTTGTAATTGGTGGTCAGCAAGCAGGGCTATTAAGTGGACCATTATATACGTTTCATAAAGTGTTATCTATCATTGTCAAATCATCGGAGCTATCAACAACGTATCAACAACCCGTTGTTCCTGTATTCTGGATTGCGGGGGAAGATCATGATTTTGATGAGGTCAATCATACGTATGTATATAATGAAGAAAAAGGTCAACTCACAAAAGTGAAGTATCATACCATGACGCCACCAGAGACGTCTGTCTCTCACTTTAAACATGATGATGAAGCACTAATGCATGTCATTGAACACTATTTTAAAGAAATTCCAGAAACATCTTACACAAAGCAGCTCATCCACGATCTAAAAGATATGGTGCGTCTTTCAACTAATTGGTCTGACTTGTTTAAACATCTGATACATCGATGTTTTAAGCACCATGGTATTTTACTAATTGATGCAAGTTATCAACCTTTAAGAGAATTAGAGCGTCCATTCTTAAAAACATTATTAAAACACCATTTGGAAGTGGATCGTGCCTTTAGAGAAGGACAAGATAAAACAGTTGCTCATGGATTACCGCAAATGATTGAAACAGATACCAACGTACATTTGTTTTTAGAAATAGATGGTCAACGCCAATTACTTCGCTACCAAAATAACGCATACGTGACGACTAAACATGACGGGGAGTTTTCAGAAGAAGATTTACAACAGATAATCTCACAAGCACCTGAACGATTTTCTAACAATGTGGTTACACGTCCATTAATGCAAGAGTGGCTATTTAATACAGTCGCTTTTATAGGTGGCCCGAGTGAGATTAAATATTGGGCTGAATTACACGATGCGTTTAAAACATTAGACATTAAGATGCCTATAGTGTTACCGCGAATGAGAATAACATATGTCTCACCTAAAACTAAAAAATTACTCAAACAATATGATTTGAATATAAATGAAGTGATTGAAAAAGGTGCAACAGATGCAAAAAATAGGTTTGTACGCGCACAGGCATCAGAAACGGTATTAAATGATATTACACAAATGATTGCACATCAAAAATCTTTTTATGACAAATTAGCAAGAGAAATGTCAGCAACAGTAGATAATAAAAATTTATTAGAGAAAAATCATAAAATACAACTTCACCAATACGAGTATTTGAAACAACGTTATTTAAGAAATATCGAAAAAGAGAATGACATTAGTATGCGACATTTTAATCAATTAACGTCTGTGCTCCATCCGATGGGTGGGTTACAAGAACGTGTACTCAATCCAATCCAATTTTTAAATATTTTTGGGTGGGATATGTACACGTCCTCCACTTTCCCTCCACTCGATTACACTTTTGAACAAATTGTGATAGAAATATGATTATATCAATGGTTTGAGAGGGGTTCGAAGAAATTCGAACCTCTCTTTTTTGTGTCTAAATTGATAAAATTTGGACATTTTTACAGAATTAGTGGAGGATAGTGGGGAGATGTGGTAAATTATAAATAAGGTGAGGTGAGATAAGATGTTCATGGGTGAATTCGAAAACAAACTTGATACTAAAGGACGTATGATTGTACCGTCCAAGTTTCGTTATGACCTCAATGAGCGTTTTATTATCACGCGAGGCCTTGATAAATGTTTGTTCGGTTACACACTTGAAGAATGGCAAACCATTGAAGAGAAAATGAAAACCTTACCTATGACCAAAAAAGACGCAAGAAAATTCATGCGTATGTTCTTCTCTGGTGCGATTGAAGTGGAAATTGACAAACAAGGTAGAATCAACATCCCTGCTAAATTGCGCGATTACGCAAATCTTGATAAAGACTGTACTGTGATTGGTGTGTCTAACCGTATTGAAATATGGGATCGCCAAACATGGAACGATTTTTATGACGAATCTGAAGACAGTTTTGAAGAAATAGCAGAAGATTTAATTGATTTTGATTTTTAAATAAGAGCTGTGAAATGAAAATGGAGGGTTCGAAGTGTTCCATCACATAAGCGTGTTATTGAAGGAGACAGTAGACCAATTAAATATTAAAGAAGATGGTGTCTACGTTGACTGCACGTTAGGTGGCGCAGGACACTCTGCATATTTACTTAGTCAGTTGTCTGACAGCGGGAAATTAATCGCTATAGACCAAGACATGACAGCAATCAACAACGCAAAAGAGAAACTGAAAAACGAACTTCACAAAGTTACATTTGTGCATAATAACTTTAGAAATTTAGCAGAAGTGTTAAATGACTTACACATTGAAAAAGTGGATGGTATTTTATATGACTTAGGCGTATCAAGTCCACAACTTGATATTCCAGAACGCGGCTTTAGCTATCATCATGATGCTAGGTTAGATATGAGGATGGATCAAACACAGTCACTTTCCGCTTATGAAGTTGTAAATGAGTGGCCATACGAGGATTTGGTTAAAATATTTTTCCGTTATGGAGAGGAGAAGTTTTCTAAGCAAATCGCCCGTAAAATTGAATCTAAACGACAAATTCAACCTATTGAAACAACATTAGAGCTTGTGGAACTTATTAAAGAAGGCATTCCCGCTAAAGCGAGGCGTAAGGGAGGGCATCCTGCTAAGCGCGTATTTCAAGCGATACGTATAGCAGTTAATGATGAATTATCAGCATTTGAAGATTCTCTCGAGCAAGCTATTGAGCATGTAAAAATAAACGGACGCATTTCTGTCATTACCTTTCATTCATTGGAAGATCGTTTATGTAAACAAATGTTTCAAGAGTATGAAAAAGGACCGGATGTTCCAAGAGGATTGCCGGTTGTTCCAGAAGCGTACACACCGAAATTAAAACGTGTGAATCGCAAACCTATTGTCGCTAGTGATTCGGATTTGGAAGAAAATAACCGCGCTAGAAGCGCAAAGCTTAGAGTGGCTGAAATATTGAAATAAAGGGGCGAAACAATTCAATGGCAGTAGAAAGAATATATGAACCATATCACCATGTAGAAGCGCAACCGCAAAGAAGACCTCAACCTCAAACGAGACCACAAACACAAACGCGTCAATCTCAAGTTAAAAAAACGGTCGTCGTTGGTTTGACAAGGTTTGAGAAAATGTTATACATATCGTTGATAACTATCATTGCCGTAATCAGTATCTATATGCTATCGTTAAAAATGGATGCATATGATACGAATGGAAAGATAGCAGATTTAAATCAAAAAATTGAAAAACAAACAAGTCAAAATAGCGCATTAGAAGCAGAAACAAAACAAAACGCATCATATAAACGCATCTATGATAAAGCCCAACAACAGGGTATGAGTCTAAAGAATGACAATGTAAAGGTAGTGCGTAAAAATGCCGAAACGCAAAATTAAGATTAAAAAAAATAAACTAGGAGCAGTCCTCCTTATTAGCTTTTTTGGACTGCTCTTTTTTCTATTGGTTTTGAGATATAGTTTCGTAATGTTAACAGGCCACTCCTCAGGTGAGGATTTAATTGTTAAAGCCAATCATAAATATTTAGCTAAACTCGAAGAACATGCAGAGCGTGGCAAAATCTTTGATCGAAATGGAAAGGTTTTGGCTGAAGATGTTGATCGTTTTCGATTAGCAGCTGTCTTAGATCCTAAAGCGAGTAAAGATTCCAAAAAGCCACGACACGTTAAAGATAAGAAAGAAACAGCGAAAAAATTAGCGAGAGTTATTGATATGTCTGAAAAAGACATTGAAAAAAGACTAGATAATAAAAAAGCTTTCCAAGTAGAGTTTGGAAAAGCGGGTAAAGGTTTAACATACCAAGACAAAGAGAAGATAGAAAAAATGAATTTGCCAGGAATAACCTTATACCCAGAAGTGCAGCGATTTTATCCTAACGGTAATTTTGCGTCACATTTAATTGGTTTGGCGCAAAAAGATCCGGATTCGGGTGAATTGAAAGGTGCGCTTGGTGTAGAAAAAATATTTGACAGTTATTTAACTGGAAAAAAAGGACATTCCTCTTTTACTACTGATATTTGGGGATATATTACTCCGAATTCTAAAAATGAAGTAGCACCTGAACGTGGAGACGATGTTCATTTAACCATTGACTCAAACATTCAAGTTTTTGTTGAGGAAGCGTTAGACAACATGGTTAAACGTTATGAACCTAAAGATTTATTTGCGGTAGTCATGGATGCTAAAACTGGTGAAGTTTTAGCGTTTAGCCAACGCCCAACTTTTAACCCAGAAACAGGCGAAGGTTTCGGGAAAAAATGGGCGAATGATTTGTATCAAAATACTTATGAACCAGGTTCAACGTTTAAGAGTTACGGATTAGCCGCAGCGATTCAAGAGGGTGAATTTGATCCTAAAAAGAAATATGAATCTGGCTATAGAGATATTCAAGGCTCTCGCATTTACGACTGGAATAAAAAAGGTTGGGGAGAAATTAACATGGGTCTTGGTTTCACGTATTCTTCCAACACTTTAATGATGAAACTTCAAGATTTAGTCGGTGCAGACAAAATGAAAACTTGGTATGAAAAATTTGGATTTGGTGAGAAAACTGGCAGTTTGTTTGATGGTGAAGCAAGCGGACATATTGCTTGGGATAATGAACTGATGCAAAAAACGTCTGCATTTGGACAGTCTACAACAGTGACACCAGCTCAAATGCTTCAAGCGCAGTCGGCCTTTTTCAATAAAGGGACAATGTTGCAACCTTATTTCATTCAGTCAATTATGAATCCCGTCGAGGATAAAACATTTTATAAAGGTGAACGCAAGGAAGCTGGAAAACCGATTACGAATGAGACTGCTGAAAAAGTGAAAAAACAACTTGATGAAGTTGTAAATAGTGAAAAAAGTAATGCTAAAAATTACCGCGTTGACGGTTATCGCATCGGTGGTAAAACGGGTACTGCACAAGTTGCTGACGAAAAAAATGGGGGATACGTTAAAGGTGCAAATCCGTATTTTGTGAGTTTTATCGGCCATGCGCCAAGTAAAGATCCTAGAATTGTTGTGTATGCGGGTATGAGTCTTGCCCAAAAACGCGACCAAGAAGCATATGAAATGGGTGTGAGCCGAGCGTTTGTACCAATCATGCAAAATACATTGCAATATTTAAATGTGGGTAACGAAGAAGTGAAAAATAATGGTAAACTGAATGAAGTACCTGACGTCACGAACCAATCTTTACAAAAAGCTGAAGATACGCTTAAAGGGAAATCATTTAACCCTGTCATCATAGGTAATGGCGAAAAAGTTGTAAATCAAAGTCCAGATCGCAATGTGAAGTTACTACCGAACAGTAACGTACTCGTAATGACAGATGGCGATCTAACAATGCCAGATATGACAGGATGGACGAGAGATGATTTAATAGCCTTTGAATCTCTAACCGGTATTAAAGTGAAAGTTACAGGAAGTGGTTTTGTGAAATCACAATCCATCTCACCACATGCTGCTATCAATAAAAAGCAACAAATTGAAGTAGAATTAAAATCGCAATAGTTTTGTACGCGTATCGAACATGACGCGCATAAACAATTGTAGATAACATGTAAACACTTGGGGGTGGAGCAACGAGTTCAAATGAGAGTTTGACTTCTGTTTCACCTCCAATTATATATTATTAATTAAATTAATCATGTTTGAATAAAAAGGAGAACGACTATGAGTTTTTTGATCGCAATTATCGCTTTTATCATTACGGCCGTCCTCGTGCCTGTATTGATTCCGACATTAAAAAGAATGAAATTTGGGCAAAGCATTCGTGAGGAAGGGCCCGAAAGCCATATGAAAAAAAACGGAACACCAACTATGGGTGGACTTACTTTTCTAATTAGCGCCATTGTCACAACTTTAATTGCAAGTTTTTTTGTGGATACCGCTAGCCCATTATTATTACTCGTATTTGTTACGTTAGGATTCGGTTTAATTGGTTTTATAGATGATTATATTATTGTTGTAAAGAAAAATAACCAAGGATTGACAAGTAAACAAAAGTTTTTAGCACAAATTGTTATCGCTGTAGTATTCTTTATTGTTGCTAAAGGAATGAATGCCTTCGACTTTTCAACAAGTATTAACTTACCGTTTACGGATATCTCAATTCCTTTATCGTTTGCATATGTGATCTTTATCATTTTTTGGCAAGTTGGTTTTTCAAATGCAGTTAACTTAACAGATGGATTAGATGGACTTGCAACAGGTTTATCAATCATCGGTTTTTCAATGTATGCCGTGATGAGTTTTATTTTGGCACAACCTGCGATAGGTTTATTTTGTGTGATTATGGTTGCCGCTTTAGCAGGATTTTTACCGTATAATATTAACCCAGCTAAAGTATTCATGGGAGATACAGGTAGTTTAGCGTTAGGTGGTATTTTTGCGACCATCTCAATTATGTTAAACCAAGAATTGTCACTATTATTTATCGGTCTAGTTTTCGTCCTTGAAACACTATCAGTGATGATTCAAGTTACTTCGTACAAATTAACAGGTAAACGCGTATTCAAAATGAGTCCACTTCACCATCATTTTGAGCTTGTTGGGTGGAGTGAATGGAAAGTAGTAGGTGTATTTTGGACAGTCGGTTTAATTTCTGGCCTTATCGGCTTATGGATAGGAGTGAGCTAATTGTTAAACTATACAGGTTTAAAAGGGAAAAAAGTACTCGTCATTGGGTTAGCAAAAAGTGGGTATGAGTGTGCGAAGTTGTTACACCTACTTGGAGCAGACGTTACTGTTAATGATGGTAAAGATTTATCGCACGATGCTCACGCGCATGATTTGGAGACTATGGGCATTAAAGTGGTAAGTGGCGCACATCCGCTTGCGTTGTTAGATGAATCTCCAATCATATTTAAAAATCCTGGTATTCCATATTCTATTTCTATTTTAGAAGAGGCAGAAAAACGAGGCTTGAAAATATTAACTGAAGTTGAATTAAGCTATTTAATTTCTGAAGCACCTATTATTGGTATTACTGGGACGAATGGCAAAACTACGGTGACATCTTTGATAGGAGACATGTTTAGCAAAAGTCGCGAAACAGGTCACCTTGCTGGTAATATTGGATATGTAGCATCAAAAGTGGCACAAGATGTGCGTGCAGATGAATATTTAGTGACTGAGTTATCCTCATTTCAACTTTTAGGCATTGAAAAGTACCGTCCACATATAGCAATCATAACGAATATCTATTCTGCACACCTAGATTATCATGGTGACTTAGAAAATTATCAAAACGCTAAAAAGCGTATATTTGAAAATCAAACAGAGCGCGACTACTTGATTTTTAATTATCATCAAAGACATTTAATTGATACGTCTAAAGTGAAATCAAAAATTATTTACTTTTCCACACAACAACCAGTAGATGGTATATATGTGGAGAATAACTACATCGTGTACAAAGGGATAAACCTTATACATTTAGATGACATTGTTTTGCCGGGTGAACACAACTTAGAAAATATTTTAGCAGCAATGATGGCTGCGATATTAGCTGGTATTTCAATTACCGCAATCATCCAATCTTTAACGACGTTTTCAGGTATTGAACATCGTCTTCAATACATTGGCAACAATAAGACAAACAAATATTACAATGACTCAAAAGCGACCAATACATTAGCGACACAGTTTGCATTGAATTCATTTAAACAACCTATCATTTGGTTGTGTGGTGGTCTTGACAGAGGTAATCAATTTGATGAGCTCATTCCTTATATGACAAATGTGCGTGTTATGATTACATTTGGAGAGACGCAAAACAAATTTGTGAAGTTAGGTGAAAGCCAAGGCAAGTATGTGTTAACTGCAAAAGATGTTGCAGAAGCTGTCGATTTAGTTCAAGGCATTATTGAGCCTAATGATGTTGTATTGCTTTCACCAGCGTGTGCAAGTTGGGATCAATATGACACATTTGAGCAACGTGGTGAAGTGTTTATCAATGCTTTCCGTAAACATTTACCATCACATTAAAGGGTGTGACATGAATGAGTGAACCGGTTAGAAAAATAGATAACGAATATATTAAAGAAAAGCGACGTAAACAATTAAAAAAAAGACGCCGATTTCAACGTAATTTAGTATTAGGTTTAGTAATTATCGTCTTTTGTATTGCGTTATTTATGTTTACACCGATAAGTAAGGTACATGATGCAGAAGTAAATGGCACGCATTTTGTACCTAAAAATGATGTAAAAAAAGAGTTGCAAATCAATCATCAACCTCGTGTGTATGCTTATGATTCAAAAGCAGCTATTGAACGGTTAGAAAAAAATCCACTTATTAAATCTATTGAAATTCACAAAGCATTTCCTAACACCATCATTGTAGATGTCAAAGAGCATGATCTCGTTGGCATTACACAAGAAAAAGACAAAGTAGTACCTATTATTGAGACTGGAAAAGTGATTAAAGATTTTGAAGGTACCGTCCCAAATGAAGTGCCATTTTTAAATGGATTTAAAGGGTCAGAAAAACGAAAAATGGTTGAAGCATTGCAAAAAATGGATCAAACGACACGCGCTCAAATTTCAGAAATCAATTTTGCACCTGAAAAAGATCAACCGAATCTTATTAGACTCTATATGAGAGATGGTATTGAAGTTTTAGGTAAAACAACGACAATAGCTAAAAAGCTAGAATATTATCCAAGTATGTCTCAAGCATTAGAAAAGGATGAATCAGGTAAATTAAAAAAATCAGGTTATATTGATTTGTCAGTCGGGGCAACATTTATTCCTTATGCAAATGAGAAAAATAATGACAATGGATCAGCGAGTTCACAAGAGCTTCAATCTGGTACTGCGACTGAAGATAAAGCAAAAGATGATTTACAAAAAGCATTAAATAAAATTAAAGAGAACGAAAAAGAATAAAAAGTCAAAAAAGTTTTAAAATCAACGTGTTTATAGTTCACATTGAAAGTGTGTTATTGTAAACTGTTTATAGTGTGAATAAGAATTATGTCAGGAGGTGCCTATCTATGGAAGAGCATTATTATGTGAGCGTAGATATAGGCTCATCAAGCGTTAAGGTAATCGTTGGTGAAAAATTTCATAATGGTATTAATGTGATAGGTACAGGGCAAACCTATACTAGTGGCATTAAAAATGGATTAATAGATGATTTTGATATTGCAAAACAAGCTATTAAAGATACGATTAAAAAGGCATCCATTGCGTCAGGTGTAGATATTAAAGAAGTCTTCCTTAAATTACCGATTGTGGGTACAGAGGTTTTTGATGAATCTAACGCGTTAGAGTTTCACGAAGATACAGAAATCAAAGGGACACATATTGAAAATGTTTTAGAAGGCATCCGTGAGAAAAATGTTGAACCCAACACTGAAGTCATTAACACATTCCCTTTAAAATTCGTTGTTGATGGAAACAATGAAGTGACAGACCCTAAAGAACTTGTTGCAAGACATTCATTAGAAGTAGATGCAGGAGTTATTGCCGTTCCACAAACATTGTTAATCAATATGATTAAATGTGTAGAAGCAAGCGGTGTAGATGTGTTAGATGTCTACTCAGATGCATATAACTATCGCTCTATTTTATCGGCTACGGAAAGAGAATTAGGTGCGTGTGTCATTGACATCGGTGAAGATTTAACACAAATTGCGTTTTATGAACGTGGAGAACTTGTAGATGCTGATGTTGTGACAATGGCTGGTAGACATATCACCGAAGACATTCAACAATTTTTAAATACTACATACGACACTGCTGAAAAAATCAAACAACAATATGGACATGCATTTTATGATTCAGCTTCTGATCAAGATGTGTTTACAGTAGAACAACTTGACAGTGAGACACCAGCACAGTTTACTCAAAAAGAACTCGCAGATGTCATTGAAGCACGTGTAGAAGATATTTTCTTTGAAGTGTTTGATGTATTGCAAGAACTACAACTTACAAAAGTAAATGGTGGTTTTGTAGTAACAGGTGGTTCAGCAAACTTATTAGGTGTTAAAGAATTATTAACAGATATGGTGAGTGAAAAAGTACGTATTCATACCCCTTCACAAATGGGAATTCGCAAACCAGAATTTTCTTCAGCAATTTCCACAATTTCTAGTAGTATTGCTTTTGATGAATTATTGGATTATGTTACAATTAGTAATCATGATGACGAGGAAATTGAAGAAGAAGTTATCGTAGATGAAACACCACGACACGAATCTCGAATGGGTGGTTTTGATGGCTTCTTTAAAAAGAAAAACAAGAAACACTCGGACGACAGAATGGAAACAGAACGAACAAATCATGATGCAGGTTATCATGACAATGAAAGATATGAAAAATATGATGATTATGAACTTGAAACTGAACGAGATGGAAGACATGCAAATGGTGAACCACATCAACAAGAAGAAAGTAAGTTCAAAAAAATTATGAGATCATTATTTGAGTAATTGGCTACAAAGATTAGGAGGAATTGTAAATGTTAGAATTTGAACAAGGATTTAATCATTTGGCGACACTTAAAGTCATCGGTGTCGGTGGTGGCGGTAATAATGCCGTTAACCGAATGATAGATCACGGAATGAATAATGTTGAATTTATTGCAATCAATACAGATGGACAAGCTTTAAACTTATCTAAAGCGGAATCAAAAATTCAAATTGGTGAAAAATTAACGCGTGGTTTAGGTGCGGGTGCTAACCCTGAAATCGGTAAAAAAGCTGCTGAAGAATCACGTGAACAAATTGAAGATGCAATTCAAGGTGCAGACATGGTATTCGTTACTGCTGGTATGGGTGGCGGTACTGGTACAGGTGCAGCACCAGTTGTAGCCAAAATTGCTAAAGAAATGGGTGCACTTACTGTTGGTGTTGTAACACGACCTTTTAGTTTTGAAGGACGTAAACGTCAAACTCAAGCTGCTGCAGGTGTAGAATCTATGAAAGCTGCAGTGGATACATTAATCGTTATCCCTAACGATCGCTTACTTGATATCGTAGACAAATCAACACCTATGATGGAAGCATTTAAGGAAGCTGACAATGTTTTACGTCAAGGTGTTCAAGGTATTTCAGATTTAATTGCTGTATCAGGTGAAGTAAACTTAGACTTTGCTGACGTTAAAACAATTATGTCGAACCAAGGTTCAGCATTAATGGGTATTGGTGTATCTTCAGGCGAAAATAGAGCGGTTGAAGCAGCGAAAAAAGCAATTTCTTCACCATTACTTGAAACGTCAATTGTGGGTGCACAAGGTGTGCTTATGAATATCACAGGTGGCGAATCATTATCATTATTTGAAGCGCAAGAAGCTGCTGATATCGTACAAGATGCGGCAGATGAAGATGTTAACATGATTTTCGGTACTGTAATTAATCCTGAATTACAAGATGAAATTGTGGTTACAGTCATCGCTACTGGTTTTGAAGATAAACCATCTTCACAAGCGCGTAAGCAACAAAGTACTACTGGATTTGGAAGCAGTGCACAAAGTACACCAAGCAGAGAATCAAACTTTGGTGGTACCCACGCTTCATCACACGACGACAGAGAATTAGAAAATGGTCGTAGTCATAGTACAAATGATGATGATATTCCAAGCTTTATTCGTAATAGAGAAGAGCGCCGTTCAAGAAGAACACGTCGTTAATCCACTACCAATATCATCATAAGAAGATATGACATATAAGAGCATGAGTTGTATTGATGACGTTTAATATATACATGCTCACATAGTAGATAGATGATTGCTAGGGCAAAGGTGACTATTTCATTGTCCTAGCTTTTTATATTTTTATTGCAGTGTGTTCAATCAAGGGGGCGTATCGTATGAAAGCATTTATTCCTGCAGGTCATTATTTAAATTATGCACCTAGCCAAGAGCACGGTGTGTGCATTGGCATGACGACACGTCAAGGTGGTTTAAGTCCATTTCCGTCTCAGGCATTTAACATGGCGCGTTATATTAATGATGATCCGAAACACATTTCTGAACATCAACGTATACTTGCAAATGAAATTGGTTTTCCAACGTCCCAATGGGTGTTCCCAATTCAAACCCATGAAGCGAAAGTAGTCGAAGTGACAGCCAAAGATTGTGGCGCGAATATTTCTGAACTTGATGATACATGCTTATACGGTGTGGATGGTTTATATACGTATGAAAAAGACGTACTCCTAACGATGTGCTACGCTGATTGTGTACCTGTTTATTTTTATAGTCCTAAACATCACTTTATCGGACTTGCACATGCAGGTTGGCGTGGTACAGTGGGATGTATCGTGCATCATATATTAGATGCGTTTCCATATGCTTATGAAGATTTATATATAGTGATGGGGCCATCGACTTCAAATAGTTATGAAATTAATGATGATATTTTACGTCAATTTGAACAATTACCTATTGATATAACGCAATATGTCGAGCATCGTGGTGCCGATAGACATGGTATCGATTTAAAATTAGCAAATCAATTATTATGTGAGCAACGCGGTGTACCTCGAGAGAACATTTATCGCACAACCCATGCCACTTCTGAAAATTTAGAGTTATTTTTCTCATATCGAATCGAGAAAGGGAATACTGGTCGCATGTTAGCTTTTATAGGACAACATTGAGCTGTATTGAGGAAAGGACGAAAACAATGTCAGTTGTAGAAAATTATGATTATATTCAATCAAAAATAAAAAAACATCTTGCTAAAGTTGGTTTGAAGTCGATGCCTCGCGTGATTGCAGTTACAAAATATGTTACAATAGAGCGAGCTAAAGAGGCCTATGATGCTGGTATTCGAGATTTTGGTGAAAATAGAATTGAAGGGTTTTTAGATAAAAAGGCGGCTTTACCAAATGATGTAACGATGCATTTTATTGGATCATTGCAATCACGAAAAGTAAAAGAAGTCATTAATGAGATTGATTATTTACATGCATTGGATCGTGATAGTTTAGCCAAAGAAATCAGCAAACGCGCAACACACACTATTAAATGTTTTGTGCAAGTAAACGTCGCGGGTGAAGCTTCTAAACACGGCCTATCATTAGATCAGGTTGTGCCTTTTATCCAAAATCTTTCAAAATATGAGCACATTGAAGTTGTAGGTCTAATGACAATGGCACCATATATTGATGATGAAGATCAATTGAAAGACATATTTACACAATTAAAATCAAAACGTGATGATATTCAAGCTTTAAAATTAAATTACGCTCCATGTACTGAATTATCAATGGGGATGAGTAACGATTACGCCATTGCCACTGAAGCAGGTGCAACATATGTGCGTATCGGAACAAGCTTAGTAGGAAAAGAGGAGTGAGAGTATTGGCTATTAAAGATTTATTCAATGGCTTTTTCACGATCGAGGAAGAAGAAGACGACTTTATCGAAGAAGAAGAAGAAGAAGAAGAACGCCGTGAACGCGCACGTGAACGAGAACTAGAAAAACTAAGAGAAGTTGATACAAATCAAGGATCAGCTTCAAATCAACGCTATACATCATCGACACATGCAACAGAACGACCAAGAACATTACAATCCGTACCTAAAAAACAGTCATCCAGAATTAAATCTATGCATAATGAACGTAAATATCAAGTTGCGAAAGACCCTGCGACGCAACAAGGGAATGTGGTAAGTATGACACAAACATCAGATTCATTTTCAAATGGTAGCTCTAAAATGTGCTTATTTGAGCCACGCGTGTTTTCTGACACACAAGATATTGCTGATGAATTGAAAAATCGCCGTGCAACGTTAGTCAATTTGCAGCAAATTGATGCTGTATCTGCAAAACGTATCATCGACTTCTTAAGTGGTACAGTATATGCGATAGGTGGCGATATCCAACGCGTAGGCGCTGATATTTTCCTATGTACACCAGACAACGTAGAAGTAGCTGGTAGTATTTCTGAGCACATTGATGCCATTGAAAATCAATATGAATAAGGGAGACATCCATGAGCATACACACATTACAAACCATATTCGAATTTTTAATATTTGTAGTTAGAATCTATTCCTATGGAATGATTGTTTATATTTTCATGTCATGGTTACCTGGTGCACGAGAAAGTGTAGTGGGCCAATTCATGGCTAAAATCTATGAGCCGTATTTAGAGCCATTTAGACGTATCATTCCACCATTAGGGATGATTGATTTATCACCAATCGTCGCGTTTATTGTGCTTAATTTATTCCAAAGAGGTCTTTTTGAGATTTATCGTTTAATTGTGACATACTTATTCTAATTAAAACTATATTTAAGATAAATGTCGTAATTTGCGAACGCTTATTATGAACCTATAAATCAACGCAAAGGGGTAAGGACATCCAAACTGTCCCACCCCTTTTTTAACTATCACAAGTTCAAAAAGGAGCATCGGTGCTATGGACCTTTATCAACATTTCAGAGCTGAAGAACGTCAAACTATAGATATGTTGACAGATAAAGCGAGACAAGCGGATATGCAGTATAGTCCAATATTAACTGCTTTTTTAGATCCACGTGATCAATATATATTAAAGGTCATTGTAGGGAGTTTCCCATCATTGACTTGTCATTTTTTCGGTGGTCCTCATAGTGAACGTCAGCGCGCGATTATTGCTCCTGACTACTTTGAACCCGAGCCTGATGATTTTGAAGTAAGTTTAATCGACATCGACTATCCGGAAAAATTTGTGACACTTCAACATCAACACGTGTTAGGGACGCTAATGTCATTAGGGATTGAACGTGACCAAATTGGTGACATATTAGTAGGAGAGCGAATACAGTTCGTTTTGACAAATCAAATTAAATCTTATATTATGATGGAATTAACACAAATAAAAGGTGCTGCAGTTAAACTTAATGTTGTATCAATTGAAAATATGATAAAATCTAAAGAGCAATGGCAAACACACCAAACAACTGTAAGTGGGATGCGTTTAGATGTGGTGTTGAAAGACATGATACGTAAATCACGAACGATTTCACAAACACTCATTCAACGTAAACGTGTCAAAGTCAATCATACCCTTATCGAAGCCGTAGATTTTCAACTGGAGGAAGGCGATTTACTATCCGTCCAAGGTTATGGTAGGGCGAAAGTGATACACATTGGTGAGCGCACGAAAAGAGATAAATTAAGATTAACCTATCAAACGTTATTTAAATAGTGTATGATAAAGGAGGAAATGACATGGCTTTTACCCCAAGTGAAATTAAAAATAAATCTTTTACACGTATCAAAAATGGTTTTGAACCGACAGAAGTTGAACAATATTTGGAACAATTAAGTACTGAAATTGAACGTTTAAAAGAAGATAAAAAACAACTTGAAAAAGTTTTAGAAGAAAGAGATGCACATATCCAATCTTTTAAAGATGTTGAAAAGTCGGTAGGAGAAGCGATTGTAAGTGCACAACGCGCTGCGGATGAAACAAAAGCTGCAGCACAAATAGAACATGATGCAATCGTTCAAAAAGCACATGCTGAAGCCAATCGTATAGTCAATGATGGTATTGAAAAAGCACGTCGCTTATCATTCCAAACTGAAGATATGAAGCGTCAGTCTAAAATTTTCCGTTCACGTTTCAGAATGCTTGTTGAAGCGCAACTCGATTTACTTAAAAGTGATGACTGGGAGTATTTACTTAACTATGATCTTGACGCACAACAAGTGACTGAAGAAAACTTCCACCATTTACATCAGCAAGACATTACTGCACAAGAGCAACAACAAGCACAAGCAAAACCTGAAGCACAACAATCTACTGAAAATAAAAAACAAAATGATGGAGACGCGCAAGAGAAGTAAGTTTTACCACAGCGAGTTAGGATTGGTGAGAGCCTAACGTAGACCCTTTTCTTGTATCACTCACATTGTTGATGAATATATTTATTATAAGAGAACTCTAAGCTGAGTTAATGAGGGTGGTACCGCGGCATAAGTCGTCCCTTTAATTGAGCTTAGAGTTCTTTTTATATTTAAAGGAGTGTATGAATGATGGATTATAAAGAGACGTTGTTAATGCCTAAAACGAAATTTCCTATGCGTGGTGGATTACCAAATAAAGAACCGCAAATCCAAGCAGAATGGGAAGAAAAACAACTTTATGACAAAATGTTAAAGAAAAATGAGGGGAATACACCTTTCATTTTGCATGATGGACCACCATATGCAAATGGTAATTTACATATGGGACATGCGTTAAATAAAATTTTAAAAGATTTTATTGTACGTTACAAAACGATGCAAGGGTTTTATACACCTTTTGTTCCAGGTTGGGATACTCATGGTTTACCAATCGAACAAGCCTTAACGAAAAAAGGTGTTAAACGTAAAGAAATGTCTACAGCAGACTTCAGAAAAAAATGTGAAGCATTTGCATTAGAACAAATCGAATTGCAGAAAAAAGATTTTAAACGTCTAGGTGTGAATGGTGACTTTAATAATCCATATATTACACTTAAACCTGAATATGAAGCTGCTCAAATTCGTTTGTTTGGTGAAATGGCTGACAGAGGATTAATTTATAAAGGTAAAAAACCGGTATATTGGTCGCCATCAAGTGAGTCATCATTAGCTGAAGCTGAAATTGAATATCACGATAAACGTTCAGCGTCTATTTATGTTGCTTTTGAAGTTAAAGATGCAAAAGGCACTGTAGATGAAGATGCCAAGTTTATTATTTGGACAACGACGCCTTGGACTTTACCTGCCAATGTTGCAATTTCTGTACATCCAGAATTGACTTATGTACAAATGAATGTCGATGGTGAAAAATATGTCATTGCAGAAGCATTAGTCGACAATGTTGCAGAAGCATTAGAATGGAATAAAGAAACGGTTGTTCGTGAAAAAGAATTTAAAGGTTCTGAGCTAGAGTACGTTGAAACAGCACATCCATTTATTGACCGCGTGTCACTTGTTATCAATGGTACACATGTTACGACAGACGCTGGTACAGGTTGTGTCCATACAGCACCTGGTCATGGTGAAGATGACTATATCGTAGGTCAGAAATATGGTTTGGATGTGATTAGTCCAGTTGATGATAAAGGTGTGTTTACTGAAGAAGCAGGTCAATTTGCGGGCATGTTCTATGATAAAGCAAATAAAGACATTACAGAATTGTTAACTGAAAAAGGTGCATTACTCAAATTAAACTTCATTACACATAGTTACCCGCATGATTGGCGTACGAAAAAACCTGTTATTTTCCGTGCAACACCACAATGGTTTGCCTCAATTTCAAAAGTACGTGAAGATATTTTAGATGCAATTGATCACACAATGTTTAAAGTAGATTGGGGTAAGACGCGTATTTACAACATGATTCGTGACCGTGGTGAATGGGTCATTTCGCGTCAACGTGTTTGGGGCGTTCCGCTTCCAGTTTTCTATGCTGAAAATGGTGACACGATTATGACTAAAGAGACAGTAAATCATGTTGCAGATTTATTTGAAAAACACGGCTCTAATATTTGGTTTGAGCGTGATGCAAAAGACTTATTACCAGAAGGGTTTACTCATGAAGGTAGTCCAAATGGTGTATTCACGAAAGAAGAAGACATTATGGACGTGTGGTTTGACTCTGGTTCATCACATCGTGGTGTGTTAGAAGGACGCCCTGAGTTAAGTTATCCAGCAGATATGTATTTAGAAGGTAGTGACCAATATCGTGGTTGGTTTAACTCTTCAATTACGACTTCTGTAGCAACACGAGGTATTTCACCTTATAAGATGTTGTTATCTCACGGTTTTGTTATGGACGGTGAAGGTAAAAAAATGAGTAAATCTTTAGGTAATGTCATCGTTCCAGATACCATTGTTAAACAAAAAGGTGCTGACATAGCACGTTTATGGGTATCATCTGTGGATTATTTAGCAGACGTACGTATTTCTGAAGAGATTTTAAAACAAGTGGCTGATGTATATCGTAAAATTCGTAACACGTTACGCTTCTTACTTGGTAATGTGAGTGATTACAATCCAAATACAGATAGCATTTCAGAAGACCGTTTATTAGAAGTTGATCGTTACGTATTACATCGTTTTAGAGAATTTAAAAACAGCACGTTAGATCATTTTGATCACTTTGATTATCTTGATATCTATCAAGAAGTTCAAAACTTCATCAATGTAGAACTTAGTAACTTCTATTTAGATTATGGTAAAGATATTTTATATATCGAAGCTAAAGATGCGCATAAACGCCGTAGTATGCAAACGGTACTTTATGAAATCTTGATTGATTTAACGAAACTATTAGCACCAATCATTCCACATACTGCTGATGAAGTATGGTCTTATATTGAACAGCAACCAGAAGAAAGTGTTCATTTATCAAATTTACCTGAGCGTCAAGATGTTGATCGTGAATTAATCGAAAAATGGACGACATTTATGAGTTTACGTGATGATGTTAACCGTGCATTAGAACAAGCACGTAATGAAAAAATCATCGGTAAATCATTACAAGCGAAAGTGAAGATTGGAAATAGTACTTCATTTGACACAACGTCATTCTTAAGTCAATTTGAAGATTTACATCAACTCTTTATTGTGTCACAAGTAGAAGTTGTTGAGTCACCGAATGGTCAAGATTACCAATATGCGAACATCGCGATTGAACATGCTGAAGGAGAGCAATGTGCGCGTTGTTGGAACTATTCAAATGATTTAGGATCAGTAGGTGAAATGACTGCATTATGTCCGCGCTGTCAAGAAGTTGTTAAAACATTAAAATAATACATGCGTGAGATATAAACCTATACTTTCAATGTTAATAAAATTTAGTTTGGTGTTTTGCCTCCAAGTTCATCTCGTTATGAATTTGGGGGCTTTATTTCATTCCACACTGTATTCAAAAAAATGCTTATTTTAATATGTATTGACATCTAAATGATTAATATGAGTGCGTTTATGTCATCATCATTGCCAATTGGCTTAACAAAAGAGGTTATGCCTAGTGATATGAAAGCGGTGATACAATGCGGTTGATATACGTGTGCTTTTATGTAAAAAGAAACGTAAATACACTTTAGAATTATGTCTACATAAAATTTAAGGTAAAATTAATGTAATATAATATATTATTTAGTATTTTTAGTCTCTATTTGTGTTACGCTTTTATCGTTAATCAACGTCAACTATCAAAATCTTTAAATAATGGTTTTATATTAAGGGAGTGACACAATGGGGAAATATTTTATTTGCGGACTGATATTTGCTATGGTCGTATTTTTAGCGGAAACGGTGAAACACTTAACATTTAATCAAATTTATTATGGTAATATGTTAGGATTTTCAAATTTTCTAGACGTTTTAGTTACAACAGTTTTAGGTTATGCATTTGGAGTATTAATGGCAATGTTATTATATATTAAAAAATCGAGAAGATAATGGTAAGTGTGTTTATAAATGCAATCATATTCAAGAATAAGTGATTACAATTAAAGTATATGATTGGAAATGACATTTTCATGGTATAATGATGGAATGTAAGTAGAAAGGATTTTAAACGATGAAGAAAAAATACTTTTTAGGTTTATCCATCTTCACAGTAATTATAGTCTTAATTGCTGACCAATTGACGAAATGGCTAATAGTCGCACAAATGACAGTTGGGGAATCGTTTACTGTTATACCAAATGTTTTAGCGATAACATCACATCGCAACAATGGTGCTGCTTGGGGTATTCTAAGTGGCCATATGCCATTTTTCTATATCATAACGGTCGTTATTTTAATCGCACTCATTTATTTCTATGTTAAAGAAGCGCAAGGTCACTTACTCATGCAATTTTCAATTAGTTTATTAATTGCTGGAGCTTTAGGAAATTTTATAGATCGTGTATTGAATGGTGAAGTTGTAGATTTTATCGATACGAAGATTTTTGGATATGATTTTCCGATTTTTAATATTGCAGATTCGAGCTTAACAATCGGCGTTATTTTACTAATTATCGTGTTGGTATTTTCGACACAACGTGAAAAAGGATAGGTGAGTACCATGCAAAAACATGAATTTAAAATTGAAGATGCATCTTTAGCGTTACAACGTATTGATAAAGTATTACCTCAATTCAATCAAGAGTGGTCTCGCAGTCAAATTCAGGATTGGATTAAGGAAGGTCAAGTTAAGGTAAACGATAAAGTTGTAAAATCAAATTATAAAGTGAAATTGAATGATAGCATTGAAGTGACAGAAGCAGAACTCATTGAAGCGGATATTAAACCAGAAAATTTAAATTTAGACATTTATTATGAAGATGAAGATGTCGCGATTGTATACAAACCCAAAGGCATGGTTGTGCATCCATCTGCGGGTCATTACTCCGGTACTTTAGTCAACGGATTAATGTATCAAATAAAAGATTTATCTGGAATTAATGGCGAAATTCGCCCGGGCATTGTGCATCGTATCGATAAGGATACGTCAGGATTATTAATGGTTGCAAAAAATGATGTGGCACACCGTCACCTTGTTGAGCAATTAATGGCGAAAACCGTGACGCGAAAATATACCGCACTTGTTCATGGTCACATCCCACATGAATTCGGTACTATCGAGGCTCCCATTGGTCGTAATCAGAATGATCGTCAATCCATGGATGTGGTTGATAATGGTAAAGAAGCCATTACGCATTTTAATGTGATCGAAAACTTTAAAAATTATACACTGGTAGAATGTCAGCTTGAAACTGGACGCACACACCAAATTCGTGTGCACATGAAATATATTGGTTTTCCACTTGTTGGGGATCCAAAGTATGGACCGAAAAAAACACGAGATATTGGTGGACAAGCGTTGCATGCTGGGTTAATTGGATTTACACACCCACGTACAGGTGAGTATATTGAACGTAGTGCACCGCTTCCTGAAGCGTTTGAAGCACTTATTGAAGCAATACGTCAAGAAGATGTAACTTAAAACGTAAAATGTTACGATTCTCACTTTGACAATTGCGTCTAAAAACGTTATGATGGTTTACAGTAAATAAATGAAGTCTTTAAATATGAGTCCCGTGAGGCTTGAAAGACATGAAACGTATACATTAATGTAGGCGCGTTTTGTTTTGTTCTGTGAAGCAAAATAAAATGAGTCGTTACTTTAACATATTCACTCATGTCTTATTACAGACATGAGTTTTTTATGTCTCAATCATAGCTCATTAATATGAAATCAAATCAATCATGCCTTTCGAAAGGAATGTGAACTATGGCAGAACGTATTATTTTAGATGAATCAGCAATTAACCGTACATTGACACGCATTGCACATGAAATTCTGGAATATAATAAGGGTTCTGAAAATTTGGCTTTGTTAGGGATTAAGACACGTGGTGAATTTTTGGCAAAGCGTATCCAACAAAAGATACAACAAATAGAAAATGTTTCTGTACCAACGGGAACAATTGACATTACCCAATTTCGTGATGATGTCGAAATGCGCGATGTGGCGTTAGCGCAATCTTTCGACATAGATATAGATTTAAATGATCGCATCGTCATTATTGTTGACGATGTACTGTACACTGGACGCACAGTACGTGCATCATTAGATGCTATTTTATTACATCGACGTCCCAAAAAAATAGGTCTCGCAACACTCGTGGATCGTGGTCACCGAGAGTTACCCATCCGCGCAGATTTTGTAGGTAAAAATATACCGACATCACATGAAGAATCTGTTGAAGTGTTCTTGTCCGAAGTAGATGATCGTAACGCCGTCATAATTCAATAACCACCTTTTAATTCAGTACGAGAGACTGACAAAGGTACCCTCAAAATGATTCATAGGATGCATGTCGCTACACCTTCATCGGCATCACTATATCATTTTGATTACCCATGTCTCTTAACTGAATAAAGTTAAGAGATTTTTTTTATAAAAGGAGATATCAAAATGCAAAATGAAGAAATGTTTAAACGTACAGTACAACCCGTTTTAGATGTACATGAAAAACCAAAACCAGCACAATGGGCTTTTTTAAGCATACAGCATTTATTTGCGATGTTTGGTGCGACAGTACTCGTGCCTTTCTTAACAGGGCTACCAGTATCCTCGGCGTTACTCGCATCGGGGGTGGGAACGCTCCTTTATATCTTAATTACTAAAGGGAAAATACCCGCGTATTTAGGATCAAGCTTTGCCTTTATCACACCCATCATTACTGGTTTGAGTACAAATAGTTTAGGCGATATGTTAGTTGCTTTATTTATGAGTGGGGTCATGTATGTCATTATCGGTATTGCTATTAAATTAAGCGGTACGAACTGGCTCATGAACATCTTACCACCTGTCGTTGTCGGTCCTGTCATTATGGTTATTGGATTAAGTCTTGCACCTACTGCAGTGAATATGGCAATGTTTGAAAACTCAGGGGATATGAAAGGATATAACTTAACGTATGTCGCTGTAGCAGCAATTACATTATTTGTCACATTGATTGTACAAGGCTTTGCAAAAGGATTTTTCTCACTTATCCCGGTGCTTATCGGTATCATTGTTGGCTACATTGCAGCAATTATTTTCGGCATAGTGGATTTTAGCAAAGTTCAAGACGCAGCATGGTTACAATTTCCGGATATTTACATACCGTTTGCAGATTATCAACCTTCTATACACCTCGGCTTAATAGCAGTGATGTTACCCATTGTATTCGTCACTGTAAGTGAGCATATTGGGCATCAAATGGTGATTAACAAAATAGTAGGTCGTAATTTCTTTGAAGATCCAGGTTTACATCGGTCAATCATCGGTGACGGGGTGTCCACAATGTTTTCGAGCATCATTGGTGGACCACCAAGTACGACGTATGGTGAAAACATTGGGGTACTAGCAATTACAAAAATCTATAGCATTTATGTAATCGCAGGGGCTGCTGTGATTGCCATCATGCTTGGATTTGTTGGAAAATTTACAGCATTGATTTCATCTATCCCAACACCTGTTATGGGTGGTGTATCCATTCTGCTTTTCGGAACAATTGCAGCGAGTGGCTTACGAATGATTGTTGAAAGTCAGGTGGATTTTGCGCAAAACCGAAATTTAGTCATTGCGTCAGTCATTTTAGTGATTGGTATTGGTAATATGATGCTTAACTTATCAGATTTAGGTGTTAAGTTGACAATCGAAGGTATGGCATTATCAGCAACAGCAGGAATCGTTTTAAATCTCTTACTACCAAAACGTTAGACACATTCAAAGGAGGACATATGATGCAACATTTAGTTTCAATGGAAAAGTTATCAACTGAAGACATTAAACACCTTATAGAAGTCGCTTCACAATATAAACATGGAGAAGTCAGACCAAGTTTAAAAGGGAAATATATTGCTAATTTGTTTTTCGAGAATTCAACACGTACAAAATGCAGTTTTGAAATGGCAGAACATCGTCTAGAGATGAAACAAATCAATTTTGAAATAGCGACGTCATCTGTGCAAAAAGGAGAATCCCTATATGATACATGTCGAACGTTACAAAGTATAGGGTGTGACGCGCTCGTTATCCGTCATCATGAGAACAACTATTATGACGAATTGTTACATATGGGTATACCGATTATTAACGCTGGTGATGGTAGTGGACAACATCCGACGCAAAGCTTACTGGATTTAATGACGATTTACGAAGCGTTTGGACGTTTTGAAGCGCTTAATATCGTCATTTGTGGTGACATTAAAAACTCACGGGTTGCACGTAGTAATTATCAAAGTTTAACAGCTTTAGGGGCAAACGTTGTGTTTTCAAGTCCTGACATTTGGCAAGATGAGACGATGGGAGGAACGTATGTAGATTTAGATGATGTGATTGATAAGGTCGATATTGTCATGTTGCTCCGTGTACAACATGAACGTCATGATGAAGGCGACATCACGTTTGATGCAAAAGCATATCACGCGCAATACGGGTTAAATGAAGCACGGTACAACAGGTTAAAAGAGGATGCTATTATAATGCATCCCGCGCCAGTTAATCGCAATGTAGAGATTGCTGATGCGTTAGTAGAAGCGCCAAAGTCTAGAATTTTTAAGCAAATGCAAAACGGTGTGTATTTAAGAATGGCAGTATTAACGGAAACGATTCGATAAGGGAGAGATTGAAATGATCTTAATTCAAAATGCAAAGATGTTAGAAGCAGGGACATTAAAACGTGTAGATGTGTTAGTTGAAGCAGGAAAAATTAAAGCCATCGCAGATAAAATTGAACCTCAAGCTGAAATGGACCAGATTGACGCTCAGGGGCATTTCTTATCAGCTGGTTTTATTGATGTGCATGTGCATTTAAGAGAGCCAGGTGGTGAGCATAAAGAAACAATTGAGACAGGCACACTTGCTGCAGCGCGTGGCGGATTTACGACAATTTGTCCTATGCCAAACACAAAACCTGTTCCAGATTCAGTAGAACATATGCAAAGGTTACATCACTTAATTGATGAAAATGCCCACGTACGTGTATTACCTTATGCGGCCATTACAGAGCGTCAGGCAGGTAAAACGCATGTTGATTTTAAGGCGTTAGCCAATGAAGGAACATTTGCATTTACAGATGATGGTGTCGGTGTTCAAGAAGCGGCTAAAATGTATGAAGCGATGCAACAAGCACAAGCTGTGAATAAAGCCATTGTCGCACATTGTGAAGATAATAGTTTGATTTATGGTGGCGCGATGCATGAGGGTGAACGTAGTAAAGCATTGGGTATTCCTGGAATTCCTAGCATTTGTGAGGCAGTACAAATTGCACGTGATGTACTCTTAAGTGAAGCAACAGGTTGCCATTATCACGTCTGTCACGTATCAACTAAAGAAAGTGTACGCGTGATACGCGATGCCAAAAAAGCAGGTATACCAGTGACAGCTGAAGTTACACCACATCATTTATTATTATCAGAAGACGATGTGCCTGGAGATAACGCCATTTATAAAATGAATCCGCCTCTAAGAAGTACCGAAGATCGCCAAGCACTGATTGATGGTTTATTAGATGGCACAATTGACATCATTGCGACTGATCATGCACCGCATGCTGCTGATGAAAAAGATCAACCGATGACGCGTGCACCTTTTGGAATTGTAGGAAGTGAAACGGCTTTCCCACTTCTATATACACACTTTGTTAAAACAGGGAAATGGTCATTACAACAATTAGTAGACTATATCACAATTAAACCTGCTAAATTATTTGACTTACCGTTTGGCAAACTTGAAGAAGGCGCGCCTGCAGACTTAACACTCATTGATTTAGATGTAGCATATGACATTAAAGCGGAAGACTTTTTATCTAAATCTTCTAACACACCATTTTTAGGAGAGCGTGTGTATGGTAAAACTTTATTCACGATGGTTGATGGAGAGATTCGTTATAAGGGGGAAAAATAATGTTTGAGAAACGTTATCTGGTACTTGAAGATGGAACGGTATATACAGGTTTTAAATTAGGTTCTGATGCATTAACAAGAGGGGAAATTGTTTTCAATACAGCGATGACAGGCTATCAAGAAACGATTTCTGATCCTTCTTATACAGGTCAAATCATAACATTTACGTATCCATTAATTGGAAATTACGGCATTAATCGTGAGGATTTTGAATCGTTAGTACCGACACTTAATGGTGTTGTAGTTAAAGAAGCATGTTCAACACCTAGTAATTTCCGTGCTCAAAAATCTTTAGATGAAGTATTAAAAACATTCAATATTCCAGGAATCAGCGGTGTAGATACACGCAGTATTACGAAAAAAATTCGTCAACATGGCGTACTTAAAGCTGCATTTGTTGATCATAAAAATGACATAGATACGACGATACAAACATTAAAAACAATTGAATTTCCACGTACTGAAGTGCCAACAGTTTCAACGAAAACACCATATGTCTCTACGGGATTCAACTTACATGTTGTCCTTGTAGACTTTGGTAAAAAACAAAATATTGTGCGTGAACTCAATGCTCGCGGATGTGAAGTCACGGTTGTCCCTTATGATACAAGTGCAGAAGCGATTTTAAACATGTCTCCTGATGGTGTCATGCTATCAAATGGGCCTGGAGATCCTGAAGATGTACATGTTGCGATTGAGATGATTCAAGGCATACTAGGGAAAATTCCATTTTTTGGCATTTGCTTAGGACATCAACTGTTTGCACTCTCTCAAGGTGCAACATCTTTCAAAATGAAATTTGGACATCGTGGTGCCAATCATCCTGTTAAAGATTTACGCACTGGAAAAATCGCGTTGACGAGTCAAAACCATGGATATGCGATTGATGCTGCATCGATTAAAGCTACCGATTTAGAAGTGACCCATATTGCGCTAAATGATGGTACTGTGGAAGGATTACGTCATAAGACAGCGCCAGCATTTTCAGTGCAGTACCATCCTGAAGCATGTCCAGGTCCTACAGATTCTAACTATTTATTTGATCAATTTATCACGTTAATGCTAGACCATCAAAAAGAAGGGGTGCGTTCATAATGCCAAAAAGAAATGATATTCAATCCATCTTAGTCATTGGTTCAGGACCAATCATTATTGGGCAAGCAGCAGAATTTGATTATGCCGGAACTCAGGCGTGTCTGGCTCTAAAAGAAGAAGGGTACCGTGTTATTTTAGTCAATTCGAATCCAGCGACGATTATGACTGATAAAGAAATTGCCGATAAAGTTTATATTGAACCACTTACGCATGATTTTATCGCACGCATCATTCGTAAAGAACAACCTGACGCATTATTGCCAACTTTAGGTGGACAAACAGGTTTGAATATGGCGATTGAACTTCACAATAGTGGCGTACTCGCTTCCAATAATGTGAAGTTACTTGGGACAGAACTCGATTCAATAGAACGCGCTGAAGACCGTGAACGTTTTCGCACTTTAATGAATGAATTAGATGTTCCTGTACCTGAAAGTGATATTGTCAATACGTTAGAACAAGCCTTTCAATTTAAGGAACAAGTAGGTTATCCATTAATCGTAAGACCAGCTTTTACGATGGGCGGTACAGGTGGTGGTATTTGCCACAATGATGATGAGCTCAAAGAAGTTGTGTCTAACGGATTAAAATACAGTCCGGCTACACAATGTTTAATTGAAAAATCAATAGCTGGATATAAAGAGATTGAGTATGAAGTGATGCGCGACAAAAATGATAATGCGATTGTCGTATGTAATATGGAAAACATTGATCCTGTTGGTATCCATACAGGGGATTCAGTTGTCGTAGCACCGAGTCAAACATTATCCGATGTTGAATATCAAATGTTGCGTGACGTCTCGTTAAAAGTCATCCGTGCTTTAGGTATTGAAGGGGGATGTAACGTCCAACTTGCGCTAGATCCTCACTCGATGAAATACTACATCATTGAAGTGAACCCACGCGTGTCACGTTCATCGGCATTGGCCTCAAAAGCTACGGGTTATCCTATAGCTAAATTGGCTGCCAAAATTGCGATCGGTCTAACTTTAGATGAAATGAAAAACCCTGTTACTGGCACATCGTATGCTGCATTTGAACCTGCTTTGGACTATGTTGTTTCTAAAATTCCGCGATTTCCATTTGATAAATTTGAGAAAGGTGAACGCGAATTAGGTACGCAAATGAAAGCAACTGGTGAAGTGATGTCGATTGGTCGTACGTATGAAGAATCATTGCTTAAAGCAATTCGCTCTTTGGAGTATGGCGTACACCATTTAGGGTTGCCAAATGGAGAATCCTTTGACTTAGATTACATTAAAGCGCGCATTCAAGCACAAGATGACGAACGTTTATTCTTTATCGGTGAAGCAATTCGACGTGGGACTTCTTTAGAAGAGATTCATGAGATGACAAAAATCGACTACTTCTTCTTAAATAAATTTAAAAACATTATCGACATGGAACACGCATTAAAAGCAAATAAAGGGGATATTGATTACCTGAAATTTGCGAAACGCTTCGGATTTAGCGATCGTGTGATTGCGCATCGTTTTGAAATGACAGAGCAAGAAGTTTATCAATTAAGACAACAACACAACATCTACCCAGTATACAAAATGGTAGATACGTGTGCAGCTGAATTTGAATCTGCAACACCTTACTTTTATGGCACATATGAAGAGGAAAATGAGTCTATCGTCAGCGATAAAGAAAAAATTATCGTCTTAGGCTCAGGTCCAATTCGGATTGGGCAAGGGGTTGAATTTGATTATGCGACGGTTCATGCCGTATGGGCGATTCAAAATGCAGGTTACGAAGCAATCATTGTCAATAACAACCCTGAAACCGTATCAACTGACTTCTCTATCTCAGATAAATTGTATTTTGAACCACTCACTGAAGAAGATGTGATGAACATCATTAACCTAGAACAGCCTAAAGGGGTCGTTGTTCAATTTGGTGGACAAACTGCGATTAATCTTGCAGATAAACTTGTTAAACATGGTGTTCACATCCTAGGAACGACGCTTGAAGATTTAAACCGTGCGGAAGACCGAAAAGAATTTGAGGCATTATTAAATCAAATTAATGTCCCTCAACCTAAAGGAAAAACAGCAACATCAGCAACAGAAGCACTGGATAATGCACGAGACATCGGTTATCCCGTTGTTGTACGCCCATCCTATGTCTTAGGGGGACGTGCGATGGAAATTGTATATAATGACGCTGAGCTTGAAAATTATATGAATGAAGCGGTTAAAGCAAGTCCAGAACATCCAGTATTAGTCGATCGTTATCTCACTGGTAAAGAAATCGAAGTCGATGCGATTTGTGATGGTGAAACGGTGATTATTCCTGGCATCATGGAACATATCGAACGAGCAGGGGTACATTCAGGAGATTCAATCGCAGTGTATCCACCACAAACATTAAGCCAAGAAGACATCGACACTTTAGAAGCATACACAGTTAAGCTTGCGAAAGGCTTAAATGTTATCGGGTTGATTAATATCCAGTTCGTGTTAGCACATGATGGGGTATACGTGTTAGAAGTTAACCCACGTTCGAGTCGTACGGCACCATTTTTAAGTAAAATAACAGAAATACAGATGGCGCAACTTGCCATGCGTGCAATTATGGGAGAAAAATTAACAGACATGGGCTTTAAGCAAGGGATTCAACCATATAAAGAAGGCGTATTTGTGAAAGCACCGGTGTTTAGTTTTAACAAATTAAAAAATGTTGATATTACACTTGGACCTGAAATGAAATCAACAGGTGAAGTCATGGGACGTGACCTTACATTAGAAAAGGCACTATTCAAAGGATTAACAGCAGCTGGGATGGAAGTCAAAGATTATGGAACGGTTTTAATAACTGTGAGTGATAAAGATAAACAAGAGATGGTCAAAATCGCAACACGTTTAAATGAAGTAGGTTACAAAATCATTGCGACGAAGGGGACAGCTCAAATACTAGCTGACCATGGTATTCAAGTGGAAACGGTAGGTAAAATAGGCGGTCATGACGATTTACTTCACAAGATTCAAGATGGCGACGTACAACTTGTCATTAATACAATGACGAAAGGTAAAACGATAGAGCGTGATGGATTCCAAATTAGACGCACATCTGTTGAAAATGGGGTGCCATGTTTAACATCTTTAGACACAGCAAATGCATTAACAAACGTGATTGAAAGTATGACATTTTCAATGCGAAACATGTAGGGGGCGTTGTAGTGGATAAATTAACAGTACTTTCTAATGAAGCAATTGCAGATTGCATTTATGAATTAAAAGTGAGTGGTCCAAGTGTTTCTAAATTAAAACAACCTGGTCAATTTGTGCATATTAAAACAGGTCAAGGATCACTACACATGTTGAGAAGACCTATTTCCATTTGTAACATTGACAGCCAAAAAAACACGTTTACGATGTTGTTTAGAGCTGAAGGGGAAGGGACGCAAAAAATTGCGGCATTAAAGGCCGGCGATCCTATCGATATCATTGCGCCGTTAGGAAATGGTTTTCCAGTTGAAAAAGCAAAAAAGAAAGCTTTACTAGTAGGGGGCGGTATCGGGGTGCCCCCGTTATATGAGCTTTCAAAACAACTCAATCTGAAGGGAATTGAAACGGTTCATGTATTAGGATTTCGCTCAAAAAAAGATGTGTTTTACCAATCACAATTTGAAGCACTCGGTGAAACGCATATCGTTACTGAAGATGGTAGCTTAGGTAAAAAGGGTTTTGTTACCAATGTGATTGATACGTTACCAGTTGATTATGATATTTACTACATGTGTGGCCCTAAACCGATGTTAAAGGCTTTAACGGAGTTGTACACTCTTAAAGATGTTCCAGGATATATTTCTCTAGAAGAACGCATGGGATGTGGCATCGGTGCATGTTTTGCTTGTGTATGCCACGTGCCCGATAGCGCCACTGACTATGTAAAAGTGTGTACGGACGGGCCAGTTTTTGAAAAAGGAGCGGTAGTTTTATGAGCCGATTAACAGTTGAGATACCTGGACTAACTTTAAAAAATCCAGTCATGCCAGCAAGTGGATGTTTCGCATTTGGTGCAGAGTACAGTCAGTTTTATTCTCTATCAGATCTCGGTGCCATTATGATTAAAGCGGCTACGAAAGAAGCACGCTTTGGCAATGAAACGCCACGTGTTGCTGAAACAGATAGTGGAATGATTAATGCAATAGGGCTACAAAATCCAGGTGTACACCATATTTTAGAGCATGAATTAAAAGCATTAGAAGCGTATGATGTACCAATTATCGCAAATGTCGCGGGTTCTACTGAAGAAGATTATGTATATGTAGCAAGTCATATTTCTAAAGCACCGAATGTCAAAGCACTTGAATTAAATATTTCGTGTCCAAATGTTAAAGAAGGCGGTATGCAGTTTGGCGTTGATCCTGAAGTAGCTGCTTCATTAACTCGAAAAGTAAAAGCGGTGTCAGAAGTGCCCGTGTATGTTAAATTATCTCCTAATGTGACGAATATTGTAGATATGGCAAAAGCGATTGGTCAATATGCAGACGGCTTAACAATGATTAACACGCTCGTAGGCATACGCATTGATCATAAAACAGGGCGTCCGATTATTAGTAATGTTATTGGTGGCTTGAGTGGTCCAGCAATTAAGCCTGTTGCCTTACGTATGGTGTATGAGGTTCGTAAAGCTATGCCAACGATTCCTATTATAGCGATGGGTGGCATTCAAAATGCGCAAGACGTGATTGACTATATTTCAGTCGGTGCGGATGCCATTGCTGTAGGAACAGCTAACTTCCAAAATCCATGTGTTTGTAAAGAAATTATAGATGCCTTACCAAATTTATTAGATGACCTTGGTGTGCATCATATTCATGAACTGAAAGGACGTACGCAGAAAGGGTTGTAAAATAATGAAGAATACTCCAATTATTGCACTTGATTTTGCATCACATACAGAAGTCATTCAATTTTTAAAACAATTTAATGAGCCACTGTTTGTCAAAGTTGGAATGGAATTGTTTTATCAAACAGGACCTTCATTGATTAAAGATATTAAGCAATTAGGACATGATATTTTTTTAGATTTAAAACTCCATGATATTCCAAATACAGTTGGCAAAGCGATGGCAGGGCTTGCGAAATTAGAGGTAGACCTTGTCAATGTGCATGCTGCTGGAGGCACTGAAATGATGACACGTGCAGTAGAAGGATTAAAAACGCATAATCCTAACATTAAAATCATTGCAGTTACACAACTAACTTCTACAACTGAAGAGATGTTGCATCATGAACAAAATATTCATACAACGATGGAAGAAGCAGTGCTTAACTATGCTAAACTGGCGCAACGTTCAGGTTTAGATGGTGTCGTGTGCTCTCCATTTGAAACGGCGTTGATTAAAGCGCACTGTGGTGACAATTTCTTAAAAGTCACACCTGGTATACGTCCGAAACATAGTGATGTGAACGATCAAAAACGTGTGACGACACCTGAAGAAGCTAAACACCTTGGTGCTACACATATCGTTGTCGGACGTCCAATCACAAAAAGCACAGATCCTGTCAAAGCATATCATCAAATTAAAGAAAGTTGGTTAAACTAATGGCGAAACACATTGCACAAGCATTACTTGATATAGAAGCAGTTTCCTTATCACCTAATGACATGTTTACATGGAGTTCTGGAATTCAATCACCAATTTATTGTGATAACCGTGTCACGTTAGGTTATCCAAATGTACGTGAAGCGATTCGAGATGGCTTAATCGAGTTAATTCAAAACCATTTTGAAAAAGTAGATATCATTTCTGGTACAGCTACAGCTGGTATCCCACATGCAGCATTTATTTCAGATAAAATGAATTTACCAATGAGCTACGTACGATCAAAGAGTAAAAGTCATGGAAAACAAAATCAAATTGAAGGTGCATTAAGTGAAGGTAAAAAAGTAGTTGTGATAGAAGATTTGATTTCGACAGGTGGCTCATCCATTACTGCAGTAGAAGCATTACGTGAAGCGGGGGCCGACGTTTTAGGCGTCGTTGCTATATTTACCTATGGCTTACGTAAAGCGGATGAACAATTTAAACAAGCACAAGTTCCTTTCTACACTTTAAGTCATTTTGATGAACTTGTAGACGTAGCAGTTGAGCGTGGCAAGATTTCTAAACAAGATGTAGAGGGTTTAATTCAGTGGCGTAACACGTTGTAATGAGGAGATAACTAGATTATGGATGCTTCACATCATCTATTAAAAATCGCGGGAGCATTTCTTAAGTAATAAGCAAACCCCTTTCAAATTCATCCTTAAGTAGCATTTGAAGGGGTAATCATCGTATAAACATAAGGGTGACGAAAGGACGTCACCCTTTCTATTGAAAAATATTTTATCCTACCGTATACAGGTGCACATCAATGACATACCTTTGATGTGCATTTTTAGGTTATAGTGCTTATAAGTCAATTTTACGCATCGCTTTTACCCATAAACTTTATCTTAAGAACCAACGTGCAAAAGCATAACCTATAAGCATAATAACTAAAAGGACAAGAATAGGTATCACTAAATTTATACTTATCATCTTGATTTTCCTCCATTCATGATTTAATTCCATTGTAACGGGTTATATACATAAGTGAAAGTTAAAAAGAATCTGGATATGGGCGTACGGTGCCTCGTTTCACATTGTGCGTCTACTCATATTATAATTTGGTGGCATGTGACATAAGTCTCAACCACATCAAGGAGGACTTACGTAATGAAAATACCTAAAATTACGACGTTTTTAATGTTTAATGGTGATGCTGAAGAAGCAGTACATTTGTATACGTCTTTGTTTGACGATAGTGAAATTATCACGATGGTGAAATATGATGAAACCACACCTGATTACGCTGGTAAAGTGCAACACACGATTTTTAAACTTAATGGTCAAGTCTTTATGGCTATAGATAATATGAATGGAACAGATATTGAAATGAATCCGGCGATGTCATTATTTGTTACTGTTAAAGATCAATATCAAATGGATGTACTTTACAATGGTTTGAAAGATGGCGGTGCAATATTGATGCCAAAAACGGAAATGCAACCTCAATACCGTGAATTTGCCTGGATTCAAGATAAATTTGGCGTCAAATTCCAACTCGCATTACCTGAATCAAAGAAATAAAATTTAAAATTCTAACACGTCTCTAAAGAACCACCTAGCTGTGGTGGTCACATTATAGAATAATTAAATCAATTAATTTCATCATATAATAGGTTTGGGACATAGATCATTAAACCTATGATTGTCCCTAACGCCTCGCTTTTCTAGGCGCCTTACCTCAAAATGGATTTTCGGTAGCGACTCAATGCCTCAGAAGTCTCGGCTAAGGGATTAATCACAATGCATCATAGTGTCCATCACTAAGACGAAATCGATTTATATAGATAAATAATAGCTAACAAAGTTCATGTATAAAGGAATTTTGTTAGCTTATTTTTAATTAACAGGTCTGATAAGCGCAGCCCTTTTAATCATGTATTAATTTTTATGATTCTCGTGTTTTTTCAAAGCTGTAATTTTATCAAAGTCGGGCGTTGCAAATAATGTTTTTTGATTATCATACGTGACAAACCCAGGTTTAGCACCACTTGGCTTATGGACGTGACGAATTTCAGTATAATCCACTGGAATTTGCCCAGATTGCCCAGCTTTAGAGAAATAAGCTGCAATCATTGCTGCTTCTTCGATCGTTTGATTTGAGGGCTCATCTGCCAGTATAACGACATGACTACCTGGAATGTCTTTTGTATGAAACCAAAGATGAGACTTTTTCGCTAATTTATTTGTTAGATAGTCATTTTGTTTATTATTTTTCCCAACCTGTATCGTGTCACCATCAGATGAAATATATGTTTGTAATGTTATTTGTTTGCTTTTTTTAGTTTTCTTTTGTTTGCGTTGCTTTACAAACCCTTGTTCAGCTAATTCTTCACGAATATCATCAATTTCATCCACAGTAATATGTGCAAGTTGTTGTTCAATGTTTTCAAAATAAGCAATGTTTAATTTTGTAAGATCAATTTGGTGTTTTAATTCGCGCTCACGTGTTTTAAGGCGATTGTATTGTTTGTAATAAAACTGTGCATTTTCAGCTGGAGATTTCATTGGATTTAGTGAAATGGTAACTTCTTCACCGGTATAATAATTAATCGTCGTTAGAGACGTATCGCCGGGTTTTAATTGATAAATATTCGCTGTAATCAATTCACCATAAAGTTGTTGTTCATCTTTATTTAATGTTCCTTCTAATTCGTCAACGAGCTTACTGAGTTTATTTGAATTTTTCTGTAACAGTTGGTGAACGAGTTTGACTAAGTCATTCGCACGTTGTTTGACACGTTCGCGTTCACCTCGAGCATCATAAAATCGATCTAACAATTCGTGTAAAGAATCAAAGACGACTTGGTCATCATAAAACTGCGTTAATGTCATAAAATAAAAGTCTTCTTTACCCGTTTCATGGTTTTTATGAAATACAGGTGTAAGAGTGTGATCGATGTCTTTAAGTACTTCATCAAATGCTACGGGCAATGTTTGAGGTGTCATAAACTGCCTGCGACTTGTAATTTCTTTCGTAATTAACGGAGAAAATCCTTCGAAAGTGTGTAAAAGCTGACGGTCAATTTTCCCAGCATTGAAATCGATAAATCGTAATACTTCTTCACCTTTAAACGTAAACGGATTCTGTTTATTTTGTGATGGTGGTGCTTCATAAGCGAATCCAGGCATTACAGTACGATATTGATTTGTATTGGGTGTTAAATGCTTAAACCCTTCAATAATTTTTCGTTCTTCGTTCACGAGGATGAGGTTACTATGTTTTCCCATTATTTCCAAAATGACTGTGCGATAAATGGTATCGCCTATTTCATCTTTACTCATAATATCGATTTCTATGCGTCTATCATTGCCAATTTGGCGGATGGATTGAATAATGCCACCTTCAAGATGTTTACGGAAAACACGCGCAAACATCGGTGGTTCAAAAGGATTATTATATTTCTTTTCCGTTAAATGTATACGTGCAAAATTAGGGTGAATGGATAACAACAATTGATGGTTTTGACGATGTTGTCGTACGACCATAATAATCGTGTCATTTTCGGGTTGGTTAATTTTATGAATACGTCCAGAGACTAAAAATTGAAGAGATTCAACCATTTTACGTGTAAAAAGTCCATCAAATGCCATAATTATGTGCCACCTTTACTAAAATTCATTGATTCATTATAACATGCACATGCGTGTAATGCAGATTAAACATTTCTGTAGGTAAGCTCTATACAATAGAATTATAATTATGGTAAGATATGTTAATAACTATAGAATAGCGAAGGAAAGGTCGTAAGGAATGGATACTGAAAAAGGCTTACTTATAGTACTCTCAGGCCCTTCTGGTGTAGGAAAGGGCACAGTTCGAAAGCGGATTTTTGATGATCCAACGACATCTTATAAATATTCAATTTCAATGACAACACGTGAGATGCGTGTAGGTGAAGTAGATGGCGTGGATTATTTTTTCAAAACAAGGGATGAGTTTGAAAAATTAATAGAAGACGATGCATTTATCGAATATGCTGAATATGTAGGGAACTACTACGGAACGCCAGTTCAATATGTAAGAGATACGATGAATGCCGGTCATGATGTCTTTTTAGAAATTGAAGTTGAAGGGGCAAAACAAGTGCGCAAAAAGTTTCCGGATGCTTTATTTATCTTCTTAGCACCGCCAAGTCTTGACCATTTAAGAGAACGATTAGTTGGACGTGGAACGGAATCAGAAGAAAAAATTCAAAGTCGCGTCAATGAGGCACGTAAAGAAGTTGAAATGATGAATCTTTATGATTATGTCGTAGTGAATGATGAGGTTGACCTTGCGAAAGACCGAATTCAAGCTATTGTAGAAGCGGAACACTTAAAACGGGAACGTATCGAAGCAAAATATCGAAAAATGTTATTGGAGGCCAAAAAATAATGTTATATCCACCTATTCATCAATTACAAGATAAGATTAGCTCTAAATATTTAATTGCAACGACAGCTGCAAAGCGTGCACGTGAAATTCAAGCGGATCCAGAACATTTATTATTAAATGACTATACGAGCAAAAAAACAGTTGGACGTGCTTTAGAAGAAATCGCTGCTAATAAAGTACATCCATATGTTGACCCTAAAAACTTCTAAGCTACTCGATTGCTATGAATCTAGCAACTGAAGTTGAAATATATGATTTCACCTTTACGGATAACCTTCAAAATTCATGGAATATGAACTTTGAAGGTTTTTTAAAATCCAAAAAAGCACGTGATAAAGTAATGATATGCATCATGTGTGGCAACATCATGCGTAGATGAGTGTGTAAATGCGCTACAACCATGATTAGAATGTGTTGTGAATGACAAACAAGTGAAATCATTAGTAACCTATATTATAATCAAATCAAGTGTTTTTACGGGAGTGGAAGAAATGAAAAATATATTACTCGCAGTTACAGGTGGTATTGCTGCGTATAAGGCTATTGATTTAACAAGTAAATTAACACAAGCGGGCTATGTTGTTCGTGTCATGATGACTGCACATGCACAAGAATTTGTGACCCCTTTATCGTTTCAAGCGATTAGTCGACAACCTGTTTATACGAATACGTTCATTGAAGAAAATCCAGAAGAGATTCAACATATCGCATTAGGTGATTGGGCAGATTTAATTGTTGTTGCGCCTGCAACGGCGAATACGATTTCTAAACTTGCACATGGTTTGGCAGATGATATTGTCACATCGACGTTACTTGCTACTACCACACCGAAATGGATTGCGCCAGCAATGAATGTCAATATGTATCAAAATCCACGTATCCAACATAATATGAAAATTTTATCAGAAGATGGTTACCATTTTATTGAGCCTGGTGAAGGGTTTTTAGCGTGTGGCTATGTGGCTAAAGGTCGAATGGCAGAACCTATTGATATTGTGGAAATGATTCAACAGACTCCCCATTTTGAACCTATGCCATCTGAACCGATCAATGACACGGTATCTTACTTTACCAATCAACATGTTTTAATTACTGCAGGACCTACTGTGGAAGTTATTGACCCAGTGCGTTTCGTTTCGAATCGTGCCTCTGGAAAGATGGGTTACGCAATCGCTGATGCACTAGTGGCGCGTGGCGCACACGTGACATTAATTTCAGGACCAACATCTATTGAGCCACCTCAAGGTGTTAAATTCATCCCTGTTCAAAGTGCTCAAAATATGTTTGATGCCGTTTTAGCGCATTATAAAACGCAAGATATTATTTTCAAAACGGCAGCTGTTTCTGATTACACGCCATGCCAACCTTTAGAACATAAAATGAAAAAACAAGATGGTAATGTAAACGTTGAATTTAAACGAACTGTGGATATTTTAAAATTTTTAGGTGAAGAAAAAACCCATCAAAAGCTTGTAGGGTTTGCAGCTGAAACAGAAAATGTCGCTCAATATGCACAAGATAAATTGAAACGCAAACATGCCGATGTTATCATCGCTAATAATGTCGGCGACACGTCCATCGGTTTTAGTTCAGATGAGAATGAAGTTACAATGTATTTTAAAGACGGCCATGCTGTACCTATTTCAAAAGGGGCTAAAATAGATATTGCACGCCAAATTTTAGATACTTTAGAAGGTGAGTGGCAATGACGATTGCTCAAGTCATTGTAGATGTTGACGCTAAGCGTGTAGACCGCACGTTTGATTATCGGATACCTCATGATTTACTGTCTGTAGTGCAACCTGGGGTAAGAGTCGTCGTTCCATTTGGACCACGTAAAATTCAAGGCTATGTCATGGCGTGCATTCCTGATGATGAAGCGGAGTATGATTTATCTAAAGTAAAAGCTATTCTTGAAGTAAAAGATATTCAGCCTGAACTCACTGAAGAATTAGTGCATCTAAGTCAATGGTTTAGTCATTATTTTATATGCAAACGTATATCTATTTTAGAAACAATGTTACCAAGTGCTATTAAAGCAAAGTATCAAAAAGTATTTCAAATCAATGAAGGGACAGAACTTCCTGAAAGCATTTCTAAATATTTTGACCGCAATGGTCAATACACCTATCGCCAAGCACAAGCAGATCAAATGATTCAAACATTGCGACCGTATTTGGAGAATGGACATATTTATGAAGAAACAATATTGCAGCAAGCAACTGCCAAAAAAACACAAAAAGCAGTCAAAGTTTGTGATATTGCACGTGCTGAAGCACGATTAGAGACGTTAAATAAACAACCTAAACAATATGAACTATTGGCTTTTTTACTAGATGAAAGTCACAGAGATGTCTATTTACAAGAATTGTTGGAGATTGGCTTTTCGAATTCATCTATTAATACTTTAGTAAAACATGGTGTCATTGAAAAATATGATGCAACGATAGAACGTGATCCATATAAAGGACGCGTGTTTGAAGCTGAATCAAAGCGTGTATTGACTGCTGAACAACAAACCACATTTGACCAACTAAAGCGTGCCACAGAAAGTCAGACGTCTGAAACGTTTTTACTGCATGGTGTTACAGGTTCCGGGAAAACTGAAATATACCTTCAAATCATTGAAAAAGTGTTAACAGACGGTAAAACTGCAATGATGTTGGTGCCAGAGATTGCATTAACACCTCAAATGGTGAACCGCTTTAAACGTCGATTTGGAGATGAAGTGGCAGTCCTTCATTCCGGATTGTCTAAAGGTGAGCGATACGATGAATGGCGAAAAATTAGAGATGGTCGCGCACGTGTTAGTGTTGGCGCGCGCTCTAGTGTATTTGCGCCCTTTAAAAACTTAGGAATGATTATTATAGACGAAGAGCATGAAGCAACGTATAAACAAGAAGATTACCCGCGATACCATGCGCGCGATATTGCAGTTTGGCGTGCCGAATATCATCAATGTCCGCTCGTTCTAGGCAGTGCTACCCCAAGTCTTGAAAGTTATGCGCGTGCTGAAAAAGGCGTATACCAGCTATTGTCCATGCCATCTCGAGTCAATCAACAGCCTTTGCCAAATATCGATATAAGTGATATGCGCGAGGAACTTGCGAATGGAAATCGCTCAATGTTTTCAGATAAGTTGAAAACAGCGATTCAAATGAGACTCGATAACAATGAGCAAGTAGTACTGTTTTTAAACCGCCGAGGATATGCATCTTTTATGTTGTGTCGTGATTGCGGTCATGTACCACAATGTCCAAATTGTGATATTTCACTAACCTATCATAAATCATCCGATCAACTAAAATGTCATTATTGTGGGTATCAAACACAAGCGCCGTTTCAATGTCCTAGTTGCGAAAGTGAACACATTCGACAAATGGGGACGGGAACCCAAAAAGTTGAAGAATATTTAAATGAAATGTATCCTGAGGCGCGTATTATTCGAATGGATGTAGATACAACAACACAAAAAGGGAGTCATGAAAAATTACTGAAGCAATTTGGTGAAGGTAAAGGTGATATTTTACTAGGAACACAAATGATAGCGAAGGGTTTAGATTTTCCTAATATCACTTTAGTAGGTGTTTTAAATGCAGACACGCTACTTAATTTACCTGATTTTCGAGCTAGTGAACGCACATTTCAATTGTTAACACAAGTGGCAGGGCGTGCAGGTAGACATGAAAAAACTGGCGAAGTCATTATTCAAACGTATAATCCTGAACATTATGCAATTCAAGATGTCAAAATCGGTGATTATCTGAATTTTTATCAAAAGGAAATGAAGTATCGTCAATTGGGTCAATACCCACCGTATTATTATTTAATCAATTTTACGATTACACATCAAAATATGAAAAAGGTGTTAGAAGCTGCCACACATATTCATCAAATATTAATTCAACATTTATCTGATAAATCCCTCATCCTAGGGCCTTCAGCAGCAGCAATTCCGAGAATAAATAATGAACATCGTTTCCAAGTGTTAGTGAAATATAAAAGTGAACCGTCACTCATACATGCGTTAACCTATTTAGATGATTTTTATCATGAACAATTTGTAAAAGAGAAATTGTCTTTAAAAATCGATATCAATCCTTTTATGATGATGTAAATAAGTGTGAAACTTTTAAAAGTGAAACATTGAAATCTATCCGATTTCTGTTTCACTTTTTTTATGATAGTTTCGCATTTATTAAAAGTGATTCAACATTGTAATACAATCGTTATGTGCATATCGCATGTACGTCATCGCAATTTTATAAAATTTAAGCTATAATATAATGATGAATTTTAATAGGAGATTTGGACATGGCAATTAAAAAAATATTAACGGACACACATCCCTTAATTCGAAAAAAGGCAGCGCCTGTGACGACATTTGATCAACGTTTGACTCAAATTATTCAAGATATTGAAGATACGATGTATGCAGCAGGTGGCCAAGCGTTGAGCGCACCACAAATAGGTATACCACTTCAAATTGCGATGGTAGATATGGAACAAAACGGACTACTACAATTAATTAACCCTGAAATAGTGCGCGCATCGGATACGACAACAACTGAACTAGAAGGATGTTTAAGTGTGCCAAATCGTTTTGGAGAAGTGACGCGAAGTCAAATGATTACAGTAAAAAGTAAAGATATTTATGGAAGAGATGTTGAGTTAACGGCGTATGATGATATTGCACGCATGATTTTACATGAAATAGATAATCTTAATGGCGTATTATTTACTGATATTATGGATAGAGAAATTACCGAAAAAGAATTGGAGGCCTACTACGACAATGAGTAAAATTATTTTTATGGGTACACCTGATTTTTCAACATCAATTTTAGAAATGTTAATTGAAACGCATGACGTTATAGCAGTGGTGACACAACCTGATCGCCCAGTGGGTCGAAAACGTATTTTAACACCACCTCCAGTTAAGAAAGTTGCGGCGGCACATGATTTGCTTGTATTACAACCTGAAAAACTTGCACACTCTGAAGAACTTGAGACGTTATTAAATATGGAATGTGACTTAATTGTGACAGCTGCGTTTGGTCAATTATTACCTAAAGAATTATTAACACACCCTAAATATGGTGCTGTAAATGTGCATGCTTCATTATTACCTAAGTACCGTGGTGGGGCGCCTATTCATCAAGCAATCATAGATGGTGAAAAAGAAACAGGTGTCACAATTATGTATATGGTACAACAACTTGATGCCGGGAATATTATTTCACAGCGTGCAATACCTATCGAAGATGAAGATAATGTGGGCACAATGCATGATAAATTAAGCGCATTAGGTACAACACTTTTACAAGAAACATTACCGAGCATTTTAAATGGTACCAACTCAAGCGTACCTCAAGAAGCATCAAAAGTTTCATTTGCATCAAACATCCAACGTGAAGATGAATGGATTGATTGGCAACAAGAGGCACGTCAAATTTTCAATCATATCCGAGGATTATCCCCATGGCCTGTAGCGTCAACATCTTTAGAGGGGAAAACAATGAAACTGTATACAGCAGAACTCGTGCCAAATGTTTCAGGACAACCGGGTAAAATTTTGCAGACAACAAAAAAAGCGATTGTTGTAGGTACCGGTTCTGATGATAGTATTGCGTTAACAGAGATCCAATTAGCTGGTAAAAAACGCATGCCTACTGCTAATTTTTTAAGTGGTTACCAAGATGAATTGGTCGGAAAGGAACTAGGATAAATGACTTCAGTACGTGCATTAAGTCTTGATACAATTGAAGCGGTTTTTAAAGAAGGCGCATATAGTAATTTAAAAATCAATGAAGTCTTAAACCAAGTGCAGTTAAATCCTAGTGATCGCGGTCTTTATACAGCACTCGTTTACGGAACCATTCAACGTAAATTAACATTGGATTACTTTTTAAAGCCATTTTTGAAAACGAAGATTAAGGGATGGGTAAGACGATTGCTATGGATGAGTATCTATCAATTTGTCTATATGGATAAAATACCTACGCATGCCATCATTAACGAGGCGGTTTCAATAGCTAAAAAGCGTGGAGGCCGACAAACAGGTAACACGGTTAATGCGATTTTAAGACGTTTGACAACTGAATCACTGCCCCAATTAAGCACCATTAAGAATGACATAGAGCGCTTATCAATTATGTATAGTATACCGGTTTGGATCATTAAACATTGGAAAACACATTATGGCATAGATACTACAGAAGCCATTGCGCAAGAAATGTTAAAACCAGTTGCGCAAACTGTGCGAGTTAACCAAACATTGATTACCGTTAACGATGCTATGAAAGCACTTGAAAGAGAAGGATTTCATATCGAACAAGATACGGAGTTAAATGAGTGTTTACATGTTTCCAATGGGTCAGTCATACATGCGCAGCTTTTTAAAGATGGTAAAATGAGTATTCAAGATAAAAGTTCAATGTTTGTAAGTGCGATTTTAGCGCCACAACATGGCGATCTTATTTTAGATTGTTGTAGTGCACCAGGTGGTAAAGCTTGTCATACTGCAGAAATGTTGAATGGAACTGGACATGTAGAAGCGACAGATATACATCCGCATAAAATTGAGTTAATTCAACATAATATCAATAAACTGAAGTTAAATAACATCTCGACGTATGTTCACGATGCGACAGAACCTTATACAAAACAATATGACAAAATCATTGTAGACGCACCTTGTAGTGGTCTAGGCGTGTTGTGCCACAAGCCTGAGATTAAATATATGATTACAGAACAAGATGTGACATCACTAGTTGATTTACAACTTCAAATATTAGAAAATGTATCGCAACACCTCAAAGTAGGTGGCACATTGGTTTATTCCACATGTACCATAGAACAGATGGAAAATGAGAATGTAATTTATTCTTTTTTAAAGGCACATCCAGAATTTGAATTTGAAGTTTTTGAAAATCCAAAAACGAATGAACGTATTAAAACACTACAATTATTACCGCAAGATTTTAATACAGATGGCTTTTTTATTACTAAAATTAAAAGAAAGGAACATGCGTAATGATCACTGCTGATAAGAAAAAGAAAAACAAGTTTTTACCTGATTTCGAAAAACAATCGATCTATTCTTTACGGTTTGATGAAATGAAACAGTGGCTTCAAGAACACGGTCAACAAAGTTTTCGCGCTAAACAAATCTTTGAATGGCTGTATGGTAAACGTGTAAATACTTTTGAAGAAATGACGAATTTATCTAAAGATTTACGCCAACTACTTGCTGACCACTTTAGTATCACTACGTTAGAAACAGTTGTAAAACAAGAAAGTCGAGATGGCACGATTAAATTTTTATTCCAATTACAAGATGGTTACACTATTGAAACAGTATTGATGCGCCATGATTACGGAAATTCTGTGTGTGTGACTACACAAGTAGGATGTCGAATCGGTTGTACATTTTGTGCATCTACGTTAGGCGGGCTTAAACGTAATTTGGAAGCTGGGGAAATTGTATCTCAAGTTTTAACAGTGCAAAAAGCACTAGATGAAACAAATGAACGTGTTTCATCAATTGTTATTATGGGAATTGGTGAGCCGTTTGAGAATTACGATGAAATGATGGACTTTCTTAAGATTGTCAATCACGATGAAGGCTTAAATATTGGTGCGCGCCATATTACAGTTTCAACTTCAGGGATTATTCCTAGAATCTATGATTTTGCAGATGAATCATTACAAATTAATTTTGCGGTAAGTTTGCATGCGGCGAATAATGAAATACGTTCTAAACTGATGCCAATTAACCGAGCGTATGATGTCAACAAATTAATGGAAGCGATACAATATTATCAAGAAAAGACGAACCGTCGAATTACGTTCGAATATGGCTTATTCGGTGGAGTTAACGATCAAATTGAACATGCACGCGAACTTGCAGCATTGATTAAACCATTAAATTGCCATGTGAACTTAATTCCAGTAAACCATGTGCCAGAACGAAATTATGTAAAAACACCTAAAGATGATATTTTTAAATTTGAAAAAGAATTAAAACGATTAGGAATCAATGCTACAATAAGACGTGAACAAGGTTCAGATATCGATGCAGCATGTGGTCAATTACGTGCAAAAGAACGTGAAGCAGAAACGAGGTAGAATCGATGTTAAACGCAGAATTATTTTCAGATGCTGGTTTTTACCGAGAACAAAATGAAGACGCAGGTGGAATTTTTTACAATCAAACGGATCAACAATTGCTTGTCATTTGTGATGGTATGGGTGGTCACCAAGCTGGAGAAGTTGCATCACAATTTGTCGTTGATGCACTTCAAAAGCGTTTTGAGGAAGAAAATTATATTGAACAAGAAAACGCGGAACTGTGGTTAAAGCAAACTTTACAATCTATTAATCTTGATTTATTTCTTTTGTCAGAGAGAGAACCAGCTTATCGCGGTATGGGGACAACATGTGTATGTGCGTTAATTTATGACCATCATATTGTTGTTGCGAATATTGGTGATTCAAGAGCATATTTGGTAAATGGTCGTTATTTTGATCAAGTGACAATTGATCATACATTTGTGAATCAACTTGTCATGTTAGGTCAAATTACACGAGAAGAAGCTTTACATCACCCTAGACGTAACATTATTACAAAAGTAATGGGAACAGACCGTCGCGTAAGTCCTGATGTTTTTACAAAACGCATTCACTTTTACCAATATTTGTTACTTAATTCTGACGGTTTAACGGATTATGTCCCTTTACAAGCCATACACGATGTACTCAATGAATCTATGACATTGACTGAGACAGGTGAGGCACTTATCGCACTTGCGCAATCTTATGAAGCTAAAGATAATACTTCTTTTGTTTTAGCAGAAATTGCAGGTGATCCTGTATGATTGGACGCATTATAGATGAACGTTATGAATTAAAACATATCTTAGGTGGAGGCGGCATGAGCAATGTTTATGTCGCTTGGGACCGTATTTTAAAACGACAAGTTGCTGTAAAAATGATACACGTTCCGCCAAATGAAAAACATGAGACCATTGCACGTTTTGAGCGTGAAGTTCAAAATACGACATTATTATCACATGAAAATATAGTGAGTGTGCTTGATGTTGGTGAAGAAGATGATTGCTTCTTTTTAGTGATGGAGTATATCGAAGGTCCAACACTTTCAGATTATATTAAATCTCATGGTCAATTAGCGCCTGATAAAGCCATTAAATTTGCTGAACAAATTTTTAAAGGCATTCATCATGCGCATGAAAAAGGGATTGTACATCGAGATATTAAACCACAAAATATCATTATTGATCGTAATCAAACACTTAAGATTGTTGATTTTGGAATTGCAAAAGCATTAAGTGAAACAGCGATGACCCAAACCAATCATGTCGTAGGTACGGTTCAATATTTATCTCCAGAGCAAGCTAAAGGTGAAAAAACGGGTGCACGCTCGGATATTTATTCTTTAGGTATTGTTTTGTATGAAATGCTTATCGGACATCCTCCCTTCAATGGTGAAACACCTGTGAGCATTGCTATTAAGCAAATTCAAGACCCAGTGCCTAATGTATCGGATACACGGCATGATGTGCCACAAGCTTTAAGTAATGTGATATTAAAAGCAACTGAAAAAGACCAATCTAAAAGGTATGGGTCTGTTGCTGAAATGCGCCATGATTTAAGTTCGACGTTATCTGAAGCAAGAGCACATGAAACGTTGTATCAACCTAATGAAAGTGCAACGAAGACCATTACACTCGATAAAAACGCAATTAAAAACGAACCATCTCAACCAAAATCAGTTAAAGAGACAACCCAAATACCTGTAGTAACGACGACACCCCACTCTAAAGCACCAGTGAATGAAGGATATCAAAAACGTTCAAGAGGGAAGAAAATCCTTTTTGGATTGATATTCACTATTTTATTCTTCAGCTTATTTATTTTTGTAGCTGCTGCAATGATGGGTGACAAATATAGTCAGGTGCCTGACCTACGTGGCAAAACAGAGGCTGAAGCTGAGAAAATGCTTAAAGATAATAACCTTAAGGTAGGACGTATTTCACAAGATTATAGCGAGCACTACGCCAAAAACCATGTTATGAAAATACAACCTGACGTCGGTGAGAAAGTTGAACAAGGCACAAAAATTGACCTTGTCATTTCTAAAGGTGAACATATTGAAGTCATGCCAAATCTCATTGGACAATCCAAAGCAGATGCACAAAAGACCTTAGAAGAATTGGGCTTTAAAAATGTGCATTTTACAACTGCGTACACGCAACATGACATACCTAAAGGTAATATTGAAGGACAAAGTATTACGCCTGGTCAAAAAGTTTCAGTTTCTAAAGAACGTGTTGAAATTACAGAGTCTCTCGGTAAACGAAAAGTTTATGTTGACGACTACACAAATAAAAAATTCTCTTCGGTGAAAAAAGAACTAGAAAATAAAGGTCTGACAGTACATGTTGAATCAGAACGTCATGATGATACGGTTAAAGAAGGGGATATCATTAATCATTCGCCACGTAAAACTGAGGTGGATGAAGGTAGTACCGTTAACTTTATCGTATCGAAAGGTGATAAATCTAAAGATGATGAATCATCACCTGATAAAACATATTCTGAGTCATTTACGATTCCATATACGGGTAAAAATGATAAACCTCAAAAAGTTGAGATTTTTAAAAAAGACAAAAATAGTAATGGCGCCTCACCAATCCAATCATTCACAATCACAAAAGCTACGACTCAAAGTTTGAGCTTTGTTATCGAAGAGGGTGGCGAAGCGAGTTATATTGTAAAAGTTGATGGTAAAACGGTGAAAGATGAAACAATCGCCTATGATGATATTTGATATCATGATTTCAAAAATGAGATAGTAATAATATGAAAACCTTCAAAATCAACAATGATATTTGGAGGTTTTCATTATTTTAGAGTATTTTAGTGTGTGCGACATTCGGATTAATGTTTCTAATTATAATGAAGAGGATTTATCAAAGAGTAGGATTATTTCTTGTATAATACAACGTTATTTATATACATAATTGAAATGTCCTTAACCCATTGGCAGCCTCTTTTTTATTAGATTATTGAGATTGATTCACGTTATAATGGGGTAGAATGAAAGAAAATGTAATACGGGGGGAAGTAAAGTGGCAAAGCAACTACCAAAAGATCCAGGATTGGATAACACATTTAAAGTTTTAAAAGAGGCATATACATATGTACCGTGCCGCTTAGAAAAATTTAATTCTAAAGCATTTCAAACAACAGGTATGGGCATGAAGCCTATTGCAGTGATTAGTGGGAAAGAGGCTGCAGAGTTATTCTACAATAATGATGTCATGCAACGTGAAAAAACATTGCCTAAACGTGTGGTGAATACTCTGTTTGGTAAAGGTGCCATTCATACGACAAAAGGCAAAGTACACGTGGATCGTAAAGCATTGTTTATGTCTCTAATGACAGAAGAGAATTTAAAGTATTTACGTGAACTTACTCGTAATCATTGGTTTATGCATACAGAACATATGCAAAATCAAAGAGAGGTTAACATTTATAAAGAATCCATCTATGTTCTAACTAAAATTGGTTTTAGATGGGCGGGCATCCATCAAACCGCTGAAGAAGCTGAACAAAATGCAAAAGACATGGATATTATGATCGATTCATTCAAAGGTCTTGGCCAAACTATCGGTGGAGGATATCGTAAAGCTAAAAAAGCACGTGCACGTGTGGAACAATTCTTAGAAAAACAAATCATTGCTGTGCGTAAAGGTAAAATTAATGCTGAACCAGGCACTGCTTTGTATGAATTTGCACATTGGGAAGATTATAAAGGTAACCCTATGGATGCGCGCTTATGTGCGATTGATTTAATGAATGTTGTGCGTCCACTTGCAGCAGTGAACCGATTTGTAAGTTATGCAGTTAAAGCGATGATTGAATATGACCAAGAGCGTATCAAATTACAAGTGTCAGATGATCCTAACTATGCATATAAATTTGCCCAAGAAGTTCGACGTATATTCCCGTTTGTACCGTTCTTACCAGGTAAACTCAAGAAAAATATTGAATTTGATGGGTATCGTATTAAAAAAGGAACTTTCACACTGTTAGATGTTTTTGGTACGACACATGATCCAGAACTTTTTGAAAATCCTTACCAATTTAATCCAGACCGTTTCGAAAATTGGGATGGCAGTCCGTTCGATTTAATTCCTCAAGGCGGAGGCGATTTCTATACAAACCATCGTTGTGCAGGTGAATGGATGACTATTATTGTAATGGAAGAAACGATTAAGTATTTTGCGAATAAAATTGATTTTGAAGCCCCTTCACAAGATTTATCTGTGAAATTAGACCAATTCCCAGGTAAAGTGACAAGTGGTACAATTATTCAAAATGTGCGTCCACGCGTACAACGATAATCTATTATAGCGGCTAGGACTTTGATGTCCGCCGCTTTTTTGTCTTAAAAGCCATCGATGAACGTTGAACGCTTCAATGGGTAGAAATCTTCTTAACAGTATGGTAAATATGTGGCCAAAAGAATAGCAGTTCTTGATTACGCTTTATGGTGCTGATAGCCTATTATAAAATGTTAATTTAACTTAAAATCATCGTAAATGTTATAAATATATGTAAAAAGTTTCTTTCACATGTGCATTCATAAAAACCTTTGCTATAATGAATCTGAAATCATCATTAAACGAGGTGCAAATGTGAAAACAGGACGTATTATAAGATCGATAAGCGGTGTCTACAGAGTTGATGTGGATGGTCAATTATATGATGCAAAACCTAGAGGGCTATTTAGAAAAAAACAAATATCACCAATTGTTGGTGACATTGTTGATATCGATGACGAAACGCATGCATCAGGGTACATTCAGCATATCCACCCACGAGACAATGAGTTAAAACGTCCACCTGTGAGTAATATAGATTTACTCGTAATAGTTATGAGTGCGGTATCGCCTAATTTTTCGACGCAGTTACTTGATCGTTTTTTAGTGATTGGTCACTCTTATGGGTTAAAGCCTCGTATTGTGGTGACAAAAAAGGATTTAGCTTCTGATGATGAGGTGCGGTCGGTTAATGAGATATTAGAAGTATATAAAAAAATAGGTTATGCGACACAATTTATCGGTAAAACAGATAAAGCAGAGGATATTTTTAATGAATGGGAACCAGGACTTGCTGTTTTAAGTGGACAGTCAGGTGTAGGGAAATCTACGCTATTAAATAAATATCAGCCTACATTCAATATTGAAACTAATGAAATATCAACATCATTGAATCGTGGGAAACATACGACAAGACATGTGGAATTATACCCCCGTCATAATGGATTTATTGCAGATACACCAGGTTTTAGTGCTTTGGACTTTGATCATATCGACAAGGACACTTTGAGAGATAATTTTATCGAAATTAGTCAATACGGTGCATCATGCAAATTTAGAGACTGTTATCATACGAATGAGCCTAAGTGTCATGTTAAAAAAATGGTAGAAGAAGGTGAAATTGAACCTTTTAGATATCAACATTACGTACAATTACTCAATGAAATTTCAAATCGAAAGGTGAAATACTAATGACTAAAATTTTTCCTTCTTTATTATCAGCTGATTTTATGAATCTTGAAAAAGAAATTGAAAAACTAACTGAAGCCGGTGTAGATGGCTTACATTTTGATGTAATGGATGGTCAATTTGTGCCAAACATCTCAATTGGGTTTCCAATTTTAGAGGCGTTACGGGCAAAAACAATATTACCTATAGATGTGCATTTAATGATTGCCAATCCTGAACAATATATAGATACATTTTGCGATAAAGGTGCAGATAAAGTTTCAGTGCATCTAGAAGCGACACCGCATATTCATAGAGCGGTACAAAAAATTAAAGCACATGGTAAAGAAGCCGGTGTAGTGATTAACCCAGGTACACCTGTATCGCAACTCCATAGTATCTTACACGATGTTGACTTTGTTTTAGTAATGTCTGTGAATCCGGGATTTGGCGGTCAAACATTTATTCCGCAAGCTGTAGACAAAATTAAAATGCTCGATGCGTTTAGAACAGAACACCAACTCAATTTTAAAATTGAAGTGGATGGCGGTGTCAATGATCAAACTGCTCAATCCGTTATTGAGGCCGGTGCAGACTGGCTTGTAGCAGGTTCTTACTTTTTTAAGTTTGATGCGTACGATGTAGCTCTAAAACATTTAAAATGTGAGGGATAATTGATGAAAAAACGTGTTCATTTGTTATGTAGTCAACGTAATATACCAAATCGCTTATTACAAAAAAAGGTTAATGAAGATTGGATAGGCGTAGACCGCGGCACACTCGTATTACTACAATCAAAGATACAACCGGTATATGCGGTAGGTGATTTTGATTCAGTTACAATTGAGGAAAAGCAGTGGATAGAAGCACGTATGAACATTGAAACCATGCCAAAAGAAAAGGATGTCACTGATCTCGCGTATGCTGTTCAAAAAGCATTAGAGATGGGATACAAAAAAATTAAAATTTATGGGGCGACAGGTGGTCGATTAGATCATTTTATGGGTGCCATGCAATTATTAAAACATGCAGATTTTAAAGATAAAAAAATACAACTCATCGATCAACGTAATGTCATTGAATTATTAACGCCAGGCACATACACAAAACGTGTGAAACGTCGGTACCCATACATTTCATTTATTCCAGCCACTGATTATGCGACCTTATCATTAAAAGGTTTCAAATACGAGCTTGATAACAAACATTTAGAACAAGGTGCAACGTTAACCATTTCAAATGAATTTAAAGTCAACGATGCAGAAATCCTTCTACACGAAGGTATGCTGTATCAAATTCGAAGTAAAGATTAAAAAAAATCCCGTGTCTTCCACATAAAGACACGGGATTTACTATATCAAAAATTTCTCAATTGAGAGACGTGCTACTGATAATTACACGCGAGTAACTTTACCAGATTTTAAAGCACGAGCTGAAACCCAAACTTTTTTAGGTTTACCATCAACTAAAATTCTAACTTTTTGTAAGTTAGCATTCCAACGACGTTTAGTTGAGTTTAATGCGTGTGAACGGTGGTTACCCGTTGACGCTTTACGGCCTGTTACGAAACATTGTTTACCCATCATCGTACCTCCTTTAAGAAATACAAATACACTTTGCTACTACATACTAAGGTAATATACCATATTCAAATTTTTAAAGCAATAAAAAATAGATGATATATTAGAAAATACTTTGTGCATGACGTACTTTCTGATATAATCTTAAATTGTGATTAAATATTTGCATGTTTACAAAATCTTTAAATAAGGTAGTTCCTTATGGAAAGGTTTAAATAAATTTAGTAAGATAGATATAAATATGTAAATCGATACTAATGGGAAAGTATGTTAGTGAGACATAAGTGCATTATTTTTAATGTACGTCAACAAAAATGAATGGGTATATAAGGTGTTATGTTTTCTAACTTCCGATAAACGAATTCGAGATCAAACATCTAAGGTCATCCAAGTTATTTCTTGTAACTCCATATATACAAGTGTTGAATAAGGAGGCGTTATTTATGTCATTAGAAATTACAAATGATTACGGCAGCATAGATATTTCAAACGAGGTAATTGCATCAGTAGTAGGTGGCAAAGCAGTGGAATGCTATGGCATCGTTGGAATGGCTTCACGTCAACAAGTTCGTGATGGGTTAGCAGAAATTTTAGGTCATGAGAACTACGCGAAAGGTATTGTAGTTAAAGAAGATAACGGTATTTTGGATGTAGATATGTATATTATAGTCAGCTACGGTGTGAAAATTTCTGAAGTAGCGCAAAATGTACAAGCTACCGTGAAGTATACACTTGAACATACACTAAAATTAAAAGTGAATTCAGTAAATATTTTTGTACAGGGCGTGCGTTTTAATAACGACGGTAATGACAAATAGGAGGACATTCGGATGGTTACGAAAATCAACGGTGATTTATTTGCCGAAATGATTATACAGGGAGCACAAAATTTATCTAATAATGCGGATATGGTAGATGCATTGAATGTATATCCAGTTCCAGACGGGGATACAGGAACGAATATGAATCTTTCAATGACGTCAGGTAGAGAAGAAGTTCAAAACAATCCTACGCACCATATCGGGGAATTAGGTAAGACATTTTCTAAAGGTTTATTGATGGGCGCACGTGGTAATTCAGGTGTTATTCTGTCACAAATTTTTAGAGGATTTTCTAAAGCATTAGAAAATGAAAAAGAAATTGATGCGCAAGGCTTTGTTAAAAGTTTCGAAGCCGGTGTTAACACAGCATATAAAGCAGTCATGAAACCTGTTGAAGGTACTATTTTAACAGTGGCTAAAGATGCTGCGCACGCTGCGACAGAAAAATTAAATGATACAGATAACTGTTTAGAAATTATGGAACATGTCTATGAAGCAGCGTTAAAGTCACTTGAAAATACGCCAAATCTACTCCCGGTTTTAAAAGAAGTTGGCGTTGTTGATAGTGGGGGTAAAGGCTTAACACTTGTTTATGAAGGTTTCTTGATGGCCATGAAAGGCGAAAAAATTGAAAAGAAAGCACCTAGCGTTGATAAAGAAGCATTTTTTAATGATGAACATGACTTCCATGGTGTCATTAATACCGAGGATATCGTTTACGGTTATTGTACTGAAATGATGGTGCGCTTTTTACCAGGAAAAGCAAAATTTGATGAAACTACATTTAGAGATGACATGAGTCAGTTCGGTGATTCTTTACTTGTGATTAGTGACGATGAAATTGTTAAAGTCCACGTTCATACTGAAACACCAGGTGAGGTATTCACGTTCGGCCAAAAGTATGGTGAATTAATTAAAGTTAAAGCTGAAAATATGCGTGAACAACATCGTGAAGTTTTACGTAAAGAAGCTGCTAAAGCTAATGATGCCGAGGCAGAGTCAAATGAACCAGTTGAAACAGCTATTATTACAATTTCAATGGGCGATGGCATTACAAAACTATTCAAATCGATGGGTGCCACGCATGTGATTAGTGGCGGACAAACTATGAATCCTTCTACTGAAGACATTGTGAAAGTTATTGAACAAAGTGGTTGTAAACGTGCAATTATTTTACCTAATAACAAAAATATTCAAATGGCAAGTCAACAAGCTGCTGAAATTGTTGATGTTGAAGCAGTGGTTGTACCTACAAAAACCATTCCACAAGGTATTACGGCGATGTTCAATTACGACAGTACGGTTGATTTAAAACAAAATCAAGACGTAATGACGTCAGCATTAGAAGATGTGAAGTCTGGGTCGATTACGTATGCGGTACGTGATACTAAAATTGACGGTATTACTATCGAAAAAGATGCGTTTATGGGCTTAGTTGAAGATAAGATTGTTGTAAGTGATAAGGATGTTCACGTGACGTTACAGAAAACATTAGACAAAATGTTAGATGAAGATAGCGAAATTTTAACGATTATCGTTGGTGAAGAAGCAACTGAAGCACAAACAGAATGGATTGAATCCTATATGGAGTCGAACTATGAAGATGTGGAAGTTGAAATTCAACAAGGTCAACAACCAATCTATCCTTATTTTTTCTCAGTTGAATAAATTTTTTAAAGTCACAGGATATGGGTATAAACCATTAACCTGTGATTTTTTTGGAATAATATATGCGCATTTGTAATCAATATCACAATATTTCAATACATGAAAATGCTTGTTATAATGTGAATGTCTTGCATTAATTTGCAACTAGGGGGAATGAAATGATGAAATATAAAAGTGTTTTTGACATTATAGGTCCTACGATGGTTGGCCCATCGTCTTCTCATACAGCTGGTGCTGTGCGTATAGGTCTCGTTGCAAGAGATTTATTTGGCAAGCAACCACAGCAAGCAGATATTTATTTATATGGTTCATTTATGGAAACATATCGTGGACACGGTACCGATGTTGCACTTGTTGGTGGACTTTTAGGTTATGATACGGACGATAGTCGTATCGAAAGCAGTCTTGAAACAGCAAAAGCAGAAGGTATGCGTATCAATTTCATTGAAATGGCGGAAGAGCGGGCACACCCGAATACAGCGATTATTGATATGATTGATGGTGACCATCATATATCGGTTGAAGGTGTCTCTATTGGTGGCGGTAAAATTGAAATTGTTGCCATTAACGGTTTTAAATTAGCAATAAGTGGCAATTATCCAACATTACTCGTTTTTCATCAGGATACATTTGGTACGATTGGTAAAGTGGCAAATATCATTGGTGATCATAGTATCAACGTTGGTAGTATGCAAGTGGCACGTAAAGAAAAAGGTGACCAAGCACTGATGACATGTGAACTTGATGAAGATATAAGTGAAGCAATTTTAAATGAAATTCGTCAAGTACCTGGTGTAGTAACAGTCTCCTTAATGGGTGATGCGTAAATGATGGAGGGGATAGCATGTTTAAAAATGTTAAAGAACTAATCGCTAAATGTGAAGCTGAAGATAAAGCGATTTATGAAGTGATGATGGAGCAAGAAATGGCCGTTACGGGTTTAACAAAAGAAGAAGTCTATGCTCATATGAATAAAAACTTAGAAACGATGGAAAATGCTGTTGAAGAAGGTATCAATGGTGTCACTTCAAAAACAGGCTTAACTGGCGGTGACGCAGTATTAATGAAACAGTACATTGAAAGCGGTGGTTCTATCGCTGGAGATACGTTACTTGATGCAGTTAGTAAAGCGGTTGCGACAAATGAAGTCAATGCAGCGATGGGGAAAATATGTGCGACACCAACAGCCGGATCAGCTGGTGTAGTGCCAGGGGTGTTATTTGCATTAAAGGATAAATTACAACTTTCACGTACAGATATGTTAAACTTTTTATTAACATCAGGGGCGTTTGGATTTGTAGTAGCCAACAATGCGTCGATTTCTGGTGCTGCTGGCGGTTGTCAAGCTGAAGTGGGTTCTGCAGCAGCGATGGCAGCTGCCGCAGTAGTTGAAGCTGCGGGCGGTACACCAAGACAATCTGCAGAAGGTTTTGCGATTTGCATGAAAAATATGCTGGGCTTAGTATGTGACCCAGTCGCAGGATTGGTTGAAGTTCCATGTGTTAAACGAAATGCTGCTGGTGCTTCCAATGCTATCGTTTCAGCTGATATGGCGTTAGCCGGTATTGAATCACGTATTCCAACGGATGAAGTCATAGATGCGATGTATCGTATTGGGCAAACGATGCCGTCTGCATTACGTGAAACAGGACGTGGTGGCCTTGCAGGTACGCCTACAGGTCAACGCCTCAAACAACAAATCTTTGGTGATTAATATGACAAAAGTAAACCTCATTGAAAATCCTTATGAGTTAAAGGACATCAAAGGGTTGGGGCCGAAACGGCTTCAAATTCTTAATGAAATGAATATATGGAGTATACAAGACTTAATACTTCATTTGCCAACGCGTTATGAAGATAATTCACTTGTTGATTTAAATGACGCTGATAATGAATCTACAGTGACAGTACAAGGTGAGGTCTATTCCTCGCCAACTGTCGCTTTTTTTGGACGTAATAAATCTAAACTAACAGTACACGTCATGATTAACGGCATTGCAGTGAAAGTTGTGTTTTTTAATCAACCTTATCTTAAAAAGAACATTCAACTACATCAACCTGTCGTGATTAAAGGCAAATGGCTCAAACATAAACAAGAGATTAACGGCACTAAAATGATGTTTGATCTATCTCAAGTAGAAGCGGCACAATTCACTCCTATTTATCGCGTGAAAGAAGGATTGAAACAAAAACCGCTTAACGACATGATTCAGAAAACCTTAAAAGACGTGACGATTCATGAGTGGCTACCTAGCGATTTACGCAAAAAATATAAATTAGAAACATTAAATGATACTATAAATGCTTTGCATCAAGCTAAAGATAAGCAATCATTGCTAAAAGCACGCCGGACATTTGCATTTACTGAATTTTTTATGTTTGAATTACGCATGCAATGGTTAAATCGTCTTGAAAAAGCGTCAGATCAAGCGGTAGAAGTCGATTATAATCTGGATGATGTTAAACGATTTATCGACGGGCTGCCATTTGAATTAACAGAAGGTCAAAAAACAAGTGTCAATGAAATTTTTAGAGACTTAAAAGCGCCTATACGCATGCATCGATTACTACAAGGAGATGTAGGATCTGGTAAAACAGTCGTTGCTGCAATATGTATGTATGCGTTAAAAACAGCTGGCTATCAATCTGCATTGATGGTACCTACAGAAATACTGGCCGAACAACATGCAGAAAGTTTAGCGCAATTGTTTGGTGACAAAATGAACGTTGCATTATTAACAGGTTCCGTTAAAGGTAAAAAGAGACGATTATTACTTGAACAATTGGCACAAGGTGAGATTGATTGCGTTATTGGAACGCATGCACTCATACAAGATGACGTTGTCTTTCATAATGTTGGACTTGTCATTACAGATGAGCAACATCGGTTTGGTGTTGAACAACGACAAAAGTTACGTGAGAAAGGAGCATTAAGCAATGTGCTCTTTATGACGGCTACACCGATTCCAAGAACGTTGGCAATCTCCGTTTTTGGTGAAATGGACGTATCATCTATCAAACATTTACCAAAAGGACGAAAACCCATTCAAACTTATTGGGCTAAACATGAAGCCTATGAACAAGTTTTAAGTCAACTTAACAATGAATTGAAAAAAGGACGTCAAGCCTACGTTATCTCACCACTTATTGAAAGTTCTGAGCATCTTGAAGATGTACAAAATGTGATTGCACTCTATGACGATTTAAAAATACAATTACCTGAAGCGCGAATTGGAATCTTACACGGTAAGGTGACTTCAGATGAAAAAGATCAGGTCATGCATCAATTTAGTGCGCATGATATAGATGTACTTGTTGCAACAACTGTTGTAGAAGTAGGAGTAAACGTTCCAAATGCAACTTTTATGATGATATACGATGCTGATAGATTTGGCCTGTCGACATTGCATCAATTACGAGGACGTGTCGGTCGAAGTGAACATCAAAGTTACTGTGTATTGATAGCCTCACCCAAAACTGAGACAGGTATTGAACGTATGCAAATTATGACACAAACGACGGATGGATTCGAATTGAGTGAGCGAGATCTAGAGATGCGTGGTCCGGGAGACTTTTTTGGAGTGAAACAAAGTGGACTTCCAGATTTTCTAGTTGGCAACATCGTTGAGGATTATCGAATGCTTGAAGTGGCAAGAGACGAAGCGGCAGAATTGATTCAAAGCGGTGTGTTTTTTACATCGCAATTTGATAAATTACGTTCGTTTATAGAAGATAATATGTTACATCAACGCTTTGATTAAATGTAACATTCTGAGCATTAAGACGTGAGAAACCGTACTTAATGCTTTTTTACTATTATCCATAGTTTCCTTTAACAAATGGTCTAAAACAATGGTGATTAAAAGCCTATATTTTCATAATGCATAAGTTATCGAACCGTTAAGGTGTAAAGATATACTGTAAAATTACTGTATTAAATTATTTTGAAGTTCTCTAGATGCATGGTAGAATGGTATTGAGTTCATTAAGACTTGGTACTAAATAGGGGTGGCATAAACATGAAAAGAACGAAAAATGAACGACGGGAAATGATTCAAAAAACAATAGAACAAAACCCCTTTATTACTGATCAAGCATTGAGTGACATGTATGAAGTGAGTATTCAAACCATTCGTCTCGATAGAAGTCAGCTCAACATCCCTGAACTAAGAGAACGTGTTAAACGTGTTGCTAAAGATCAGTATGAAAATATTAGTTCATTAGAGAATCAAGATATTATAGGTGATGTTGTCGCACTCGAAGCAAATCAATATGCCAAGTCAGTATATACGATTACGAAACATGATGTTTTTACGCGCAATCGTGTTGCGAGAGGTCACGTGGTCTTTGCGCAAGCGAATTCTCTTTGTGTGGCATTGATTCAACATGAATCTGTACTGACAAAAGAGAGTCACATTCACTTTGTAAAACCTGTTTATTTAGGTGATGTTGTGATTGCTGAAGCACACGTTGAATATCATGATGATAAATATTATGAAATGACTGTACGCTCGTACGTTCATAATACAAAAGTTTTTGAAGGAATTTTTAAAATGTATTACATAAGTGAGGATGAATAACATGATTAAAATTGCTGTAGATATGATGGGTGGAGACGACGCACCTGATATCGTGTTAGAAGCAGTTGAAAAAGCAGTGAATGACTTTGATGATTTAGAGATTTTATTATTTGGTGATCAAGCACAATGTACGATAAATCATCCACGTGTACATGTGCGTCATACAACAGAAGCTATTTCAATGGAAGATGAGCCCGTTCGAGCGATTAAACGAAAAAAAGATAGTTCTATGGTAAAAATGGCTGAAGCTGTTAAAAATGGAGAAGCAACAGCATGTGTATCTGCTGGGAATACAGGCGCATTGATGTCTGCTGGATTATTTATTGTTGGACGTTTACCTGGCGTATCAAGACCTGCTTTAGTCGTTACGTTACCAACTGTAAAAGGTAATGGTGTAGTCTTCTTAGATGTTGGTGCAAATGCCGATGCAAAAGCAGAACACTTATATCAAAATGCAATCTTAGGTCATATTTATGCGCAAAATGTGCGTAATATTGAACAACCACGTGTCGCTTTACTTAACATTGGTACAGAAGCTCAAAAAGGAAATAGCTTAACGAAACAGGCATACGCATTATTAAAAGATTCTGATACGCTTCATTTTGTAGGGAACATTGAAGCTAAATCTATCTTGGAAGATGATGCAGATGTGATTGTTACAGATGGTTACACTGGTAATATGATTCTGAAAAATTTAGAAGGTATTGCGAAGTCATTTGGCAAAATTATTAAAGGGACATTAATGTCTAAATTTAAAAATAAAATCGCACTTCTTATTATGAAAAAAGATATTAAAGCCATCGCAAAACAACTTGATTATTCAGAGTATGGTGGTTCTGTACTATTAGGTTTAGATGGTGTTGTTGTAAAAGCACATGGTAGTTCTAACGCAAAAGCGTTCTACTCTGCAATTAGACAAGCTAAAATTGCAAGTGACACCAAAATTGTGGACATTATGCGTGAAAAGGTAGGAGAAAAAGATGAGTAAAACGGTATTTATGTTTCCAGGTCAAGGTGCGCAAAAAGTAGGTATGGCTGCAGATTTATATCAAGCAGATCCACGTGCGACACAGATCTTAGATCAAGCACAAGCAAGTGTCGATTTTGATTTACTCCAAACAATGTTTAAAGATGAACATGGTGTGTTAGGTCAAACTGAAAATACACAGCCCGCACTACTTACGCATAGTATGGCATTATATGAAGCCATGGGACGCCCGCAAGCAGATTTCACCATTGGTCATAGTTTAGGCGAGTACTCAAGCCTTGTTATGAGTGGCGTATTAAAATTTGAGGATGCTGTAAAAATTGTACGTCGTCGTGGTGAATTAATGGCTAAAGCGTTTCCAGATGGTGTTGGAAGTATGGCCGCTGTACTCGGGCTTTCTTACGATGAAGTGAAAGCCATTTGTAATGATCTTTCTACAGAGGAAGCCATTGTTGAACCGGCAAATATTAATTGCCCAGGTCAGATTGTTGTGTCTGGGCATAAATCAAAAATTGATGAATTCGTCGAAAATGGTAAAGCATTAGGCGCAAAACGCGTGATGCCGCTTCAAGTTTCAGGACCTTTTCATTCATCAATGATGAAAGTAATTGAAAAAGATTTCGAAGCCTATACGTCAACGTTTGAATGGTCAGATGCAACGGTTCCTGTCGTTCAAAATGTGCATGCGCAAGGTGAACAAAATGCTGAGACAATTCATCAACATATGATTGAACAGTTGTACTCACCGGTTCAATTTATCGAATCTGTGGAATGGTTGATTGCACAAGGTGCAGATCACTTCGTAGAAATCGGACCGGGTAAAGTTTTATCTGGTTTAGTTAAAAAAATAAACAGAGATATCAAATTAACTTCGATTCAAACGCTCGAAGATGTAAAGGAATGGTTAAAACATGACTAAAGTAGCATTAGTAACAGGCGCGTCAAGAGGTATCGGACGCAGTATCGCATTACAATTAGCTGAAGAAGGATTTAACGTTGCAGTTAACTATGCAGGCAACAAAGAAAAAGCAGAACAAGTCGTAGAGAGCATTAAAGAAAAGGGTGTTGAAGCATTTGCTATTCAAGCGAATGTTGCGAACCCTGATGAAGTTAAAGCAATGATTAAAGAAGTCGTTAGCCAATTTGGTTCAGTCGATGTTTTAGTCAATAATGCAGGAATTACGCGTGACAACCTATTAATGCGTATGAAAGAACAAGAATGGGATGATGTTATTGATACAAACTTAAAAGGTGTGTTTAACTGTATTCAAAAAGTGACACCTCAAATGTTACGCCAAAAAGGTGGACGTATCATTAACTTAACAAGTATCGTCGGTGCAGTAGGTAACCCAGGTCAAATTAATTACGTTGCTTCAAAGGCGGGTGTGATTGGTATGACGAAAACTGCAGCACGTGAACTTGCTTCACGCCATATTACAGTGAATGCTGTTGCACCAGGATTCATCGTTTCTGACATGACAAATGCTTTGAACGATGACTTAAAAGAAGGTATGAAATCACAAATTCCTTTAGGTCATTTCGGTGAAGATACAGATATCGCTCATACTGTTGCCTTTTTAGCATCTGATAAAGCGAAATACATTACAGGCCAAACTATCCATGTGAATGGTGGTATGCACATGGAGTAATTGAGGTTCACTTAAGTTCCGCATCATGTATTTAAGTTTTACGAGAACATTCAATGCATGATGCGATATGCAACCTCTCAATGATTAACGAACAATCATTCAGAAAAATGAATGCTGAAACCCTCGTAGGTATCATCACTTTTAAATTGATGAAACATCGTTAAAATACAGTAGTTTTTGCATGAGAATGGTTGTATTTATGGAGATAAAATGGCAAAATAAAAAAGTCTAGTATTTCTTGAATTTGTGATACCGTCACGTTATGTGACACACAATTCGATGAAGTACATCGACTTTTTAAAGGAGGTGAAACACTGTGGAAAACTTCGATAAAGTAAAAGATATCATCGTTGACCGTTTAGGCGTTGATGCTGACAAGGTAACTGAAGATGCTTCATTCAAAGATGATTTAGGCGCAGATTCACTTGACATTGCGGAATTAGTAATGGAATTAGAAGATGAATTCGGTACAGAGATTCCTGATGAAGAAGCTGAAAAAATCAACACAGTTGGAGACGCTGTGAATTACATTAATACACTTGAAAAATAATTCTTTTCATCTGAGTCGTGTTCTCGACTCAGATTTTTTACTAATCATTTATAAGGCAATCCAACTACATCAAATCTTTAGTAGAAATGTGAATTAAATGGAGGAAACTGAATGGCGAAATTACGAAAACAAACGCTGATTAAAGCTTTTGAACATAACTTTAAATTAAAAATGAAAGAACTTGATTTACCCTTTCGTAATTTAGATATATATCAACAAGCTTTTTCACATTCGAGTTTTATTAATGACTTCAATATGGAACGCTTAAGTCATAATGAACGTTTGGAATTTTTAGGAGACGCAGTATTAGAATTGACGGTATCACGCTTTTTATATGAGAAATACCCTGATGTTCCTGAGGGTGACCTAACAAAAATGCGTGCAACAATCGTGTGTGAACCATCACTTGTAATATTTGCGAATAAAATTAATCTGAATCAACTCATTCTGTTAGGAAAAGGTGAAGAGAAAACAGGTGGGCGTACGCGACCTTCATTAATTGCAGATGCGTTTGAAGCCTTTGTAGGCGCACTTTATTTAGATCAAGGTCTTGAAGTTGTTGAACGCTTTGCGAATGCCATTATTTTCCCATATGTTGAAGATAATGCATTGAGTGGTGTTGTTGATTTTAAAACACAACTTCAAGAAATGGCACATCAAACGTTGCGAAGTTCAGTATCCTATCGCATGATCAAAGAAGATGGTCCTGCGCATCATCGTCAATTTACGTCAGAAGTACTTTTAGATAATGAAGCTGTGGCGTCTGGTGTGGGGCGTACGAAAAAAGAATCTGAACAAAAAGCAGCAGAAAAAGCGTTACTACAACTGTCAAATAAGGAGTAACATATGGTTTATTTAAAATCTATTGATGTCGTTGGCTTTAAATCTTTTGCAGAACCAACACAAGTTCAATTCGATAAAGGTGTTACTGCAATTGTAGGGCCAAATGGTAGTGGTAAAAGTAATATTACAGATGCAATTAAATGGGTACTCGGTGAACAATCAGCGAAATCTCTACGTGGTAGTAAAATGGAAGATGTCATTTTTTCGGGTGCTAAACATCGTAATGCACAAAATTTTGCAGAAGTTCAATTAAGTTTAGATAATCAAAAAGGTTTACTCAATTATGATGCAGAGCATGTTGTGGTAACGCGCCGTTTATATCGCAGTGGCGAAAGTGCGTTTTTCATTAATAATGAACGTCAAAGATTAAAAGATGTCGTGGAGTTATTTTTAGACTCTGGTTTAGGAAAAGAAGCATTAAGCATCATTTCACAAGGACGTGTAGATGAAGTATTAAATGCGAAGCCAATTGATCGTCGTCAAATTATTGAAGAATCTGCTGGGGTATTAAAATATAAAAAACGGAAAGCAGCTTCCGAAGAGAAATTGGGACAAACTGAAGATAATTTAAATCGGGTAGAAGATATTTTATATAATCTTGAAGGGCGTGTAGAACCTTTAAAAGAAGAAGCAGCAATCGCAAAAGAATATCTTCAATTATCGGAGACATTAAAAGAAAGTGATATAAAAGTCACAGTGTCCGATATTCAGTCTTATCAATCTCAAATTCGTACCCACGACCAAGCATTAAATGACCTACAAAGTGAACAAGCGTCCATTCAATCGAAAAAGTCAGACGTATCAAGAACGATTCAAAAGACGAAAGGTGAACGTCACCAAATAGATCAAAAACTTGAAACGTTAAATCATCACTTAATTCAAGTTACTGAAAGTGTAGAAAAAGTTACAGGTCAATATAAATTGATTGAGGAACGTCAAAAAAATCAATCTCAAACGAATGCACGTATTGAAGAAGAACAAGACAGTTTAAATCATCATCAAAAACAATTGCTTGCACAACGTGATGAAGTGGATAAAACAATAGTGCAATTAAAACAACAAAAACAAACACTTGCTACTGAGATTCATGAACTTGAAGTCGCATTTGAAAAAAGTGATGAAAATCATGAAGAAACGTTAGAAGCTTTAAAAGATGACTACTATGCTTGTATGTCTAAACAATCAGAAGTCAATAATGATATTCGTTTTTTAGAGCGTACGATAGAAGAACATAAATTAAAACAATCACGTTTAGATTCGAGATTAACTGAAGCTTATAAACAATTAAAAGAAGCACAACAACATATTTCTGAAATAGACATTCAAAAGCGCGAAAAAGAAACGCAACTTGAAGCGGTGGCAAAACAAAATAAAGCGCTTGAAGCTCAATTATCAGAAATAAAGGCTGAGCATAAAGCGTCTGAGGATAAATTATATCAAGCCTATCGATACACGGATCAATTAAAATCACGTATAGAAGGTTTACGCATGCGTGATAATGAAATGGCTTTTTATTATCAAGGTGTCAAAGCGATATTAAATACCACCCATCTTGAAGGTATTCATGGCGCGGTGGCACAAAATATTGATGTACCTTCAAATATGACTGTTGCAATTGAAACGGCTTTAGGTGCTACAATGCAACACGTTATTGTGGATGATGAGAAAGTGGCACGTAGCGCGATTCAATTTTTAAAACAAAAGAAAGCCGGCCGTGCAACATTTTTACCATTATCTGTCATTAAACCTAAACACATTGAACCGTCATTAATTAAAGAAGCATCTTCTTTGGAAGGGTTTATAACGGTTGCAAGTGACGCAGTGAAAACGGATAAACAATATCAAAACGTTATTCAAAATTTATTAGGACGCACTATTATTGCTGATACCATTGCACATGCCAATGCGATAGCGAAAGCAATACATTACAAAATACGAATTGTGACATTAGAAGGTGATGTCGTTAACCCAGGTGGATCTATGACTGGTGGGGGTACACAACAAAAGCAATCTATTTTAAGTCAAAAGCAAGACATTCAACGTCTTGAATCACAGTTAGAGACCTATACTACGCAAACTCAAGAACTTGAGACACGTTGCCAAAATTATAAGAAGCAACAAAATGAATTGAGCGATGCATATGTTAAGGTGCAACAGCAACACAATCATTTAAAACATGCGATTCATGATTTATCTTTAGAACAAGACCGTCATCAAGAAATTGAACAACGTCTTAAAGCAGAACATGAAGAATTTGAATTCGAAATGAATGATGGTTATCAAAGAGATAATAGTGAAGCTACACTTCAATCAAAACAAAATGAACACGCGGCGTTAGCTTCAAAACTTGAAGCACTCAACACTCAAATTCAAGCTTTATCCAACCAATCGAAAGAAGATAAGGAAAAACAATCGACGTTACAACAGACGCTGCATCAAAAGCAATCAGACTTAGCGGTGATTAAAGAGCGCTTAAAAGCCCAACTTGGAGAACAAAAAAGATTAGATCAAGAAAATGAAACAGTGACTGCACAACTACAAAAACTCCAAGAACAATATGAACTTATCAATTCTGAAGATGGTAACGATGATGCGACATTGTCAGCGTTAGAGGAAAAAATTAACGCTTTTCAAAATGAGAAGCAATCGTTAAATGAGCAACAAGATCAGTTACGTCAACATCGTTTAGAGACGGAACATTTAATTGAATCAAATGAAAAAGCGTTAGAAGATATTCATCAACAATTGTTAAATATTGAAAATCAATATCAAGATATTAAATCAGCACAATCAAGGTTAGACGTTTTGATTGATCATGCATTAACACACTTAGATGAAAAATATCATATGACGTTCCAATATGCAGAAACGCATTATGCATCTAAAGAGGAAGAGATTTCTGCATTGCGCCAAAAGGTAAAACTCACTCAAATGACGATAGACGAATTAGGACCGGTCAATTTAAATGCGATTGAACAATTTGAAGAAGTTAATGAACGGTATACGTTTTTATCTACGCAACAGAAAGATTTGAGAGAAGCCAAAACGACACTCGAACAGATTATTGCAGAAATGGATGCAGAAGTGACAGAACGTTTCAGTACAACATTTCATGCGGTTCAAAAACATTTTTCAGACGTGTTTAAAGCTTTATTTGGTGGCGGTGAAGCTACATTAAGTTTAACTGATGATGATTATTTAACTGCAGGGGTAGAAATAAAGGTACAACCACCTGGGAAAAAATTACAACATCTTTCATTATTAAGTGGTGGTGAACGTGCGTTAAGTGCAATCGCCTTACTTTTCGCAATTTTAAAGGTGAGATCTGCGCCATTTGTTATACTGGATGAAGTGGAAGCGGCATTAGATGAAGCCAATGTCGTACGTTATGCGCAATTTTTACGGGATTTATCACATGAAACGCAGTTTATTGTCATTACGCACCGTAAAGGAACGATGGAAAAGTGTGACCGACTATATGGTGTGACAATGCAAGAATTAGGTGTTTCAAGACTGGTAAGTGTCAATTTAAATACAATTGATGATGTCATGAAGGAGGAACAAAGCTAAATGAGCTTTTTTAAACGACTCAAAGACAAATTTAGTGGACAAGATATTGAAAAAGATTTTGGGAAAATGGATGATTTTGAATCCGAGCGTAAAAATGAAGGACACGAGGAAGTAGAATGGCGTGATGAGAATCAAGATTTCGAACGTCAAGTGGAAACGCGTCCGAGTCAAACTGAAAATACGCACATGCAAACACATCCTACGCAATCTGAAACTTCAAACCTAAATGAACCATCGCCCAAAAAGAAAAAGTTAAAAGCAAACGAAATTGATTGGAAAGATCAAAGTTGGGATGATGATTTCGAAGATGATGGACTGATGTCTATTGAGGAATTTGAAGAACTTGAAGCTCAAAAAATAGGAGCCAAGTTCCGTGATGGATTAGAGAAATCACGTGAAAATTTCCAAACGCAATTGAACAATTTAATTGCACATTATCGTACCGTAGATGAAGACTTTTTTGAGGCATTAGAAGAAATGCTTATTCAGGCAGACGTTGGTTTCAATACGGTAATGGAACTCGTTGATGAGTTGCGTATGGAAGCCAAACGTCGTAATGTGACAGAGACTGAAGATTTACGTGAAACAATCGTTGAAAAAATGGTAGAAATCTATCATCAAGAAGACGATAAATCTGAAGAAATGAATTTAGAAGATGAACGTTTAAATGTAATTTTAATGGTGGGCGTTAATGGTGTAGGGAAAACAACGACGATTGGTAAACTTGCACACCGTTACCAAGCACAAGGTAAAAAAGTCATGCTTGCTGCTGGCGATACATTCCGTGCTGGAGCTATTGAGCAACTTCAAGTATGGGGAGACCGTGTAGGCGTTGAAGTGATTCGTCAAAAAGAAGGATCTGATCCTGCAGCAGTCATGTATGATGCCATTAATGCGGCTAAAAATAAAGGTGTAGATATTTTAATTTGTGATACAGCAGGTCGTTTACAAAATAAACAAAACTTAATGAATGAGCTTCAGAAAGTGAAACGTGTGATAGGACGCTCGATTCCTGAAGCACCACATGAAGTTTTATTATGCTTAGATGCGACTACAGGTCAAAATGCCTTAGCGCAAGCCAAAGCGTTTAAAGAAGTCACAGACGTCACAGGTATCGTATTAACAAAACTAGACGGAACAGCTAAAGGTGGTATTGTGCTTGCGATTCGAAACGAGTTACACATTCCGGTAAAATATGTTGGTCTAGGTGAGAAGTTAGATGATTTACAACCATTCAACGCGGAAAGTTATGTATATGGCCTGTTTGCTGATATGATTGAAGAAAGTGTAACGACAGATGAAAATGGTGACGTAACGGATGAGCGACAATGATTTAATTAAAACAATTCGTATGAATTACTTATTTGATTTTTATCAATCCTTGCTAACTGAAAAACAGCGCAATTATTTACGCTTATTTTATTTAGAAGATTATGCATTAAGTGAAATCGCAGAAACGTTTGATGTGAGTCGTCAAGCCGTTTATGATAATATAAGAAGAACTGGCGACTTAGTAGAAGATTATGAAACGAAACTAGGGTTATATCGACGTTTCACACGCCGTCAAGAACTCTATCAATTAATGAAACAATCGCTTGAACAACCTGAAACATTAAAGCATTATATTAAAGAATTAGAAGACTTAGAATAAGGAGGGTCACTTTATGGCGTTTGAAGGGTTATCCGATCGACTGCAAGAGACGATGCAGAAAATAAAAGGTAAAGGTAAAGTGACAGAAGCAGACATCAAGTTAATGATGCGAGAAGTACGACTTGCATTACTTGAAGCCGATGTTAACTTCAAAGTAGTTAAAAACTTCGTCAATACTGTATCTGAACGTGCACTTGGTTCTGACGTAATGAAATCATTAACACCAGGACAACAAGTGATTAAAATCGTTCAAGAAGAATTGACAACATTAATGGGTGGCGATAATAGTCGTATTAATATGGCTAAAAAACCTCCAACTGTGATTATGATGGTTGGTTTACAAGGTGCAGGTAAAACAACAACTGCGGGTAAGCTTGCACTACTTATGCGTAAAAAATACAATAAAAAACCGTTACTTGTTGCGGGTGATATTTACCGTCCAGCTGCGATTAATCAATTACAAACGGTAGGTAAACAAATTGACATTCCAGTATATTCTGAAGGTGATCAAGTACCGCCACAACAAATTGTTGAAAATGCATTAAAGCATGCCAAAGAGGAACATCTTGATTTTGTCATTATCGATACTGCAGGTCGTTTACACATTGATGAAGCATTAATGAATGAGCTTCAAGAAGTGAAAGAAATTTCTAAACCTGACGAAATTATGTTAGTCGTTGATGCGATGACAGGTCAAGATGCTGTCAATGTCGCAGATTCTTTTGACAAACAGCTCGATGTCACAGGGGTGACACTTACAAAACTTGATGGGGATACACGTGGTGGGGCTGCACTTTCAATTCGTGCTGTCACACAAAAACCAATTAAGTTTGTAGGTATGAGTGAAAAAATGGATGGCTTAGAATTGTTCCATCCAGAACGTATGGCATCGCGTATTCTAGGCATGGGTGATGTATTAAGTCTTATTGAAAAAGCCCAACAAGATGTAGATGAATCAAAAGCAAAAGATTTAGAAAAGAAAATGCGCGATTCATCATTTACGTTGGAAGATTTCTTAGAACAACTAGATCAAGTGAAAAACTTAGGACCTTTAGATGATATTATGAAAATGATACCTGGCATGAATAAAATGAAAGGTATCAACAATTTAAAAATGAGCGATAAACAAATTGATCACATTAAAGCGATCATTCAATCCATGACACCTGCAGAGCGTGAAAATCCCGCGAAACTCAATATCTCACGCAAACGTCGTATCGCTGCAGGATCAGGGCGTTCATTACAAGAAGTCAACCGCTTATTGAAACAATTTAATGATATGAAAAAGATGATGAAACAATTTACTGGCGGTGCTAAAGGTAAAAAAGGTAAACAAAGTCAAATGCAAAATATGCTAAAAGGTATGAATTTGCCATTTTAGGATGTATAAGGAGTAGTGCTACGGAGAGAGGCCGTAGTGCTATTTCTTTTTATGTCGCTATACGTCGAAAACCATTTGGGCTCGATGAAAAGCATTATGATATCTATCGGCGTAACAAATTTTTTAATTGGTAAAGTATTTTCTCTTTACAAAGTCTCGAAAGCCTGTTATTATAATTTCTTGTAGATAACAAAACTATTGAAAATTTAAAGGAGCGTATTATAAATGGCAGTTAAAATTCGTTTAACACGTTTAGGTTCAAAAAGAAATCCATTCTACCGTATCGTAGTTGCAGATGCTCGTTCACCACGTGATGGTCGTATCATCGAGCAAATCGGTACTTACAACCCAGCAGCAGTGAATGCACCTGAGGTTACAATTAATGAAGAATTAGCACTTAAATGGTTAAAAGACGGTGCTAAACCAACTGATACAGTTCACAACATTCTTTCACGTGAAGGTATCTTAAAAACGTTTGACGAACAAAAGAAAGCAAAATAATTCTAAAGTTCATGAACGTAGGTGAGACGGCGAAATCAAATTGAAGTGTTTGATTTTACGTCTCACTTTTTTTATACATTATTTTGAATGAGGAGGCCCAATCGATGAAAGTAGAAGTGGGTAAAATCGTTAATACTCATGGCATCAAAGGGGAAGTCAAAATTCAATCTAATTCAGATTTTACAGATGTACGTTTTCAGCCAGGTGAAATGCTTGAAGTAAACGATAAAGGTCGAACGGTGTCACTCACTGTTAAAACACATCGTATGCATAAAGGATTGCATATGCTCACATTTGAAGGCTTTAATAATATTAATGATATAGAACATTTAAAAGGACAATCATTATATCAAGAGCGCGATCATGAAGAAATCGAATTAGCAGAACACGAATATTACTACTCAGACATTATTGGTTGCACAGTGTTTGATGGCGCGCGTCCAATAGGTCGTGTCACTGAAATTTTTGAAACGGGTGCCAATGATGTTTGGGTTGTAAAAGGTGATAAAGAACATTTAATTCCTTATATTGCTGATGTTGTAAAAGACATAGATATTGATTCTAAACGTATTGTCATTACACCAATGGAAGGATTGTTAAATGAATGAGAATTGATTATTTAACATTATTTCCGGAAATGTTTGAAGGCGTGTTAAATGCTTCAATTTTAAAGCGTGCACGTGAAAAACAAATATTACAAACACGTACCATAAATTTTAGGGATTATGCGAATAATAAACATAACCAAGTAGATGATTACCCATATGGCGGTGGTCAAGGGATGGTATTAAAACCTGAACCCATCTTTAATGCGATGCGTGATTTAGATACAACTGAGCATACACGTGTGATTTTGATGACGCCACAAGGCCGACGTTTTGATCAACAACAAGCAGAATCACTCGCAAAAGCCGACCACCTCGTATTTATCTGTGGGCATTACGAAGGATATGATGAACGTATTAGAGAGACACTCGTGACGGATGAGTTTTCAGTTGGCGACTTTGTCCTTACAGGTGGAGAATTACCTGCAATGGTAATGACAGACGCTATCGTTCGCCTCATACCAGAGGTGTTAGGAAATCAAGTGTCACATGAAGATGATTCATTCTCAAGTGGATTATTAGAATATCCACAATATACGCGTCCTAGAACATTTGAAGGCCATGATGTACCGGATGTATTACTTTCAGGCAATCATGCCCATATTGAAAAATGGCGTCGAGAACAGTCTTTAATACGAACATTAGAAAAGAGACCGGACTTACTCGAAAAATATCCATTAACGAAAGAAGATAAGAAAATTGTAGAATCACACAAAAGAACATTGAAAATGGAATAAAACTTTGCTACAATATTCTGAGTGTGAAATGCACAAAAATCACTATGATCCGCTGCTATATGATGTCAAGGCAAGAACATAGGTTGAAGGAGAGTATAAAAATGACAAACCACAAATTAATCGAAGCAGTAACGAAATCACAATTACGTGACGATATCCCAACATTCCGCGCTGGTGATACTTTACGTGTACACGTTCGTATCGTCGAAGGTACTCGTGAGCGTATCCAAGTATTCGAAGGTGTTGTAATTAAACGTCGCGGTGGCGGTATTTCTGAAACTTTCACAGTTCGTAAAATTTCATCTGGTGTAGGTGTTGAACGTACGTTCCCATTACACACACCAAAAATTGAAAAAATCGAATTGAAACGTCGTGGTAAAGTACGCCGTGCGAAACTTTACTACTTACGTAGCTTACGTGGTAAAGCAGCACGTATCCAAGAAATTCGCTAATACATGTTTAAAGCTTGAATGTACATCTATTAATGATGGATATTCAGGCTTTTTTATTTTGCCTTCAAATGTCATTACGACTAATGGATGATATTTAATTACGTCTTAATGTGTATGTGATCTAAATGGAAAGAGGATATACTATAAAAAATATACTATAAAGGGGGAAGGTTCATTTCATACGGAGATTTAAAATACAATAGTAAGAAATGAAACTATTTTATTTTAAATTTTGTAAGTTTACACTGAGTGAATAAATGCATACGTATAAATGACCGACAAATATGAAAGTAACTTCAATGGTCAGCAGTTTGATTTTTATTATTATAATGAGCAGTGTGGCATTGCGTTTTGAGCTAACGTATGTATTAGATCACGGCGTATTTAATTGGATGATGGCACATTTTGGGGAGCCACAAATGGTATTCAACCATGGTTTGTTTAATGATTATATGACGTTTGTTGCCACTTATGGTGATGTCCTTACATTTGTTATTTTAACGATAATCGGGGCAGTCATCTTAATGGTAAAAAAGTATTATTTATTCGCATTGTGGATGCTCGCCACTGTCGCAAGTGGTGGCATCATAGGATTTATATTAAAAGCGCTTTTACATCGACTACGTCCTTATGATCATTTATTAAATGATACAGGATTTTCATTTCCAAGTGGACATTCACTATCAAGTACATTATTTATCATGTTAATAGTTTTAGTGTTTATACCAAAAATCAGACAGCAGTTTTTACGATGGAGTTTGGTCGCAGTTGTGATGATATTATGGATGAGCATTCTTTTTTCAAGACTTTATTTCCATGCCCATTTTATTACAGACGTCATAGGTGGCGTTACATTTGGTTTATTCTGGGTGAACATGTCTCTAATGCTATACCAATTATATAAACAACGATTTGATGTAAGCAAATATATCAAGAATGCCAAAGCATTTCACATCGTTTATCATTAAAACGTTTACAATAGGATAAGCACAATAAATACAAATGTATGCAGTTAAGTTTGGAACTTAACTGTGTTTTTTATGCGAATATATAGATAACTTAAATTACGCTTAAATAGTAAATTTATTAAAAAATGCCCTTATAACTTGTGTTACAATGTTCAAAGTTTGTGATTAATTTTATAAGGTGGGACAGAATTGAAAAAGTTTACAGTTTTAATATCTATTTTTATTTTATTTACACAGCTTTTACCAATGGGAAATGTGCATTAGCACAAGACTTAACCTAGTCCCTTGTCGATGACATTAAAGTCTCGAAACAAGATGGCTCAACAGGAGAATTTAGGTATCGTGATAGAGCGAAAATTACCGTAAATTTTTCACAGAAAAATACACAAAAGATTCAATCTGGAGATACAATTTCCATAGAGTTACCTAAAGAACTAGTAGGTTTTCCTACAGATTTTGAATTAAAAGTTCTGATGGCCAAATTCCAGGGGATTGTATTGTTCAAAATGGAAAAATTATTTGACGTTTAGTGATGATGTTAAAAACTTAAATAATATTAAAGGTGATTTCTTCTTCGAGGCAGAAATTAATAAAGCGGAAGAAGGAAGTCATAATGTCAACTTAGTATTTGGAAATACTCATATTACAAAAAACATAGTTGTAAATAATTCTAATGGTGTAGTAGGTGTTTTTAATGAAATGTTTTATAAAACAGGACAAATCCTTACAACTGATGTTGACAATGTACAATGGGCCATTATATTCAATAATAAACAAGACTATTTTAGAGGAAATGATCCGGCTATTATAAAAGATACCCTGGGAGCCGGTATGGAATTAAGTAAAGATCAATTTCAATTTGCCGTTCGCCAGATAAATGAAGATAGACCTCGATTTTATACGAAAAGTGAATTTGAAACTGCAGGCTTTGGAGAAGCCACTATTGAAGGAAACAGCTTCCAAGTTAGAGCTAATAACCCTAATTATAATGAATTAGTTATATATTACTCAGCAAAAATCATTGATCAGAAAATGAAAGATTTTAAAAACCAATTGTCAGTTACATATATTAATAAAAACGGAGAATACATAACAGTAAATTCCAATTCTACAGTTTTAAATATTAATGCTGGTGGAAAAGCAGAAGGCGATTTAGCTAAATATAAAGGGTAAAGTAACCATTGCGAAAACTGGTAAAGATGAGAGCAATGGTACAAGCACGCCATTACCGGGTACAGAATATGAACTTATAAATCTAGAAGGAAAAGTTGTAGCTAAAGGAGCCACTAATGCTCAAGGTGAACTTGTATTTGAAAATATTACAGGTGGTACGCATACGTTAAAAGAAACAAAAATACCTGATGGATATGCGATTGATCAGGCAAATTTTCCTAATCAAATTGTACTAGATTTTGAAAAAAATAAAGAAATTAAAATAGACGTCACAAATATTAAACAACCACCTCTGGAAGACCCTCAACCAGAGGAGCCGACAACACCGGAAGAACCAGCAACACCAGAAGCACCTATCACACCAAGTGAACCTTCTGTGCCAGTGAATCCTTTATTACCGGAACAACCGCAACCAGTTTATCCAAATGGTTCAAGTCAACCAACTCAAAACGCACAACCCAACCAAAGCAATGCGTTACCTAATACTGGTAAAGTTATGCAAAATCATCCATTTGCTTCAACGATGATTATTTTAAGTTTAATTGGTTTAGGTCTCGTACTTATTACATTTAATAGAAGAAAAAAATAATTTCTTCCATAAAAGACGTATCGTGTTTAAGTTCTAAATGAGAAAACCCCTTTAACGTAGGTAAACCTACGCTGAAGGGGTTTATTGTATAATGCACATCATTTATTTACATAGCTTACTTTTAATTAACCATCGTCTATATAAATATGCACCAAAAATACCGATAATCGTTAAAATAAGTAATACTGGCCAATACGGAATTGCATAGTGCACTGTAAGTTTATGTTCTCCTTTATGAACCGGAACGATTGATTGTATGCCGTTTCCTTGGGTGATGGCTCTTTTTTCACCATTTACTTTCGCGTATAAACCTTCTCTATAAGGAATCGGTAACACGAGGTAACTGTCTTTTTTAGGTGACATTGTCACATCTAAGCGATCTCGGTGTCTAGTCACTTGAACGGGATCGACGGCATGTTGAGCATTTCGTAAGGTTTGATAATTCTCACCATAGATGCCGTTGACTTGAAAACGATATGTGCCTTTTTTTAGTTTAATGTGTATTGCATCTTTAACTGGAACTCGTACAGTAACAGGGGTTACAAAACGTCGGTACTGGTAATCTAGATTAGATCGTCTTTGATGAAAATCATTTACATCTAAATAATGTGGTTGATTCGGTTGAAGTAGTTCAACATCTAATTCTATATAATAATCTTTAAATTGTTTTTGTACGGATTCTGGCAACTTAATCGTGACACCACCATCAGTTTCTTTGACATTTAATTGATTGCCTAAAATTTTCGCATCGCGTTCAGTAATCGTAGCTTGCGAAATTAAGTTTGGATTCGTTTTTAACTGTGAATTGGCTTTATGTTGATCACTAACGACCCCTAATAACATTGCATGTTCACGGTCAATAGGTGATTTAAGTGATTTAGGGTCATAGATACGTGACGTTAAATGGGCTGCAGGATAATGAACAGTATTACGCGCATGTTCCCATGTTGTAGCGCCATCTTTTATCGTGTCTTCTACTTTCAAACCGTATGGTAAATTTTGATCTGGCGCTTTTTTAATACGGTCAGTGACACCCCATAGTGCATATAAATTTGCACGATTACCTAACATTCTATAGGTGCTATTACTATCGTATTCCATGTTGATTTGCATCGTTTTATCATAATATTCGAGGATGTTACCATCAAAAATACTTGAATATAAGGAAACACCATTAAATTTATAAATCATCCCAGCATTAACGGCATAACTGTCCATATAATCAATACGGTCTAAATCTTGTTGATGTGATGTAATTTGATTTATTTTCTGTTGAAGCGGTTGACTATGGTATTTAGGTGCATCAATATCCTTCATCGTGGATTGATATTTTGCGATATTGTTCGTATGGTAATTCATTAATAAAACAAATTGCTGTAATACAAAGAGTGAAATGACAACAGTCATTAACCATCTGGAATGTGAGTGTGCACGCCATGACATGTATCCTAAAAGGATTAATATCAATACGCCAACAATCATCCACCACATGGCGCCACGTGAAAATAATACTGTGAAAATTGCTAAGATCACTAAAGGTGATAAAGCTTTCACATAATCTTTTAACGTTAATTCAGAAAAATGTTTCAACCAGAGTGCAATCAAACCACTTGTAGTAAGTGCTAATAAATAGACCCAACGTCGTTGTGGAGCTGAAAAGCCATTGAAAAAACTATCGAAGTAGAGCGATAGCGATCCTATGAGAATACACCATGTTAAAATTGCGAACATTTTAAAATAATAATGTCGATACAGTTTAAATGAGCATAATGCAACAATGACAATAAAAGTTAACGTTATGTAAAATCCGTTGGTAAATATATGGTATTTTTGAGAAAAGTCAATAATGGGTGAAATGAAAATTTGATTTAATGTACGGTCATTATTGATAAAAGAGCGTACTCCAGAAACGAACCCGAATGAAGCGATACAAAAACTAAACATGGTGGCCGGAATTAATAAATATAATTTCTGCCAACGTGAAACGATATCCTCAGGATGTTTAAATATAATTCGGTAAGCTAAATAAGCAGTTAAAGCAATGGTTTCATAATAACTAAAATAAAAATTAGAGTACAACGTTAAACTAATGGCAAGGATAAATACACCAATTTTTCGTTGTTTAAAAAAGCGCTCGATGCCCCAAATCGACAACGGTAAGAAAATTAAAATGTCACCGAAAAACGACCAAGTAAAATTAAAATAATATAATACCGATGATGCACTATATAAAAATGCGCCTATAAAGCGATATTTTCCTTTTAAATGAAATTCACGAAACATGCCATATGTGACAAAGAATGTGATCATACATTTAAAGAAACCGGTGAAGATTTGATTTGCGGGCCAAAATGAGATTTCAGATGGATTTAAATGAAATAGCCATTGGCCAATCGCAATCATTATAAAATTGAGGTACATAACTACGGATGTGGAATAGTAATAGGCTAAGTCCATGTAGTAATCTCCACCGAGACCCATTGAAACATCGTATAGAGATGAAAAATGAGTAAAGCGATCATATAGAAATCGTTGGAAAGGCATCATCTGTTTAAAGCCGTCCCCATTACCACTATATATAATCCCATCTACGATAAAGCGATAAATAACAGGGACATATACGACAGCTGCCACACCTAAAGCCATTAAAAAGATTTTAAAACATTTGATCAACTTGTTTTTAAGAGATGCTTTCAATCTGCCTCACTCTTTCGTTTAATATTCTTCTTATAACTGTATTTTGAAAACCAAAATGCGATTAAAATTGAAAGAACTGAAATGATAATCATCGTATAGAAATATGGGGGACGATATGTGATTTCAACGTTTTTCGCATGTTGTTTAACTGGAATCCCTGTCATAAAGTAATTTACTTTTTCAGGTTTTACAGATTGCCCATCTACAGTAGCGCGCATACCATGTCTATAAGGTATATTTATCACCATCATACCTTTATTATGATTTTTTAAACCTATATTTATCGTAGATCGTGATTCATGATACGTATAGTTTTTTTCTTTAGATGCTTGATGTAACGTTTGATAGTCTTCACCGTATAAACCTAATAGTTTAAATGCATACTTTCCTTTCGGAGACAAACGTATATGGATTTTACCGTTTTGATCAGGCTGTGTACGATAAAGTAAATCGTATTGTCCAGTACGGTATTTTGAGGCATTAAATAATCGGTTATTATGATATCCATTAATATCGATCACATGATTACTATCAGGCAGACCTCGTTTTACGTGTATGACCAGGTAAAAATCTTTATATTTTGATCGTAATGCTTTCGGTAGCGTTAATGTCGCCCCGCCATACCCTTGATTGACATTAATGTGTATTTGATCGACACTTTGAGCATTTTGATACTGCAATGTCGTTTGTTTTAATAAGTTAGGTGCAGGCGCAGGATAGGGCTGTCCTTGCCCCTCTAAAACAACACCATCTATCATCGCATGTTCACGATCTATTGCTGTATTTAATTGATTCGCATCATAATACGTATCGGTCACTTTGACAGCTGGAAGGACGTTTTGGTTTTCATAAATTCGGTACTGACCAGAAGTGTCAACTTGTTTAAAATATTGAGGTAAATTTCCTTGATAATCTTTTAACATTTGATAACGGATAGACATTAAACTTGCGATATTGGCACGGCCTCCAGTCGATTGATAGCGACTGACTGACTCTTCTTTAATATTTATCATTAATGCATTGTAATATAAATCGATAAGTTGTTGATCAAAAATACTTGAGTACAAACTCAATCCTTTAAAATGTTGATACATCGGTGTATTGTCTTGTTCATTCACCCGCCAATCTATGCGTTCTTCTGGCGCTTTTTGATGTGTCATTTTATTCACTAACGCTTGTTGGAGTGGTGTATGATAGAGACTTGCATTGACATAAAATGTATTAGCACGTTTTAAATGGTCCGAATGAAAGATTTGAAAATGCGTGAATACACTTGACACAAGTATGGATAAAATAATGATGCTTGAACCATAAACCAAGCGCATTGGATGACGATAATGTTGTTGTTTTATATATAATGTGATGCCACCGATAAACCACACGATGATGAGCCAAGGTATCCATATAACAAATTTTTCATACATTATCGCACTAATGATAACTAAGCTTAACACGAAAGAAGATGTCCACAGATATGTACGTAAATGTAATTTTAAAAAATGCTGCACGTAACATGCGATTAAACCACTCGTTGAAAACGCCAATAAATAATGCCAACGTTTTTGAGGCGCTGAAAAACCATTAAATATACTGTCAACATATGGAATGTACGCTGAGATAATCGTTAAGATACTCAGTAAAGCAAACAATTTAAAATACATATTTCGATACAACTTAAAGGTGAGTAGTGCTTGAATACTTATGATTAATATGACAATAAGATAGTTATCATAAATAATGTTTGTATTTTGATTAAACTTTTCAATGAAAGGAATCGTTGTATCAAATGGAACGCGTTCATTATTTAAAAAGCTACGTGCGCCATGGAAGAAAAAAAGCAAGCTTGAACCTAAACCTAAAATGGCACCAATGGATAATGTGAAAATGGTTTGCTTTCTTGACATTAAATCATCTGGATGACGATTGTATAAGCGTAAAATAAAGTAGAGTAACCCCATTAATAATTGATAATACGCAAAGTAAAAATTATTGATGAATGAGAGGGTGACAATTAGGATAAATAGACCGACTTTACCTGTTTTGAAATATCTTTCTATACTAGCCCACAAAAGTGGTAATAAAATAAATACATCACTAAAAAATGGCCAATATACTGTAAATCTAAAGTATATGGGTGAAAACGCAAAGCCAGTAGCAAATACCCATTTAGATATGGCATTCAGCTTTAAATATGAAGCATAATAATAAGTGGCTGCAAGAATAAGTGCACATTTTATAATGGATATAACAATCTCATTTTGGAACCAAAACATGAGATGATTGGGTTCAACGAGATGCATGATATGTAAGAGTTTCACGATGATCACATTGATAATAAATAAAATGTTAGTCGTGAAGTAATATGATAAATCTGTAAAAAAATCACCGCCGAGACCAAAGTCTGTCGCATAGAAAAAAGTTCCTGACGACCACTTTTGATAAATATACATTTGAATAGGAACCATTTGTTCTATGCCGTCGTTGGGACCCGTAAATAAAATACCGTCTTTAAAAAACTTATATAAGATATAACTATGTGCGACAATCGATAGTAGTAAAAATGAAAGAAAGTATAATAAACGGTGTTTTATTTTATACATGTGATTACCTCTCAATAATTAATCTTTTAATATATACCTTGATAAGATAAATGTAATCGGAATTGTAATAATTAAACCGACGAAAGGTGCAATAAATTCTTTGAAATGAAAATAATGTACAAAAATAAAAATGAATAAAGTTTGTGTGCCCATATTGACGACTTGTGTTAATGGGAAAGCTAAAAACTTTTTCAATGTAGGTTGAACTTTATATACAAAATAACAATTGAGGTAGTAAGAGATAATGAATGAAACAACAAAGCCAATGATGTGACTGATTAAATAGTGAACATGAAAAAGGGATAATAATAGTAAATATATCGCATAATAATTGACAGTATTAATCCCACCGACAATCACAAATCGGATGAGTTCATACATTCTTTCGGTTTTAAACAAATTTATTCCTACTTTCATACGATTCTAGAGATGTGTCAATTAGGATAGCCTTTGACGTTAAAAACAATTATACTAAGGGTTGTAGAAAAAGTATTTAACGAATGATGACACATATTTTATATAGTTAAAAACTAAGATAAATATAACATAAATCATATTTTAGTGTGTAAATGATTCGAGTTAAAGATAGATGAAAGTGAGTGAAACGTGTTGGTAATTCAATGGTACCCGGGCCATATGGCTAAAGCAAAACGAGAAGTAACAGAACAATTAAAAAAAGTTGATGTTGTGTTTGAGCTTGTTGATGCACGTATTCCATATAGTTCACGTAATCCAATGATTGATGAGGTCATTCAACAAAAACCACGTGTGGTGATTTTAAATAAAAAGGATATGGCGAATTTAAACGAACTAACAAAATGGGAAACTTTTTTTAAGGATAAAGGCGCGATACCTGTTATGGTGGATGCAAAACATGGCAAAGGTTTAAAACAAGTCGAAGCGGCTGCAATAACAGCAACGAAAGAAAAAATGGATCGAGAGAAAGCTAAAGGTTTAAAGCCTCGTGCAATCCGTGCGATGATTGTTGGTATTCCTAATGTAGGTAAATCGACGCTGATAAACAAATTGGCGCATCGTGCGATTGCGCAAACGGGTAATAAACCTGGTGTTACAAAGCAACAACAATGGATTAAAGTGGGTAAATCCCTTCAATTGTTAGATACTCCTGGGATTTTATGGCCTAAATTTGAAGATCAAATTGTCGGGAAAAAATTGAGTTTAACAGGGGCAATTAAAGATAGTATTGTTCATTTGGATGATGTGGCTATTTATGGTTTGGAATTTTTAATTGAACATGACTACGAAAATTTAAAAAACCATTATAAAGTCGATGTAGAAAAAACGGCAGAAAATATTGAATGGTTTGATGCAATTGGCCGTAAACGCGGTTTACTACGTCGCGGCAGTGAAATTGACTATGAAGCGGTCATCGAATTAATCGTATATGATATACGTAACGCTAAAATTGGAACATATTGTTTTGATTTATATGATCAATTTAAAACGAGTGCTGATCAACATGACAGTTAAAACGATTAAGGATATTGAAAAAGAGTTGCTTGAAATCATGTCTTTAGAGGAATTAGAAAGGCATCCAAGTTATCATGATTCTCGAAAAGGCGTGCAAAAAGCATTTACGCGCCAACGTAAATATATTCAAAAGCAACTACAGATGCAACAAGATTATGAAGCAATGTGTAAATATGAAAACGAGATATTAACGAATCATCCACATGCAATAATTTGTGGTATCGATGAAGTAGGGCGGGGCCCTCTAGCTGGCCCTGTGATCGCAAGTGCTGTGGTTTTAGAGCACAATCATAATTATATTGGTATCAACGACTCGAAAAAATTAAATAAATTGACGCGTGATGATTTGAATCTCAAATTACAGTCAAATGTGACATCTTGGGCGATTGGTTCTGCTTCACCAGAAGAAATTGATAAATTAAATATTTATGAAGCTACAAAGTTAGCAATGTATCGTGCAATTCAAAATTTAGATGTCGAACCAACACATTATTTAATCGATGCGATGCATTTGGAAGACGTGACCGAACCGCAAACGTCTATTATTAAAGGTGATGCCAAAAGTGTATCCATTGCCGCTGCGAGTATTATCGCTAAAGTATATCGGGATAACTTAATGGAAGATTATCACGACCAGTATCCACATTATGATTTTCACAATAATGCAGGATATGGGACAAAGAAACATCTTGAAGGCTTGAAATACTATGGGGTTACACCGATACATCGTAAGACGTTTGAGCCGATTAAATCGCTATTGAGCTAAAGTAGAAAAATTAAAATATTTGGAAATTTAAGTTGATTTGTTTTAATATGTAAATATGTCCAAAAAGAAAGGAATTAAACATACTTATGGATGAAACATTACAAAAACTTTATACAGTATTAGTCCACTTTGAAGAAACTGATACTGAAATTACTGAAGACGAAAACAAATTAAGAAAAATTAAAGATGAGATTGAAACGAATTTAAATGTTTCTATAGAGAAAGAATCACAATCAGACTTAATTCGTATTTTGAAGGAACATCAGTTTGTTGTTGAATCAACTGAGGATGAACAGAAAATTGTAAGTGTGCCTATGGATGAAGACACACAAATTACTTTCCAAGCTGATAAATAAGAAGGCGTTGTATCACTCGCATACGTGTTTAACATGTATGCGAGTTTTTATGTTAAGCACATCGATATCGTGAGAGGTCTATTTTTACAATAATGAACAAGGTGTTAAGTGATTGAAAGATAGGTAAAAACAAGCGTCTATCTGTTTACAATAGCGCTTACATTTTCTATAATTGAAAATGAACTTAACCTTAAGAAACAGGAGGATGGAGTATGAATATCCATGAGTATCAAGGAAAAGAAATTTTTCGCTCAATGGGCGTAGCAGTACCAGAGGGGCGCGTGGCTTTCTCAGCGAAAGAAGCTGTGGAAAAAGCGAAAGAATTAGACAGTGATGTATATGTAGTGAAAGCGCAAATCCACGCAGGTGGACGTGGTAAAGCAGGCGGTGTTAAAATTGCCAAATCTTTATCAGAAGTTGAAACATATGCGAATGAGTTACTTGGCAAAGTGTTAGTTACACACCAAACTGGGCCTGAAGGTAAAGAAGTGAAACGTCTTTACATTGAAGAAGGCGCAAATATTCAAAAAGAATATTATGTTGGCTTTGTCATTGATCGTGCGACAGATAGAGTGACATTAATGGCATCTGAAGAAGGCGGAACTGAAATTGAAGAAGTTGCAGCATCAAACCCTGAGAAAATCTTCAAAGAAACAATTGATCCGGTTGTAGGTTTAGCGCCATATCAAGCACGTCGCATTGCCTTTAACATTAATATTCCTAAAGAATCAGTCAATAAAGCTGTTAAATTCTTAATTTCTTTATACAATGTGTTCATCGAGAAAGATTGTTCTATCGTAGAAATCAACCCGCTTGTTTTAACAGGTGAAGGTGATGTTTTAGCGCTGGATTCTAAAATTAACTTTGATGACAATGCATTATTCCGTCATAAAGATATTTTAGAATTACGCGACTTAGACGAAGAAGATCCTAAAGAAATCGAAGCTTCTAAATATGATTTATCATATATTGCACTAGACGGTAACATTGGTTGTATGGTCAATGGTGCAGGTTTAGCTATGGCGACAATGGATACGATTAATCATTTTAATGGTACCCCAGCTAACTTCCTTGACGTAGGGGGCGGCGCTACAAAAGAAAAAGTAACGGAAGCATTTAAAATCATCTTAGGTGATAGCAATGTGAAAGGTATTTTTGTAAATATTTTCGGTGGTATTATGCGTTGTGATGTCATCGCTGAAGGTATTGTAGCCGCAGTTAAAGAAGTTGATTTAACATTACCATTAGTTGTACGTCTTGAAGGTACAAATGTTGAGATTGGTAAGCAAATTTTAAAAGATTCAGGTTTAGCAATTGAACCAGCTACAACGATGGCTGAAGGTGCTCAAAAAATTGTTAAGCTTGTAAACGAAGCGTAAGGAAAGGATGGGACAACGAAAATGAGTGTATTTGTTGATAAAAATACAAAAGTAATCGTACAAGGTATTACAGGGTCTACAGCCCTTTTCCATACTAAACAAATGTTAGAATATGGTACACAAATCGTAGCAGGTGTGACACCTGGTAAAGGTGGTCAAGTTGTAGAAGGTGTACCTGTATACAACACAGTAGAAGAAGCGAAAAAAGAAACGGGTGCGAACGTATCAGTGATTTACGTACCTGCACCATTTGCTGCAGATGCCATTTTAGAATGTGCGGATGCAGAATTAGACTTAGCGATTTGTATTACAGAACACATTCCTGTTATTGATATGGTTAAAGTGAAACGTTATTTAGAAGGTAAAAAGACACGTTTAATTGGTCCAAACTGTCCAGGAGTCATCACTTCTGATGAAACAAAAATCGGTATTATGCCAGGATATATCCATAAAAAAGGTCATGTAGGTGTAGTATCTCGTTCTGGTACATTAACGTATGAAGCAGTGCATCAATTAACTGAAGAAGGCATTGGTCAATCAACAGCTGTAGGTATTGGTGGCGACCCTGTAAATGGTACGAACTTTATTGACGTTTTAAAAGCATTCAATGAAGACGATGATACACATGCAGTGGTAATGATTGGTGAAATTGGTGGTACAGCTGAAGAAGAAGCAGCAGAATGGATTAAAGCCAATATGAAAAAACCAGTTGTAGGCTTTATTGGTGGTCAAACAGCACCTCCAGGAAAACGTATGGGTCATGCTGGCGCAATTATTTCTGGTGGTAAAGGTACTGCGGATGAAAAAATCAAAACGCTTAACGCATGTGGTGTTAAGACTGCAGATACACCTTCTGAAATCGGTTCTACATTAATTCAAGCTGCCAAAGATGCAGGCATTTATGAACAATTATTAACGGTAAAAAAATAAGTGTAGAAATATTTAAGGATGGAGCCAAATAGGTTCCATCCTTTTTGTATATTTAGCGCTTTGTTAGAATGATGAATATATTTTTTAAGCCATCTCCCTAATCGAACTAATAAATGACTCTATAATCAATTCGGAATTCTAATTTTAATCCTTTTTTTAGACACATTATAGAACATATGAATACGATACAATTGTTTTGAGGTGACACAATTGTGCTATTAGAAAATTTAATTAAATTGCGTTATGCAGGTTTTACGACACAGCAACTTTATCGCATTTTTAAGCGACCTATTGACGTTTTGTCATCAGCCATCACACCTATTTTGCATCAATATATTACGAACCAAAGTCCTTCTTCGTTACGATTAAAACTCCAAACATTTCATACATTAAGTGCTTCTAATATTTTACAACAACTCCGTCACGATAACATTTTTCCAATCACTCTATTAGATGAGCAATTCCCAACCCTTTTAAAAGAAATTTACCAACCGCCACTTTTATTATTTTGTAAAGGCGACCTCTCATACGTTACCGCTTCAAAGTACAAACTCGGCATAGTGGGTGCACGTGACTGTACGCTTTATAGCGAAAAAGCTGTCAATTATCTTCTTCAAGAGATGAAACATGCGCCTTTAATCATTGTATCTGGTCTTGCGAAAGGAACAGATGCACTTGCGCATGATTACGCGCTCAAATATTCATTACCTACAATAGGTGTGTTAGGGTTTGGGCATCATTATCATTATCCTTCAGTAACAAAATCACTTCGACATTCCATTGAAATGAACGGACGAGGATTAACTATCAGTGAATATCCTCCCATGACGCCACCCGCAAAATTTCGTTTTCCTGAACGTAATCGTATCATCAGTGGTCTGAGCCATGGCGTTCTAGTTACAGAAGCAAAAGAGAAAAGTGGTGCACTTATCACGTTAGATCAAGCATTAGAACATAATCGAAATGTGTATGTACTCCCTGGAGATATGTTTAATAAACACACAAAAGGTAATATGATGCGTATTAAGGAAGGTGCTGAAATTGTACTTTCAGCAGTAGATATTTTGAAAGATTTGAATACGTCAATTCAGTGAACTTGATCATAATTAAATACAAAAGATTGACAAATATAAAATTTACAGTTTATCATTTATCTTTGTAAACAGAAATCGCAAGGGGGGAAATGCTTTGGCAGATAATCTTGTCATCGTTGAATCGCCTGCAAAAGCTAAAACGATAGAAAAATATTTAGGAAAAAAATACAAAGTTGTTGCATCGATGGGGCATGTGCGTGATTTGCCTCGAAGTCAAATGGGTGTCGATGTTGACGATAACTATGAACCTAAATATATTACCATCCGCGGTAAAGGGCCGGTCGTTAAAGATTTAAAAAGATATGCTAAAAAGGCGAAAAAAGTTTTTCTAGCAAGTGACCCCGATCGTGAAGGTGAAGCGATTGCATGGCATTTAGCTCATATTTTAGAATTAGAAGACAGTAAAGAAAACCGTGTCGTATTTAATGAAATCACTAAAGATGCGGTAAAAGAAAGCTTTAAAAATCCAAGAGGCATTGAAATGGAACTCGTCGATGCGCAACAAGCACGACGTGTATTAGATAGACTCGTAGGTTATAATATCTCTCCAGTATTATGGAAGAAAGTAAAAAAAGGACTTTCAGCTGGACGTGTTCAATCTGTTGCACTTAGATTAGTTATTGATCGAGAAAATGAAATTCGCAATTTTAAACCTGAAGAGTATTGGTCGATTGAAGGTGAGTTTAGACATAAGAAATCTAAATTCACGGCCAAGTTTCTTCATTATAAAGGGAAGCCATTTAAACTTTCGACTAAAGAAGATGTTGATACGATTACGAAAGCGCTAAATGGTAATGAATTTGACATCACTAATGTGACTAAAAAAGAAAAAATAAGAAAACCGGCGAATCCGTTTACAACTTCTACGTTGCAACAAGAAGCAGCACGTAAATTGAATTTTAAGGCACGTAAAACGATGATGGTGGCGCAACAATTATATGAAGGTATTGATTTAAAACGTAAAGGTACGATTGGTTTAATTACGTATATGCGTACAGATTCAACTCGTATTTCTAAAGATGCGCAAGCTGAAGCTAAAACTTTTATTCAATCAGAATATGGCGACGCTTATTTAACGAAGTCTGTATCTAAGGGTAAACAAGGCGATCAAGACGCGCATGAAGCAATCCGTCCTACAAGTACAATGCGTACACCGAACGAAATGAAACCATTTCTTACTCGAGATCAATACCGTTTGTATAAATTGATTTGGGAACGCTTTGTAGCGAGTCAAATGGCTCCAGCAATTCTTGATACGGTAGCTGTAGATTTAACACAAAATGACGTGAAATTTAGAGCGAACGGGCAAACAATAAAATTTAAAGGGTTTATGACACTTTATGTTGAAACGCAAGATGATAAAGAAAAAGAAAAGGAAAATCGTTTGCCTGAACTCAAAGTAGGAGATCAAGCACTCGCAACTAAAATTGATCCAGCTCAGCATTTTACGCAACCACCACCAAGATATACTGAAGCACGTCTCGTTAAAACTTTAGAAGAACTTAAAATTGGTCGACCATCGACGTATGCACCTACCATTGATACAATTCAAAAACGTAATTATGTTAAAAGTGAAAATAAGCGTTTTGTACCAACAGAATTAGGAGAAATCGTTCACGAGCAAGTAAAAGACTATTTCCCAGAGATTATTGATGTTGATTTCACAGTGAATATGGAAACATTGTTGGATAAAATTGCCGATGGTGATATCGCATGGAAAAAAGTAGTAAGCGATTTTTACAACAGCTTTAAACAAGATGTCGCACGTGCAGAATCAGAAATGGAAAAAATCGAAATCAAAGATGAACCTGCGGGTGAAGACTGTGAAAAATGTGGCAGTCCAATGGTAATTAAAATGGGACGTTATGGTAAATTTATGGCGTGTTCGAATTTCCCTGACTGTCGTAATACAAAAGCAATTGTAAAACCTATTGGTGTCACTTGTCCTAAATGTAAGAAAGGTGACGTTGTAGAGCGTAAATCTAAGAAAAACCGCGTGTTTTATGGTTGTAGTGGTTATCCTGAATGTGATTTCGTCACGTGGGATAAACCTGTAGGACGTGATTGTCCTAAATGTAATCATTATTTAGTTGAGTCTAAAAAAGGACGTACTTCACAAGTTGTATGTTCTAATTGCGATTATAAAGAGAAAGTTCAAAAATAAGGAGGAAATCGTATGACGACAGTTAATGTCATCGGTGCAGGATTAGCTGGTTCAGAAGCTGCTTTTCAATTAGCTGAACGAGGCATTCAAGTGAATTTATATGAAATGCGCCCTGTTAAACAAACACCAGCGCATCACACAGATAAATTTGCAGAACTTGTATGTTCAAATTCTTTGAGAGGGAATGCTTTAACGAATGCAGTAGGTGTATTAAAGGAAGAAATGCGACGTTTAAATTCGTTAATTATTGCGGCTGCAGATAATGCGCGTGTACCTGCTGGAGGTGCGTTAGCAGTTGATCGTCACGATTTTGCAGGATATGTTACTGAGACGTTGAAGCAACATCCTAATGTCACAGTAAAAAATGAAGAAATTACTTCTATTCCAGATGGTCCTACAATTATTGCAACCGGTCCTTTAACGACCGAACCACTTGCAAAAGAAATTGTTGCGTTAACTGGAGAAGATCAATTGTATTTTTACGATGCTGCAGCACCGATTATTGAAAAAGATTCTATCGACATGGATAAAGTCTACTTAAAATCAAGATATGATAAAGGTGAAGCGGCCTATTTAAATTGTCCAATGACGGAAGAAGAGTTCAATCGCTTTTATGAAGCAGCATTAGCTGCAGAAGTTGCACCTAGTAAAGACTTCGAGAAAGAAAAATATTTTGAAGGTTGCATGCCTTTTGAAGTCATGGCAAGTAGAGGACCAAAAACATTATTATTTGGCCCTATGAAACCAGTGGGCCTAGAAGATCCTAAAACAGGGAAACGCCCTTATGCAGTTGTTCAATTAAGACAAGATGATGCGGCGGGTACGTTGTATAATATTGTAGGCTTCCAGACACGACTTAAATGGGGTGCGCAAAAAGAAGTGATTCAATTGATACCTGGCCTAGAAAATGTCGATATTGTTCGTTATGGTGTGATGCATCGTAATACGTTCATTAATTCTCCAGAAGTGTTGACAGATACGTATGAATTTAAAAATAGACGAAATTTATTTTTTGCTGGACAAATGACAGGTGTTGAAGGCTATGTTGAAAGTGCAGCTAGTGGCATGGTTGCAGGGATCAACTTAGCGCATCGTCTTCTTGATAAAGGGGATGTCACATTCCCTAGAGAAACAATGATTGGTAGTATGGCGTATTATATTTCTCATGCTAGTAACAACAAAAATTTTCAGCCAATGAATGCTAACTTTGGATTAGTACCGGCGCTTGATACACGCATAAAAGATAAAAAAGAACGCTATGAAACATTAGCAAATCGCGCCTTATCGTATTTGGATAACTTTAAACATACGTTATAAAAACAAAATAATAAATTGGCAAAATAAGCAAAATTTAGATAACTACGACAATTTAATGTTTTATTTATGCAGTTCCCCTTGTCATTATGCTACAATGCTAATGATGGAGGGGTTTTTACTTTGGAACATATCCAGTATCAGTTTTTATATATGTTAAAGCGCGAACGATTTTTTTCTGAACACACGCTTAAAGCTTATGAGGATGATTTAAAACAATTTAATCAGTTTTTACAGCAAGAAGGACTTTCATTACGTGAATTTGAGTATCGTGATGCACGAAATTATCTTGCAATGTTATACAATCAAGGGTTACAGCGCACAACTGTTTCAAGGAAAATTTCAACGTTACGTACATTTTATAATTTTTGGTTAGCACAAGATGCCACAATAACAAATCCATTTGTGCAACTTGTACATCCAAAAAAAGAGACGTACTTACCTTCATTTTTTTACACAGAAGAAATGGAAGCTTTATTTAAAACTGTTGAGGAAGATCCGAAAAAAGGGAGACGTGATCGCGTCATTCTCGAGCTTTTATATGCCACGGGAATACGTGTTTCTGAATTAGTTGATTTAAATATTTCTGATGTTGATGTATCGATGTGTGTATTGAAAGTAATGGGGAAAGGAAGCAAAGAGCGCATAGTTCCTTTCGGTGAGTTTTGTAGACAAAGTATTGAAGACTACCTTGAGCACTTTCAACCTGTTCAAGGTCAAACTCATGGTAAATTAATTGTGAATTTAAAAGGAGAACCGATTACTGCAAGAGGCATCAGGTTTATATTGAATGAAATCGTCAAAAAAACGGCCGGAGTATCGTCAATACATCCACATAAGTTGAGGCATACCTTTGCGACGCATATGCTTGATGCTGGCGCAGATTTAAGAACGGTTCAAAGTTTATTGGGACACGTTAATTTATCAACAACGAGCCGTTATACACATGTATCCAATCAACGTTTGAGAAATGTTTATTTAAATGCACATCCACGTGCTAAAAAAGGAGAGTAGTTTATGAGTTCTTCAATTCATGCGACAACAATTTACGCTGTAAGACATAATGGCAATGCAGCAATGGCGGGTGATGGTCAAGTAACACTTGGTGAACAAGTGATTATGAAACAGACCGCGAAAAAAGTTAGACGTTTATATCAAGGTCGTGTTATTGCTGGTTTTGCAGGAAGTGTTGCAGATGCATTCACATTGTTTGAAAAGTTTGAAGGTAAACTGCAACAATATAGTGGGAACTTAGAACGTGCAGCAGTAGAACTTGCAAAAGAATGGCGTGGGGATAAACAACTACGTCAGTTAGAAGCGATGTTAATAGTCATGGACAAAGATTCCATCTTAGTTGTTAGCGGAACTGGTGAGGTTATTGCACCAGACGATGATTTGATAGCTATTGGTTCCGGCGGAAATTATGCCTTGAGCGCAGGACGTGCTTTAAAACGCCATGCAACACATTTATCAGCTCGTGAAATGGCATACGAGAGTCTTAAAGTAGCTGCTGATATTTGCGTATTTACAAACGATCACATTACAGTGGAAGAATTATAACGGAGGTTCAAACCATATGGATCAAAATGCCATTAAATATACCCCTAAAGAAATTGTAGCAAAATTAAATGAGTATATTATTGGACAAGATGAAGCGAAAAAGAAAGTAGCGATTGCGCTTAGAAACCGTTATCGTAGAAGTCTCTTAGAAGATGAGGTCAAACAAGAAATCGCTCCTAAAAATATATTAATGATGGGACCAACGGGTGTTGGTAAAACCGAAATTGCACGCCGCATGGCTAAAATTGTCGGCGCACCATTTATTAAAGTAGAGGCGACTAAATTTACCGAAGTCGGCTATGTGGGGCGCGATGTGGAAAGCATGGTAAGAGATCTTGTAGATGTTGCAGTCCGACTCGTTAAAGAAGAAAAGAAAAACGCAGTTAAAGACGAAGCAACCGCAAAAGCTAATGAACGTTTAGTGAAATTGTTGGTGCCTAGTAGAAAGAAAAAAGCATCTCAATCGTCTAGTAATCCACTTGAATCTTTGTTTGGAGGCGCGATTCCAAATTTTAGTCAACCTCAAGAAGAGGAAGAAGAGCCACCTACAGAAGAAATTAAAACAAAGCGTTCAGATATTAAAGTGCAACTTAAAAATGGACAACTTGAGAATGAAAAAGTACGTATTAAAGTTGAACAAGATCCTGGTGCATTAGGTATGATGGGGAATCAACAAAATGAGCAAATGCAAGAAATGATGAACCAACTGATGCCTAAGAAAAAAGTTGAAAAAGAAGTTCCTGTAAAAACCGCACGTAAAATTTTAATCGATGAGTACGCTGAAGAGATGATTGATCGTGAAACAGCAAACCAAGAGGCATTACAATTGGCTGAACAAATGGGGATTATCTTTATCGATGAAATTGATAAAGTTGCGACAAATAGTCAGTATAGCGGTGGGCAAGACGTTTCAAGACAAGGTGTACAACGAGATATCCTTCCTATCCTTGAAGGTAGCGTGATTCGTACGAAATATGGTACCGTTAGTACGGAACATATGTTATTTATAGGTGCAGGCGCCTTTCATGTATCTAAGCCAAGTGATTTGATTCCAGAACTTCAAGGAAGATTTCCAATTCGCGTAGAACTTCAAAGTTTAACAGTTGAAGATTTTGTCAATATTTTAAAAGAACCAAAACTTTCATTAATTAAACAATATGAAATGTTGCTTCAAACGGAAGAAGTCACTGTTAATTTCACAGACGACGCGATTCATCGTTTAGCTGAAATGGCTTATCACGTGAACCAAGAAACTGATAATATTGGTGCTAGACGATTACACACAATTTTAGAGAAAATGTTAGAAGATTTATCATTTGAAGCACCAAATATGCCACACGCACATGTAGATATTACACCTCAGTACGTAGACGAAAAGTTAAAATCAATTTCTACAAACAAAGATTTAAGTGAATTCATTTTATAAAAAGGAGAAGAGACATGGGTTTATTATCTAAAACGAGAGAACTAAGTAGTTTATTACAAAAACATAAAGGGATTTCAGTTGATTTTAAAGATGTTGCACAAACAATCAGTAAAGTAACTGTAACGAACGTATTTATCGTTTCACGACGAGGTAAGATTTTAGGTTCAAATTTAAATGAATTGCTCAAAAATGAGCGCATTATAAAAATGTTAGAAGAGCGTCACGTGCCAGAGGCATATACAAGTAAATTAATGAACGTACATGAAACATCTTCAAATATTACAATCGACAATGAACTTTCAGTTTTCCCACCTGAAAATGAAGAACTTTTTAAAGATTCTCGTACAACGATTTTCCCAATCATTGGTGGTGGAGAACGCTTAGGTACTTTAGTACTTGGTCGTGTTTCGGACGATTTTGGTGAAAATGACCTTGTTTTAGGTGAATATGCAGCTACAGTTATTGGAATGGAAATCTTACGTGAAAAACATAATGAAATCGAAACAGAAGCGCGTGATAAAGCAGCGATTTCAATGGCTATCAATTCGTTATCGTATTCAGAAAAAGAAGCAATTGATCATATTTTTGAAGAACTTGGTGGTAAGGAAGGTCTGCTTATTGCATCCAAAGTGGCAGATCGTGTCGGTATTACGCGTTCAGTCATTGTGAATGCTTTACGAAAACTGGAAAGTGCCGGTGTCATTGAATCACGTTCATTAGGTATGAAAGGTACATTTATCAAAGTTAAAAAAGTAGCATTTTTAGACGAATTGAAACGTTCAGAGTAATAAATACTAGTTGCATCTAATATCACTTTGTGATATATTTATATGCGGCTATGAGAAAGTCAAAACACACACGTGACGCCAATATACAAAAGGGTGCGACATCACGTCGTTTTTGTATTAGCGCATGTGGAGGATAATAACCAATAGGAGGAATTTTAATCATGGCAGTAATTTCTATGAAACAATTACTTGAAGCTGGTGTTCACTTCGGTCATCAAACACGCCGTTGGAACCCAAAAATGAAAAAGTACATCTTCACTGAAAGAAATGGTATTTATATCATTGACTTACAAAAAACAGTGAAAAAAGTTGAAGAAGCATACAGCTTCATCAAACAAGTATCTGAAGAAGGCGGTAAAGTCTTATTCGTTGGTACTAAAAAACAAGCACAAGAATCAGTAAAAGCTGAAGCAGAACGTGCAGGTCACTACTACGTTAACCAAAGATGGTTAGGTGGTATCTTAACAAACTACAAAACAATTTCTAAACGTGTAAAACGTATTTCTGAAATTGAAAAAATGGAAGAAGACGGTACTTTTGACGCACTTCCTAAAAAAGAAGTTGTAGAACTTAAAAAAGAATATGACCGTTTAATCAAATTCTTAGGCGGTATTCGTGATATGAAATCTATGCCTCAAGCATTATTCGTTGTAGACCCTCGTAAAGAGCGCAACGCAATTGCTGAAGCACGTAAATTAAACATTCCTATCGTAGGTATTGTTGACACTAACTGTGATCCAGATGAAATCGATTACGTTATCCCAGCGAACGACGATGCGATTCGCGCGGTTAAATTATTAACTGGTAAAATGGCTGATGCGATTTTAGAAGGTCAACAAGGTGTTTCTAATGATGAAGTTGCTGCAGAGCAAAACATCGACTTAAATGAAGAAGAAACGTCAACTGAAGAAACAGAATCAACTGTTGAGTCTAAATAAATAGAATCTTAAAATGAGGTCTAAAGATAGTTTTCTTGACCAGGCGGAATCGATATAACTCTTACATCGACAACGCAATTTTAAGTATACAAGCATTTTAAGGGACTAGGACAACAATATGTCCCAGCCCCTTTTTTTAAAATATAATAAGACATGATATTGGAGGAATAGTGATGGCAATTTCAGCTAAACTTGTTAAAGAATTACGTGAAAAAACTGGCGCTGGTATGATGGATTGTAAAAAAGCGCTTCAAGAAACTGATGGGAACATTGATAAAGCAATTGACTACTTACGTGAAAAAGGTATTGCTAAAGCAGCTAAGAAAGCAGACCGTATCGCAGCAGAAGGTATTACACATGTTGAAGTGAAAGGTAACGACGCAGTTATCGTAGAAATCAACTCTGAAACAGACTTCGTTGCACGTAATGAAGGTTTCCAACAACTTGTTAAAGAAATTGCTAACCAAATTCTTGAAACGAAAGCTGAATCTGTTGAAGCTTTAAATGAAACAACACTTCCAAATGGTAAAAAAGTTTCTGAACATATGAACGAAGCGATTTCAACAATCGGTGAAAAATTAAGCTTACGTCGTTTTGAATTACGTACAAAAACTGACAATGATGCATTCGGTGCATATTTACACATGGGTGGACGTATTGGTGTACTTTCAGTTGTTGAAGGTACAACTGATGAAGAAGCAGCTAAAGATGTTGCAATGCACATCGCTGCAATTAATCCAAAATACGTTTCTTCTGACCAAGTAAGTGAAGAAGAAATCAACCACGAAAGAGAAGTATTAAAACAACAAGCACTTAACGAAGGTAAACCAGAAAACATCGTTGAGAAAATGGTTGAAGGACGTTTACGTAAATATTTACAAGAAATTTGTGCAGTTAACCAAGACTTCGTTAAAAATCCAGATCAAACTGTTGAACAATTCCTTAAATCAAAAGGTGGTCAATTAGTAGACTTCGTACGTTACGAAGTGGGTGAAGGTTTAGAAAAACGTGAAGAAAACTTCGCTGATGAAGTTAAAGGACAAATGAAATAATAGACACGGTTTATTATGAGAAAGAAGACACCTTTTGTGTCCTCCTTTGCATGACTTCAATAAAAGCATATTGAAGCCGTGTTAAAGGAAGATACGTCTTGTGTCTTCTTTACTTGTATTGTTTTACATAAAACGAATAGAGAGGTTATTATAATGGCTGAAACTTCAAAATATAAGCGAGTAGTTTTGAAACTAAGTGGTGAAGCACTGGCAGGAGATAAAGGATTTGGTATTAATCCAATCATTATTAAAAGTATTGCACAACAAGTGGCAGAAGTAGCGAAAATGGATACAGAAGTCGCTGTCATTGTTGGTGGTGGCAATATTTGGCGCGGTAAAACAGGTAGTGATTTAGGAATGGATCGCGGAACTGCTGACTATATGGGGATGCTTGCAACAGTAATGAATGCATTGGCATTACAAGATAGCTTAGAACAATTAGATTGTGATACACGTGTGTTAACGTCAATTGAAATGAAACAAGTTGCAGAACCTTATATTCGTCGACGTGCCATTAGACATTTAGAGAAAAAACGTGTCGTCATTTTTGCAGCAGGAATTGGTAATCCTTATTTCTCAACAGACACAACTGCTGCATTGAGAGCAGCTGAAGTAGAAGCAGATGTCATTTTGATGGGTAAAAATAATGTAGACGGTGTATACTCTGCAGACCCAAAAGTAGACCCAAATGCGGTTAAATATGAACGCTTAACATATTTACAATTATTGCAAGAAGGCTTACAAGTAATGGATTCAACAGCCTCTTCATTCTGTATGGATAACAATATTCCGCTTAATGTGTTCTCAATTATGGAAGAAGGAAACATTAAACGTGCTGTTTTAGGTGAAGAAATCGGTACAATTATTACAAAATAATCTAGAGGTGACTTTCTGATGAGTGAAATTATCCAAGATACGAAATCACGTATGAAAAAATCAATCGAAAATTTATCACGTGAACTTGCTCAAATTAATGCAGGGCGTGCAAATTCTAATTTATTAGCAGGTGTTAACGTGAACTACTACGGTGCGCCAACACCTGTGCAACAACTCGCAAGTATCAACGTTCCTGAAGCACGTTTACTTGTAATCTCTCCATATGACAAATCATCGTTAGCTGATATCGAAAAAGCAATTTACGCTGCAAATTTAGGTGTAACACCGACAAGCGATGGTGAAGTCATTCGTATTACGGTACCAGCATTAACTGAAGAACGTCGTAAAGAAATTGTTAAAGAAGTTAAAAAGACTGGTGAAAATGCGAAAGTTTCTGTACGTAATATTCGTCGTGATGCAAATGATACATTGAAAAAACAAGAAAAAGACGGCGATATCACTGAAGATGAATTACGTTCAGGTTCAGATGATGTTCAAAAAGTAACAGACGATTCTATAAAACAAATCGATCAACTTGTTACAGATAAAGAAAAAGACATTATGTCTGTCTAAATCATTTGTGAAACTGTACCGAATCAGACTTTGGTACAGTTTTTTTCTTTGTCATTCAATGAGTGATTTGAGTGTGATAAAATGGTAGATAATTGTACATTTTAAAGATTATAATAATATGAGACGTAATGAGGCTCGGAGGAACACGCATGTTTAAGAAATTTAAAAATATTGAAGATAAAACATCTCAAGTCGACACTTTAGATTTACATAATATACCAGAACACATTGCAATCATCATGGACGGTAATGGACGTTGGGCGAAACAACGAAGAATGCCTAGAATTAAAGGGCACTATCAAGGTATGCAAACGATTAAAACGATTACACGTGCGGCAAATGATTTAAATGTAAAATACTTAACACTGTATGCTTTTTCAACTGAAAATTGGTCACGTCCAGAGGAAGAAGTCAACTACATCATGGGATTACCTGTTAACTTTTTAAATACGTTTTTACCTGAGTTAATTGAAAAAAATGTTAAGGTAGAAACGATTGGCTTTATAGAACAGCTTCCTCAAAAAACGATTCAAGCAATTGAAGAAGCGAAACGTAAAACGGCACAGAATACTGGATTGACGTTAATCTTTGCTATCAATTACGGTGGACGTGCTGAAATTATTTCTGGAATGAAATCATTAATTAAAGACTTAAAAAATGGTAGTGATATTGACGTTGACCATTTAGATGAAAATGTTTTTCAAAAGTATTTAATGACGTCTGATTATCCCGATCCAGAGTTATTAATTCGCACGTCAGGAGAACAACGTATTAGTAACTTTTTAATTTGGCAATTGTCATATAGTGAATTTATTTTTAATCAAAAAATGTGGCCAGATTTTGATGAAGATGAATTAAAATCATGCATAAAAACATATCAATCTCGACAACGACGTTTTGGGGGATTGTAGATAGGAGAAGATTATGAAGGTAAGAACGATTACTACCATAGTTGCGTTAATCGTATTTTTGCCAATTTTATTAATTGGTGGAACGACATGGATGCTTTTTACATCAATTCTTGCTTTAATAGCATTAAAAGAATTATTGAATATGAACCGTATTCAATTACTTTCAGTTCCAGGATTGATTAGTGCAATCGGTTTAATTTTAATTTTACTACCACAAGACTTTTCATGGGTTCCAATTGTGCAACAAAAATCACTGATCGCTTTAAGTTTTATTTTATTAAGCTATACCGTGATGTCAAAAAATAGATTTAGTTTTATGGACTCAGCATTTTGTTTAATGTCAGTGGCATACGTGGGTATCGGTTTTATGTATTTTTATGAAACGCGTGAAGCAGGCTTACATTATATTTTATTCGGTTTACTTATCGTATGGTTAACGGACACGGGTGCATATCTTTTTGGCCGCTCATTCGGAAAACACAAATTATGGCCAGTCATTAGTCCAAATAAAACAATCGAAGGCTTTATCGGTGGACTATTATGTAGTTTACTCGTTCCATTAGCTTTCATGTTTTTTGTGCCTTTCGATTACGGTATGATTTGGGTATTAATCATGACCATCGTATTAAGTGCGTTTGGTCAATTAGGAGACCTTGTCGAATCTGGGTTTAAACGTCATTTTGGTGTGAAAGACTCAGGTCGTTTATTACCAGGTCACGGTGGTATTCTAGATCGATTCGATAGTTTTATGTTTGTATTACCTTTAATGTATCTTTTCTTAATTCAAATGTAAGGTGAAGTGAAAACGATGAAAAATATAGCAGTGTTAGGGGCTTCGGGTTCTATCGGAACACAGGCCATTGATGTCATTGAACGCCATCCAAATGAATTTAATCTCATTGCGTTTACAGTTGGTAAAAATATTGACTATGCAAAAAAAATTATCGAAAAACATCAACCCGAAATGATTTCGGTACAAAATATTGAAGATATTGATGCTTTTTCAGAGTACGATGTCAACATTGTTTCAGGAAAAGAAGGTTTGATTTCTGTTGCGACATATGAAAAAAATGATCTCGTTCTTAACGCCTTACTTGGAAGTGTGGGACTAGAACCTACTATGCGCGCGATTGAAGCTGGAAAAGATATTGCACTTGCGAATAAAGAGACACTTGTTGTTGCAGGTGAACTGGTTATGGCACATGCACGACAATACAATGTGAATATCTTACCTGTAGATTCTGAACATGCGGCCATTTTTCAATGTTTAAATGGTGAAGATATGAAACAAATCAAAAAGGTGACAATCACTGCTAGTGGCGGTTCATTTCGAGATTTATCACGTGAAGCGTTAGAGCATGTGACTGTAGAAGATGCCTTAAATCATCCAAATTGGAGTATGGGACATAAAATTACAATCGATTCTGCGACGATGATGAATAAAGGTTTTGAAGTGATCGAAGCAAAATGGCTCTTTGATTTAGACATTTCTAAAATCGAAACCATTTTACACAAAGAAAGTATTATTCATTCTATGGTAGAATTTGTAGATACAAGTGTGATGGCGCAATTAGGTACACCTGACATGCGCATGCCGATTCAATATGCGTTTACTTATCCAAAACGTATAGAACATCAAGCACCTTCTTTAAATTTGGCAGAGGTTGCACAATTACATTTTAAAGCTATGGATTTTGAACGTTACCGTTGCTTACAATACGCTTATGATGCAATCAAAATTGGTGGCACAATGCCTGTTGTTTTAAATGCAGTGAATGAAGTCGCTGTAGCTAAATTTTTAAATAAAGAAATTCGCTTTTTAGATATCGAACGTATGATTAAAAGAGAAATGGATCGACATGAGGTCATACAGAACCCAACACTTGAACAAATATTAGCGCTTGATGCGCATTACAAAAATAAAGAATACGAGGTGTAGAAATCTGTGTTTATTACCATCATTGCATTTATCTGTGTATTCGGATTACTAGTATCTGTGCATGAATATGGTCATATGCTTTTTGCAAAACGTGCGGGTATTATGTGTCCGGAATTTGCAATTGGAATGGGGCCGAAAATTTTAAGTTTCCGAAAAGATGAAACATTATATACGATTCGTCTGTTACCTGTAGGTGGTTATGTACGTATGGCAGGTGACGGTATGGAAGAAGCACCTGTACAACCAGGCATGCACGTTAAAATCAAATTAAACGATCAAAATGAAATCACTCATATTATTTTAGATGATCAACATAAATTCCAACAAATGGAAGCGATAGAAGTTAAAAAAGCAGACTTTAATCAAGATTTATATATTGAAGGCATCATGGCGCATGACCAAACACGTCATCATTATCCAATTGCCAAAAAAGCTTTTTTCGTTCAAAATGGTAGTCTTATTCAAATTGCGCCAAGAGAGCGTCAATTTGCCTATAAAAAACCGTATCAAAAGTTTTTAACATTATTTGCAGGACCTCTTTTTAATTTTATTTTAGCAGCCGTGTTACTAATTGGCTTAGCATATTGGCAAGGGGCACCAACAAACAAAGTAGACCAAGTTGCACCCAAAACACCTGCAGCTCAAATTGGATTGAAAAAGGGAGATGTGATTACTGAAATAAACGGTCATGCCACGCATAATCTCCGAGACATTCAAAAGGAAATGAAAGCAACAAATGGCGACAAGACCACGTTGAAGTTTGAACGAGACGGTAAAGTGCATACAGAAACATTTTCCCCTAAAAAGTTTATGCAAAATGTTTCCAAAACGAAAAGTGTAACTAAATATCAATTAGGGTTTTTACCTACAAAAGAAGTGAGCCCAATTGAACCCCTCATATTTGGCTTAACACAAACAGTTGAATATGGAAAAATTGTATTTACTGCAGTAGTCGGCTTAATAGGTAGTATATTTACGGGGCATTTTAGTTTTGATATGTTGAATGGTCCAGTTGGCATATATAAAAATGTTGATACTGTTGTTAAAACTGGCATTATTAACTTAATTAATTTCACAGCAATTTTAAGTGTTAACTTAGGAATCATGAACTTATTACCAATTCCGGCACTTGATGGTGGACGTATTTTATTTGTTGCTTACGAAGCGATTTTTAGAAAACCTGCAAATAAAAAAGCAGAAACAGTGATCATTGCGGCAGGTGCGATTTTTGTTGTCATCATCATGATATTAGTGACATGGAATGATATTCAACGTTATTTCTTATAAACAGACATTAAAGGAGGAACATTAAAGGATGAAGCAATCAAAAGTTTTTATACCTACTTTACGAGAAGTTCCAGCTGAAGCTGAAGCAGTCAGTCATCAATTGCTGTTAAAGGCGGGACTTATCAAACAAAATGCAGCAGGTATATATAGTTATTTACCGCTTGCAACACGTGTGCTTCAAAATATTTCTGAAATCATTCGGGAAGAAATGGAGAAAATTGACGCTGTTGAAGTAGTGATGCCCGTGTTACAACAATCAGAGTTATGGAAAGAATCAGGGCGTTGGGAAGCGTATGGTCCTGAACTCATGCGATTAAAAGATCGAAATGAACGCGAATTCGCGTTAGGACCAACACACGAAGAAGTGATTACATCTTTAGTGAGAGATGAATTACGTTCATATAAACAACTTCCTTTAACATTGTTCCAAATTCAAACGAAATTCCGTGATGAGAAGCGTCCAAGATTTGGTTTGTTACGCGGTCGTGAGTTTATTATGAAAGATGCGTATTCCTTCCATACTGACGAAGCATCACTCATGAAAACATATCAAGATATGTATGATGCGTATGGACGCATTTTTAAACGCGTAGGCTTAAATGTGCGTCCAGTGGTTGCAGATTCGGGTGCCATTGGTGGTAATCATACGCATGAATTTCACGCACTGAGCGCGATTGGCGAAGATACCATTGTATATAGTAATGAGAGTGACTATGCAGCAAATATTGAAAAAGCTGAAGTACCATATATCCCTTCAGAAGTGCCAAAAGCGCCAGAAGCAACACTTGAAAAAATTGCAACACCGAATGTGAAAACAGTGAAAGAATTGGCATCATTTTTAAATAAACCACTTGATGAAATTACGAAATCTATGATTTTCAAAGTTGATGGGGAATTTGTGCTTGTATTGGTGCGCGGTCATCACGAAATTAATGATGTGAAATTAAAAGATTTCTTCAAAACAGATCAAGTAGAGCTTGCTGATGAACATGACATCCGTAATTTATTGGGTGCAACACCAGGTTCTTTAGGACCAATTACTGATAAATCAATTAAAATCTATGCAGATAACTATATTCAAGATCTTTCAAATTTAGTGGTTGGGGCAAATGAAGATGGTTATCACTATATCAATGCGAATGTAGGGCGTGATTTTCAAGTAGAGGCGTATGGTGACTTCAGATTTATTTTAGAAGGTGAACCTTTGAGTGATGGCTCAGGCACTGCACAATTTGCTGAAGGTATCGAAGTAGGTCAAGTGTTTGTACTAGGTACAAAGTATTCTGAGACGATGGATGCCACGGTACTAAACAATCAAGGTCGTGAACAAACACTTACGATGGGATGTTACGGTATTGGTGTTTCACGTACATTGAGTGCTATTATTGAACAACACCATGATGAAAATGGAATTATTTGGCCAAAAGCTGTTACACCATACGATATTCACGTGATTTCAGTGAATCCGAAAAAAGATGACCAACGTGAACTGGCGGATGCGATTTATAGCACATTAAATAAAACTTACAATGTCTTATATGATGATCGTCAAGAACGTGCAGGTGTCAAATTTAATGACGCTGACTTGATTGGTTTACCAATTCGCGTCGTGGTAGGTAAAAATGCGAGTGACGGTATAGTAGAAGTTAAACGACGTGATAATGGAGAAAAAGAAGATATTCATATTGACGATTTAGCGTCCCATATCACAAAACTTTATGAACAAATTCAATAACAGATTGATTTAAAATTTGATATAATGATAGTGGATTAATTCAAATGAATGTGCATGACATTGATTTGAATAGACGTTACTAATAGCAAAGTGAGACGCTAAAATCAGAGGAATAGTTGGTTTTACGTCTCACTTTCTTTTATGAAATATTGAATAAAACGTACATGCATTCATCGTACATAAGGTGGTTTATATATCGTGGCATTACAGAATCATGAAAAATTTAAAATACTGCTTCAACAATTAAATTTAAAAACACAGTTAGATGAACAGATTGTTGAGCAAGGTGAGTTGACTCGTGTTGATGTCTCTGAAAAAAATCGGTCTTGGACGTTTCATATTGTATTACCGTATTTTTTGAAGTACGAAGATTATATGATTTTTATGCATGCCTTATCAGATGCGTTTCAAGATATTGCATCGATACATGCACGCTTTCAAATTAAAGACACGGCACAACAAGATGAGCATTTGCTTAAATATTTTTCAAGTTGTATTGAAAAGACGAAATTATCGCCTAAGGTAAAAGGCCAATTAAAACAAAAGAAAATGGTTATGTCAGGGTCAATTGTGAAAGTGCTTGTTCAAAATGACGTGGAGCGTAATCATTTTGATAAAGCGTGTAATGGCAGTTTACTCGCTGCATTAAAAGATTGTGGTTTTGATGTTTCAAAAGTGATATTTGAAACAGATGACAGTGGCCATGATGATGACTTGGCATCATTAGAAGCTCATATTCAACAAGAAGATGTACAAAGTGCACGTGAAGCTACGTCTAAAATAGAGAAAATGAAAGAAGCACGTGCCAAACAAGAAGAAGCGGGTATTACCGTTGATAAGTGTAAAATCGGTAAAACCATTCAAGTTGAAGCGATAAGACCTATTGAGTCGATTATTGAAGAAGAATTTAAAGTGGCAATTGAAGGTGTCATTTTTGACATCAATATCAAAGAGCTTAAAAGTGGGCGTCATATCGTTGAACTTAAAGTAACGGATTATACGGATTCACTTGTTTTGAAAATGTTTACGCGTAAAAATAAAGATGACTTAGAACATTTTAAAGCATTATCAGAAGGGAAATGGATTCGTGCGCAAGGCCGTATCGAAGAAGACATGTTTATTCGTGATCTTGTCATGATGATGTCAGATGTTGAAGAAGTGAAACGTGCACCAAAGTTAGATAAAGCTGATGAAAAACGTGTGGAATTTCATTTACATACGTCAATGAGTCAAATGGATGGTGTGACTCATATCGGTGACTATGTTGCTCAAGCAGCAAAATGGGGACATGAAGCGATCGCTGTTACTGACCATAATGTGGTACAAGCCTATCCTGATGCACACGCGGCTGCTGAAAAACATGGTATTAAAATGATTTATGGTATGGAAGGTATGCTCGTTGATGATGGCGTCCCAATTGCCTATAAACCTACAGATGTCGAACTCAAAGATGCAACGTATGTCGTGTTTGACGTTGAAACAACAGGACTTTCAAATCAATACGATAAAATTATAGAGCTTGCTGCAGTGAAAGTGAAAAACGGTGAAATTATCGATAAATTTGAGCGTTTTAGTAATCCACATGAAAAGTTAACAGAGACGATAAAGAACTTAACCCACATTACAGATGATATGTTAAAAGATGCACCTGAAATTGAAGAGGTTCTGACAGAATTCAAAACATGGGTGGGCGATGCTATTTTTGTTGCGCATAACGCATCATTTGATATGGGCTTTATCGATACGGGTTATGAACGTCTTGGATTTGGCCCATCGACGAATGGGGTCATCGATACACTTGAACTTTCAAGAACCATTAATACGAGTTATGGTAAGCATGGCTTGAACTTTCTTGCTAAAAAATATGGTGTTGAACTCACCCAACACCATAGAGCGATTTATGATACAGAAGCAACAGCATATATTTTTATTAAAATGCTCGCACAGCTAAAAGAAAAAAATGTGCATAATCATAAAGATATTAATCAATGTCTATCTAATGAAGATGCCTATAAACGCGCACGTCCTCAGCATGTGACATTAATCGTTCAAAATCAAACAGGCCTAAAAAACCTTTTTAAAATTGTAAGTGAATCACTCGTCACATATTATTATCGTACCCCTAGAATACCGCGCTCATTATTAGATGAATATCGTGAGGGGTTACTTGTGGGGACAGCTTGTGATGAAGGTGAAGTATTTACTGCAGTGATGCAGCGTGATCAATCAGAAGTTGAACGTATTGCGAAATATTATGATTATATTGAAATTCAACCACCAGCGTTGTATCAAGATTTATTAGATCGAGAATTAATTAGAGATCATGAAACGTTAGAAGAAATATATGAACGTATATTAAAAGTTGGTGAAACCAATCAAATTCCAGTAATTGCTACAGGGAATGTGCATTACTTACATGAACATGATGGTATTGCACGACAAATATTGATTGCATCCCAACCCGGGAATCCATTGAATCGTACCACGTTACCAGAAGCGCATTTCAGAACGACAGATGAAATGTTAGATGCATTTCACTTCTTAGGTGCAGACCGTGCGAAACAAATTGTGGTAGAAAATACACGTGCACTTGCTGACCGTATTGAAAAAGTGGTCCCAATTAAAGATAAACTCTTCACACCTAATATGGACGGTGCCAATGAAGAAATACGCGAATTAAGTTATAATAACGCTAAAGCATTATACGGTGAAGATTTACCTCAAATCGTTATCGATCGTTTAGAAAAAGAATTAGAAAGTATTATAGGTAACGGATTTGCGGTTATTTATCTCATATCGCAACGCCTCGTAAAAAAATCTTTAGATGATGGTTACTTAGTAGGATCTCGAGGGTCTGTAGGCTCTAGTTTTGTTGCGACCATGACAGAAATAACTGAAGTTAATCCATTACCGCCACATTATATTTGTCCAAAATGTAAGAAGAGTGAGTTCTTTGATGATGGCTCGGTTGGTTCAGGTTTTGACTTGCCAGATAAAACATGTGACTGTGGTGCTGAAATGATTAAAGAAGGCCAAGACATTCCGTTTGAAACGTTCCTTGGATTTAAGGGGGATAAAGTTCCAGATATTGACTTGAACTTTAGTGGTGAGTATCAACCCCATGCGCACAATTATACGAAAGTTTTATTTGGTGAAGATAAAGTCTTCCGCGCAGGGACAATAGGTACAGTAGCAGAGAAAACAGCATTTGGATTTGTGAAGGGCTATTTAAATGATCAAGGCATTCATAAACGTGGTGCTGAAGTGGATCGGTTAGTGAAAGGATGTACCGGCGTAAAACGTACAACGGGTCAACACCCGGGTGGTATCATTGTAGTTCCAGATTATATGGATATTTATGATTTTACACCAATACAATATCCTGCTGATGACCAAGGTGCTTCATGGATGACGACACACTTTGACTTCCATTCGATTCATGATAATGTATTGAAACTTGATATTCTGGGACACGATGATCCAACGATGATTCGTATGTTACAGGACCTGTCTGGTATCGATCCTAAAACGATTCCTGTAGATGATAAAGAAACAATGGGAATCTTTAGTTCCCCTGAGGCACTCGGTGTGACAGAGGAACAAATTTTAGCAAAAACTGGAACGTACGGTGTGCCTGAATTTGGTACAGGTTTTGTGCGTCAAATGTTAGAAGATACGAAGCCAACAACATTCTCAGAACTTGTACAAATCTCAGGCCTTTCTCACGGCACAGATGTATGGCTTGGTAATGCCCAAGAACTTGTGCGTAGTGGTACATGTACATTATCCAGCTGTATCGGTTGTCGTGATGATATCATGGTGTATTTAATGTATGCCGGCTTAGAACCGTCACTTGCCTTCAAAATTATGGAATCTGTGCGTAAAGGTAAAGGATTAAGTGAAGAATGGGAACAAGTGATGATGGACAATGGAGTGCCAGAGTGGTATTTAGATTCATGTAAAAAAATTAAATACATGTTCCCGAAAGCGCACGCCGCGGCTTATGTACTGATGGCGGTGAGAATTGCTTATTTTAAAGTACATCATCCACTTTATTATTATGCAAGTTACTTTACAGTACGTGCATCAGATTTTGATTTATTAACGATGGTCAAAGACAAAGATAGTATTCGAAATACCGTTAAGGACATGTATGCAAAATATATGGATTTAGGTAAAAAAGAGAAAGATGTATTAACGGTGCTAGAAATTGCAAACGAAATGGCCCAACGCGGGTTCCGCATGCAACCTGTAAGTTTGGAAAAAAGTAAAGCATACGAATTTATAATAGAAAATGATACATTAATACCACCGTTTGTTGCAGTTCCGGGACTAGGGGAAAATGTTGCGAAACGGATTGTAGAAGCACGTGAAGATGGACCATTTTTATCAAAAGAAGATTTGAATAAAAAAGCAGGTGTATCGCAAAAAGTCATCGAATATCTCGATGATTTAGGGTCTTTACCGAACATGCCTGACAAAGCGCAATTGTCTATTTTCGATATGTAAAATGAAGACATTTGTAGGAATCACGTGATTATGCTATAATAATTATGCTTATAAATTTGGACTCAAGGAGAAAGAGTGGGTATCACCCGCTCTTTTCTGTTTGTGTACCGCTGATAAGGGGGCTCGTATGAGTAAAGTTACAGAGCAAGTTGAAACATTAATCCAACCTGTCCTTGAAGCATTAAATTATGACTTAGTGGATGTTGAATTTGCGAAAGAAGGTCGTGACCATTATTTACGCATTTCAATTGATAAGCCAGGCGGTGTCGATTTGAACGACTGTACAATCGCATCTGAAAAAATTAGTGAAGTAATGGATGAACATGATCCTATTTCAGAAGCTTATTTTCTAGACGTTGCGTCACCAGGTGCCGAACGCCCGATTAAAAAGGAAAAAGATTTTCAAAACGCAGTGTCTAAACCTGTTTTTGTATCTTTATATGCACCTATTGAAGGCGAAAAAGAATGGTTAGGTATTTTAAAACAAGTGTCAGATACTGATATCACAATTGAAGTTAAAGTGAAAGCGAAATCAAAAGATATCACAATACCACGTGACAAAATCGCAAAAGCACGACATGCAGTGATGTTATAGATGTTAGGAGGAAGTATGTGTGAAAAGTAATGAATTATTATTAGCTACTGAGTATCTTGAAAAGGAAAAAAAGATTCCTAGAGAGGTTTTAGTAGATGCCATTGAAGCAGCTTTAATTACTGCTTACAAAAAAAATTATGATAGTGCGCGTAATGTGCGTGTTGAATTAAATTTAGACAGCGGTACATTCCGTGTCATTTCCCGAAAAGAAGTTGTTGAAGAAGTGTTTGATGATAGAGAAGAAGTTGATCTTTCAACAGCTTTAGTCAAAAACCCAGCTTATGAAGTAGGGGACATTTATGAGGAAGACGTGACACCTAAAGACTTTGGTCGTGTTGGTGCACAAGCTGCAAAACAAGCAGTGATGCAACGTTTACGTGATGCAGAGCGTGAAATTCTTTATGAAGAGTTTATTGATAAAGAAGAAGACATTATGACAGGTGTCATCGATCGTGTGGATCACCGTTATGTATATGTGAATTTAGGACGTACAGAAGCTGTTTTATCTGAAGCAGAACGTAGTCCAAATGAATCTTATGTACCAAATGAACGCATTAAAGTGTTCGTTAATAAAGTGGAACAAACGACAAAAGGCCCACAAATTTATGTGTCACGTAGTCATCCTGGATTACTTAAACGCTTGTTTGAACAAGAAGTCCCTGAAATTTTTGAAGGAACTGTAGAAGTGAAATCAGTTGCACGTGAAGCGGGCGATCGCTCTAAAATCAGTGTGCATTCAGATAACCCAGACATTGATGCTGTCGGCGCATGCGTAGGGGCTAAAGGTGCACGTGTCGAAGCGGTAGTTGAAGAACTCGGTGGCGAGAAAATTGATATCGTTCAATGGAGTGACGATCCAAAAGTGTTTGTGAGCAATGCTTTAAGTCCATCACAAGTTGTGGATGTCATTGTTGATGAAGAAAACCAATCAACGACTGTTATTGTTCCTGATTATCAACTTTCTTTAGCTATTGGTAAGCGTGGTCAAAACGCGCGTTTAGCTGCAAAATTGACTGGATGGAAAATAGACATTAAATCTGAATCTGATGCGAAAGATTTACAACTTGAAGATAAATACCTTTCTAAATCTCAAGAAGATACTGTAAGTACTGATGAAAAAGATTTAGACGATGAACAAGTAATCAAGATTGATGAAGTGCCAGAAACACCATCAGAAAGTCAACTTGAAAACGAATAGGAGGGGTTTTTCTTGAAGAAACGTAAAATTCCTATGCGTAAATGTATTTTATCCAATGAAATGAAACCTAAAAAAGATATGATTCGCGTGGTTCAAAATAAAGAAGGCGAAATTTCTGCAGATGCAACAGGAAAAAAACAAGGTCGTGGTGCATATGTATCAAAAGATGTTGAACTTGTTGAAAAAGCACAAGCGTCTCAGAAATTAGAACATTTTTTTAAAGCATCTCAAGAGGAATTAACACCCGTATATAAAGAAATTATTCGTTTAATATACCGAGAAGAGATTCCTACAAAATGAATCAATCATTATTAAATTTTTTAGGACTCGCAATGCGTGCGGGTAAGGTGAAAAGTGGCGAAAGCGTCATTCTTACAGAAATCAAGAAGCAGCGTTTATATCTTGTAATTATTGCAAGCGACGCATCAAAAAATACAATTAAAACATTAACGAATAAATGTCAAAGCTATCAAATACCCTACCGTATTATTAGTGACCGTTATGCATTGGGTGAAGCGGTAGGTAAAGAAGCACGTGTCAATATCGGCATCACCGATCAGGGTTTCGCAAAGAAATTAATTTCTATGATCGATGAATAAAGTAAGGAGTGGTTCAATGAGTAAACAAAGAATCTATGAATATGCCAAATCATTAAATATAAAAAGTAAAGATGTCATTGACGAATTAAAAAAATCTGGCGTAGAAGTATCCAACCACATGCAAACATTAGAAAATGATCATGTGAAAACATTAGACAAAGCATTTAAAAAAGACAACACATCTAAAGAGCAGTCATCATCTAAAAAAAATCAGACACCACAAGGTGGTCAAAAGAAAGAACAACCGAAGCAAAATCATAAAAAGCAACACAATCCTTCTAAAAATAACGGTAATGCCAAACATAATAAGAATAATAAGCGTAATAATAAAAATAATAAGCAAAACCGTAATCAAAAACAAAAACAAGCAGCACCTACACCAGAACCAAAGGAAATGCCATCTAAAATTACGTATACTGAAGGTATCACAGTTGGTGAATTAGCAGATAAATTAGGTGTTGATTCATCAGAAATTATTAAGAAACTATTCTTATTAGGTATCATGGCAAATATCAACCAATCACTTGATATTGAAGCGTTAGAGCTAGTTGCTTCTGACTATGGTGTTGAATTAGAAGAAGAAGTCGTCGTAGATGATAATGACTTAACGATTTATTTTGAAGATGTGGAAAATGATGCTGATGCATCTGAACGACCAGCTGTCGTTACAATTATGGGTCACGTTGACCATGGTAAAACAACACTCCTTGACTCTATTCGAAATACACGTGTAACTGAAGGAGAAGCAGGCGGTATTACACAACATATCGGTGCTTATCAAATTGAAAACAATGATAAGAAAATCACTTTCCTTGACACACCAGGTCACGCCGCATTTACGACAATGCGTGCACGTGGAGCACAAGTGACAGATATCACGATTTTAGTTGTCGCAGCTGACGATGGTGTGATGCCACAAACGATTGAAGCCATTAACCATGCAAAAGAGGCAGAAGTGCCAATTATTGTTGCTGTAAACAAAATTGATAAACCAACAGCGAACCCAGATCGTGTAATGCAAGAGTTAACAGAATACAACCTCATTCCTGAAGACTGGGGTGGCGACACGATTTTCGTACCACTATCAGCATTAAGTGGCGAAGGTATCGATGACTTACTAGAAATGATTGGACTTGTAGCTGAGGTTCAAGAATTAAAAGCCAATGCTGATAAAGTTGCAGTAGGTACAGTGATTGAAGCAGAATTAGATAAATCACGTGGTCCAGCAGCATCATTACTCGTTCAAAACGGAACACTTCATGTGGGTGATGCGATTGTTGTAGGAAACACACACGGTAAAGTGCGTGCTATGGTGAACGATCTTGGTAAGCGTATAAAAGTTGCTGGTCCATCTACTCCTGTTGAAATTACTGGTTTAAATGATGTGCCGCAAGCAGGTGATCGCTTCGTTGTCTTTAAAGATGAGAAGAAAGCGCGTCGTATTGGTGAAGCGCGTGAACAGCAAAGCATTTTACAACAACGTCAAGAAAGTAAAAATGTATCATTAGATAACTTGTTTGAACAAATGAAACAAGGTGAAATGAAAGATTTAAATGTGATCATTAAAGGTGACGTGCAAGGTTCTGTCGAAGCGCTTGCAGCATCATTAATGAAAATCGATGTTGAAGGTGTCAATGTACGTATTATCCATACGGCGACAGGTGCAATTAACGAATCAGACGTTACTTTAGCGAACGCTTCTAACGGTATCATTATTGGTTTTAATGTACGTCCTGATGCAGGTGCTAAACGTGCGGCTGAAGCTGAAAATGTCGACATGCGTTTACATCGCGTGATTTACAATGTAATTGAAGAAATTGAATCTGCGATGAAAGGTATGCTTGACCCTGAATATGAAGAAAAAGTCATTGGACAAGCTGAAGTACGTCAAACATTTAAAGTTTCTAAAGTAGGTACAATCGCAGGTAGTTATGTCACAGATGGTAAAATCACACGTGATTCTGGCGTGCGTATTATTCGTGATGGTGTTGTCTTATTCGAAGGTGAATTAGACACATTAAAACGTTTCAAAGATGATGCTAAAGAAGTCGCACAAGGATATGAATGTGGTATTACGATTGAAAAATTCAATGATATTAAAGAAGGCGATATTATTGAAGCTTACGTAATGGTTGAAGTTGAGCGATAAAATTAAAATCTACATGTTTTAGTTTTGAATAAGGGGACGGAGTACACTGGATGTCCGTCCCCTTATTTTACGTTGTAATCCAAGGGCTTAAGTAGAGTGATATAGGGTATCATGGTGATAAATACGATAGTATAAACTAAATATTTGAAAAGAAATATTACAAAATTGACTTTCAATTTCAATCGAGAGGTGCAATGATGTTAATGACAAATATGTGGTTCAATTTAGCTGTCAAAGATTTAAAGAAAAGTATGGCATTTTACAAAGCTATAGGTTTTGAAATCATGCAAAGACCTGAACAGGTGGGCCATATGTTTGGTATAAAAGTAGGTGCGTCCTCTCCTATTATGTTTGTCGAACACCCTACTTTTCGTTCTTATTTACAACAAGAAGTGACCGGTCAAGATGTATTAATCTCGCTTTCCGTAACTAGTGAAAAAGATTTAGATAATTTAATCATTCGTATCACTGAAGCTGGTGGAACACTTGTTCAACCGAAACATGAGCGTGATGGGTTTCTGGGATGTGTATTTCAAGATATCGATCAACATTTTTTCAATGTCCTTGTTTTTAAAGATTGAGTAAGAGAGGATTGCTCATTGACGGAATTTTTCAAAGTCCTTTATAATACGAAAATAAGGAAAGACATCGAACGTGATACAAAAAGAGGTGAAAAATATGAATATGAGAGCTGAACGTGTTGGCGAACAAATGAAAAAAGAATTAATGGACATCATTAATAATAAATTAAAAGATCCACGCGTAGGATTTTTAACGATTACAGATGTACAACCTACGAATGATTTGTCATTAGCCAAAGTGTATTGTACGGTGCTTGGTAGCGATAAAGAGCGCGAAGATACGTTTAAAGGGTTAGAAAAAGCAAAAGGATTTATTAAATCTGAAATTGGTCAACGTATGCGCCTACGTATCGTCCCGGAGTTGCAATTTGAATATGATGAATCCATTGAATACGGTAATCGAATTGAACAATTAATTCAAGATTTACACAAAAAAGATTAAAGTGTCATACTAGGATACGTTACGGATTTGATGTCGACCGTATCCTAGTTTTTTTATGAGTGAGGTGAATGCGATGTATCACGGTATATTACCAGTATATAAGCCTAGAGGTTTAACGAGTCATGATGTTGTTTTTAAATTACGAAAAATATTAAAGACCAAAAAAGTTGGCCATACAGGGACACTTGATCCTGAAGTAGATGGTGTACTTCCAATTTGTATCGGTCAGGCAACAAAAGTAAGCGATTATGTCATGGATATGGGGAAAACTTATATCGCTGAAGTGACTTTAGGTAGTGCGACGTCGACTGAGGATCAAACTGGAGAGATAATTGCGCAACGTGCTGTAGCGCACCACGCTTTGACAAACAATCAAATCGATCATATTTTAGAAAAATTTGTCGGTGAGATAACACAAGTACCTCCGATGTATTCATCAGTGAAAGTAAATGGGAAAAAGCTATATGAGTATGCGCGACAAGGACAAACGGTTGATCGTCCATCCAGAAAGGTTCACATTCAGTATATAAAACGATTGAATGATGTCACTTTTAAAGAAGAATGTGCTACATTTAATATAGAAGTGGCATGTGGTAAAGGAACGTATATTCGAACGCTTGCCACGGATATCGGTAAGTGTTTAAATTATCCAGCGCATATGTCTCGCTTAACTCGGACAGATAGTGGTGGTTTCCATATTGATCAAGCTTTATCACTAGACCGTATAGCTGAAATGCATGAAGATGGTACATTATCAGATGCGTTATTGCCGATGCTATATGGTTTAAAAGCTTTGCCGATTGTAAACGTTTCACAAGAAGATTTGAAATCACGGATACTTAATGGCCAAAAATTTAAAAGGCATTTATTTAATTTTCCACATGATTCACAAATTGTCTTCGTTGATGAATCGACAAATGATGTGTTAGCGATATATGAACTACATCCGTCGAATCACGCTGAAATTAAACCGAAAAAGGTGTTTAACTAAAGGAGCATAGGTATATGGAAGTTATAGAAATTACGCATCCCATTCAACCTGAGCAATATATTCAAGACGATATTGCAATTGCATTAGGATTTTTTGATGGCCTTCATCGTGGACATCAAGCATTAATGAATAAATTGGATGAGGTGGCTAAAGCGCGTCATTTAAAAAAAGCAGTTATGACATTCGACCCACATCCTTCTGTGGTTTTAAATCCTAAACAAAAGCGCACAACATATTTAACCCCTTTAGATGATAAACTTAATCTTTTACGTCAATATGATATTGATTATTGCTTAGTTGTTAATTTTTCTTCACGTTTTGCAGAAGTATCTTCAGAAGCTTTTGTAAAAGATTATTTATTGAAAAATAGAGCACAAGTGATTGTTGCTGGCTTTGATTTTACTTTTGGTAAGTATGGTAAAGGTAATATGGCAATGTTACAAGAATATCGAGATTTATTTGAATGTATCACTGTGGGTAAACAGGATATTGATAATGAAAAGATTTCTACGACTGCGATACGTGAGGCTTTAAAAAAAGGTGATTTGCTAAAAGCCAATGAACAATTAGGATACCGCTATCAAATTAAAGGAACTGTCGTTCAAGGAGAGAAACGTGGACGTACAATTGGTTTTCCAACAGCTAATATACAACCTAGCGATGATTACTTATTACCTACCAAAGGCGTTTATGCAGTGAGTATGAAGATTGGTTCCAGTGATAAGATTTATAGAGGTGTCTGCAATGTAGGAGTGAAACCGACGTTCCATGATGATTTGCCTCAAGTGGTAATCGAAGTCAATATATTTGATTTTGATGAAAATATTTATGGTGAACGTGTGATACTTTATTGGCATCATTATTTGCGTCCTGAATTGAAATTTGACGGCATCGATCCGCTTGTAGCACAAATGAATCAAGATAAAGCACGTGCAAAATATTTATTATCTGTTGATTTTGGTGATGATGTACCTTATAATATATAAGGTCTGTAAGTAAAGACTTACGACCTTAGTCTTGGTAGGTTGAGACTCCGACGCCTCACTCGGATTAAGGCATTTTAAACAAATTAAAGGAGGAAATTGACAAATGGCAATTTCACAAGAACGTAAAAACGAATTAATTCAACAATACCGTACACACGAATCTGACACTGGTTCACCAGAAGTTCAAATCGCTGTGTTAACTGCAGAAATTACTGCATTAAACGAACACTTACGTACACATAAAAAAGACCACCATTCTCGTCGTGGTTTATTAAAAATGGTAGGTCGTCGTCGCCATTTATTAAACTATTTACGTGAAAAAGACATTCAACGTTACCGTGAACTTATTAAGTCATTAGGTATCCGTCGTTAATGTGTTTTACATTGAAAGAAAGAGGCCAGGCTTTGGTTTCTTTCTTTTTTTACTATAAGCGTAAACATCAATAGATTCATAAAGCGTTTGTAACGTGTTTATATCGTAAGCTATAATAAGATTGAAATATATTAGAAATGTATAGAGAAGTAGGAGAGGAGATAACGCATGTCTCAAGAAAAAAAGGTATTTAAAACGGAGTGGGCCAATCGACCGTTAACAATTGAAACAGGTCAACTCGCAAAGCAAGCGAACGGTGCAGTGCTCGTACGTTATGGAGATACAGTAGTTTTATCTACTGCAACAGCCTCTAAGGAGCCACGCGATGGTGATTTCTTCCCATTAACAGTGAACTATGAAGAAAAAATGTATGCTGCGGGTAAGATTCCTGGTGGATTTAAAAAACGTGAAGGTCGTCCTGCAGATGAAGCCACATTAACTGCACGATTAATTGATCGTCCAATTCGTCCACTTTTCCCAGATGGGTATCGACATGATGTTCAAATTATGAACATGGTATTAAGTGCTGATCCGAATTGTTCACCAGAAATGGCAGCAATGATAGGCTCATCTATGGCACTGAGCGTGTCTGATATTCCATTCCAAGGTCCGATTGCGGGTGTCAATGTAGGATATGTAGATGGTGAATATGTGATAAATCCTAGCTTAGAACAACAAGCCGTCTCACGTTTAGACCTTGAAGTGGCTGGACATAAAGACGCTATTAACATGGTTGAAGCGGGTGCAAGTGAAATCTCAGAAGCGGAAATGTTAGATGCGATTTTATTTGGACATAAAGAAATTCAACGTTTATGTGCGTTCCAAGAAGAAATTATTGCGCATATTCAACCGGAAAAACATGAATTTGTTCCACCAGAAAAAAATGAAACTTTAATTGATTCTGTTAAAGCGAAAGCAGAAGTGCATCAACTTTATCAAGCAATTCAAACTGTTGATAAGCAAGAGCGTGAAGCGAATTTGGATGCAGCTAAAGAAGCAATTATTGCTGAATACCTCAATGAAGAAGATCCTGAAAATGAGGCTTTAATTCAAGAAGTAAACCAAATCGTTAACGCATTAATTAAAGAAGAAGTGCGTCGTCTTATTGCAGATGAAAAAGTAAGACCTGACGGACGAAAACCGGATGAAATTCGACCATTGTCTTCGGAAGTTGGTTTATTACCACGTGCGCACGGTTCAGGACTATTTACACGTGGACAAACACAAGCGCTATCTGTATTAACGCTAGGTTCTATTTCTGAATACCAAATTATCGATGGCCTAGGCGAAGAAGAACATAAGCGCTTTATGCACCACTACAATTTCCCAAACTTTTCAGTTGGCGAAACAGGCCCTGTACGTGCACCGGGACGTCGTGAAATAGGACATGGTGCTTTGGGTGAACGTGCTTTAAAATATATTATTCCAGATGAAAAAACATTCCCTTACACGGTTCGTATTGTGAGTGAAGTTTTAGAATCTAACGGTTCATCATCACAAGCATCAATTTGCGGATCTACACTTGCGTTAATGGATGCAGGTGTACCGATTAAAGCACCTGTCGCTGGTATTGCAATGGGGCTTGTAACACGTGATGAGAGTTATACGATTTTAACAGATATTCAAGGTATGGAAGATGCGTTAGGTGATATGGACTTTAAAGTAGCAGGTACTCAAGAAGGTATCACTGCAATTCAAATGGACATTAAAATTGATGGTCTTACAAAAGAAGTCATTGAAGAAGCGCTTGAACAAGCACGTCAAGGTCGTTTAGCAATCTTAGACCATATGCTTCAAACCATTGAACAACCACGCCCAGAGTTGAGTGCATATGCACCAAAAGTAGAGATTTTGACAATTAAACCAGAAAAAATTAGAGATGTCATTGGACCTGGTGGTAAACAAATTAATGAGATTATCGACGCCACTGGTGTTAAATTAGACATCGAACAAGACGGTACGGTTTATATTGGTTCAACAGAACAAGAGATGATTAACCAAGCACGCGCGTGGATAGAAAGTATTGTACGTGAAGCAGAGGTAGGCCAGGTTTACGATGGTAAAGTAAAACGTATTGAAAAATTTGGAGCCTTTGTAGAACTATTCCCTGGTAAAGATGCTTTAGTTCATATTTCTCAAATTGCAAATGAACGTATTAATAAAGTTGAAGATGTTCTTAAAATCGGAGATACGTTACAAGTTAAAGTAACGGAAATAGACAAGCAAGGCCGTGTGAATGCATCACATAAAGTTTTGTTAAACGCTAAATAAAATCATTAATTAAAGTAATGAAGCCAATCTATCTTTAAATAGATGGCTTCTTTTTTTTATGTCTATTAGTACATGATGAGTTATAGTACCTTTTTCTAGTTGTTGAACTAAGATATTTAGGGTCTAAATCATCAAATATTTCAAATGTTACAAATTTTTGAAAATTTATAAATTTTTATTATGGAAAAAGAATATCTAATTTTTGAGGCATCTTAACACAGCAATGATGAAAATGATGAATCTACATTTAATATTATGATGTTAAAATATCAATAATTTATTTGATAATTTAAG
>NZ_PPQF01000057.1 GCF_002901865.1 Staphylococcus agnetis
TTGTCATTCTATAGAAAAATATAAAAAGTCCTCTTATGTGAGGACTAATGAATACTGAAGGTATTTTTAATAGATATTCCTATGATACCTACTTAGACTTATCTACAGTTTATTTTAATCAGTAATATCTAATTTATTATTATTAAACCTGTCTATCAAAGATTCCAACATCTCAATTAATTCATCGTAACTATATATACTTACAATATTAGAATATTTATTTTTTATTACCCTATAATCTTTCTTTTGTTGTTCATTTAAATCATTTGTTCTACCAATAATAATAAAACCTTTAGGGTTTACAATGCTAACGTCTACTGTACTATCCGCTATTTTATTTTTTATTAGATCAGTATTTTTAGTAATATCGCTAGTTAAATCATATATATATTTCTCGATCTGCATAATTGATCCTGATAATTCTACACTAGGAGCGTAATTACCTCTATATTTTCTTCCAAAGATTTTCCTTGTGTGGGTTTTTATCTCTATTAAATCTATATTATTTAATAAATCTACTAATACAAAGTCAATTCTTTTATTGTTACTTATAGTTAATTCTTTAATAGCCAACTTGTACTGTGGAAAAATTAATACCAGTATGTTTAAAATATCCTCTTCCCAATTTAATTCACGATAACTGTCAGATTCTATATTTGTTTTCAATTTATTTAAAGCTACTGTATATTTTCCTATTTCTCTTTCTACAATCTGATTATCAATTTCATTACCAAAAAGTATCCTTTCGTTATGGCTTTTATCATTCATTTCTCGCCTTTTTTTGGAAAGATACTTCTCAAACTTTTCATCATAATCTTCATTCAAATCCAAATAGTCTTTTACTATATTAGCAATTCTTGCATTAGCATAATGTATTAATTCTGTACTTTTAGGAAATCTATTAACTAACTCTTGATATTTAGTCCAAGGTAAAAGCATATCAATTTCGTTTGATTCTACAAACTCATCCGGTGCAATGAAAATATCACTAGATATTAAGTTACTAAGTTTTTTTAATATAGAAATTCTACCGTTATGAACAAGGTGTTTGTGATTGATATGTCTAATAAGAGATCGGTGAATAAAAATACTATTATTTATATCAAAAATTTCCCTATCAAGCTCATAGAAATCTTTGTCACTTGTTAAGTGCCCTACAGTAAAGATAACTGTGTCGTCGTCCTCCAAAACATACTCATTACCCTTGAGATAAAATGTGCTCTTTAATCTGACATTATAACTTGTATCTAAATAAGTGTAGCTTTCTCTTTCTAAGCTACATTTTAGAGTATTTTCTTCATCTTCCAGAACAAAAAATTTAATTTTCATTCAGATTCCCTCCATATAAAAACTTTCGGCTTAGTATAACTTTCAAATCCTTTGTCATTATTTGCTAAGATTTTCTATAATGTAATCGTCATAGTCTTTATTTCCAGAGAACAATTGAAAATAGCCTTCTGCGATACTTATTTCTTCTAATGCAGGAACATCTAGTATCTTTTGAATATCTTTTTCTACCTTGTCATCATAACGCTTTAAAGATACCTTCCAAACCTTAACTAAAGACATTATTGTAAACGGGTACGCCTTTTCTATATCTTCTTTTAAAACTTTATCTAGTTTTTGCACCTCTTCTTCAAAAGTTAAATTTTTCTTTATATCATTGTTTAAGGTTTGCGCAATTTTAAATTCGATCACCTAAACGCCACTCTTCTATCTATATCAAATTTTGTGTGTTTATTTTCAATAAGTAGTTCCCAAAATTCACCTTCATTAATAAAATCTTCAATAGTATAGCTTTTGATTCTCTTTCTATATCTTTCTACAAACTGTTCCATTGAAATATTAGTACCTATATATCGAATATCTATATCCTCAATGCCTAAGTTATAAGAATAAAGTTCATTATTTTGTTTTACTATCTCAACGATATAATCATCGCCTCTGATTTCTTTAAAAGCTTCAACTAAGGTTTCTCTGTTTTCTAATGCATCTTCTAGTGTATTCGCAAATACTTCATCATCTTCATAAGCTACAAGCCCTCTAAAATCGTCTGGGTCTGACAATATTTTAGTTGTAACACTCGTTATGTCATCTTGCTCACACACAAACTCTATAATATCTAGTTCATCTCCGCTTCCATTTAAAGTTCCACTTTGAATAGCTCTATCTATCCTTTTTTTCCATTCATTTTTATCAGCTTTATTATTAATCACTACATTATACTCAATATCTTTTACTGAAACACGTTCAGGGAAATCCGATTCTTTTATCATCGATTTTAAAATTTCTTTCGTTGCACTATCGTAATCTGGGTGGATCTCTAACTTAATACGTCCTTCTAATATATCTTCTAAAGTATAGACTATGTTTAACATTAGAAGCCTCCTAATTATTTATATTTAGTGACGCACTTTATATTGGTACTATACTACCAGTGTAATCTTCCACTCTATGTGATGCTGCTATAGGGTCTAACATATTAAAATGCTTAATAGGAGAATGTCTAAATGCTCTAATCTCATCCAGAGTCCCTTCTATTGTAATATCAGCAATATCTATTCTCATGTGGTCTTTTTTTGCATTATATCTAACCTGAACTTCTTTATAAGTCATCGTGCCGTAACCATCTTCAACATAATGACAATCTAAAATTTCATCAAACGTTCCAAATAACAACCAGAGGGTTCTGTTGCAAAGTTAAAAAATAGACCTCTAGATTCATGTTTAAAATAATACTTCGTATTAACTCGCTAGCATGATGCTAATTTCACGGCATGGCGAAAACCCGTAGATCTGAAGAGATCTGCGGTTCTTTTTATATAAGCCATAAATACATTCAATGCCTTTGATCGTATTCTTTGCCGTATTGATACTTTGATAACTTATTTTCCTTACTTTGATATGACGATAATCTTGTTCAATGAAGTTATTTAAATATTTAGAGGTACAATGACAGTTCGGGCTAAATTGAAAATCTTTAATCACTTTGGACATTGCCACCTTCGTTGAAGGGGCTTGGTCTGTAATTATCATTTGAGGTTTGCCAAATTGTTTAATAAGACGTTTAA
>NZ_PPQF01000058.1 GCF_002901865.1 Staphylococcus agnetis
CAGCTATTAGAAAGTGGTGGCTTCATGAAATTCACTAAAAATTTATTTATTATATTAGGGGTGGTGCTAACAATGGGATTATTAAGTAGTTGTGATTTTACGACAAGACAAAAGATTGAATCAGGATTAAAAGAACCATTATCTGTGTATCCGACAAAAAATTTAGAAGACTTTTATGATAAAGAAGGATATAGAGATAGTAATTTTAGTAAAGATGATAAAGGTGTGTGGTCAGTGATATCAGCGATATCTAAGAGGAATGAAGAAGGGAAAATAAGAATGGAAGGCGTGATGTTATATATAGATAGAAATACCAGAACAAGTGAAGGGTATTACTTTGTTGATAATGAAAGTGAAGATGAACACAAAAATGGTGAAAAAAAGTATCCTCTTATAATGAAAAATAATCAATTAATACTCAAAGACAAAAATGTAGACGAAGACATTCAAAGAAAAGTAAAGGACTTTAAGTTTTTTGTCCAATTTGGTAATTTGAGTGATTTAGATCGATATAAAGAAAAAGATGCGAGTTATAATTCCTTAGCCCCTAACTATTTAATTAGTTATCATTTAAATCAAAATGACGATAATTTGAAAGAAATACTGAAACTATACAGTATCAAAGCAGGAGAAAATCCAGAACTTAAAATTTATGGAGATGGTGATTTCAAAAGTGATGCAATAGATTCAAACACGATTAATTACAAATTAAAAGGCGAGGTAGGTAGATTCTATAACTCGTCAGTAAGTTATGAACCTAAAAGAGGTATAACTTATGAATGATATTTCGCCAATTAACGCTTACACTGAAAAATATAGCGCAATTTCATATCAATCTTATAAAATTGAAACATCAAGGTTAAAAGGATATTCTTCTTTTGAAGAAATAAATGATACTGTTAAATTTGATAAGAAGAAAAAAAATTTCCCACCCAACCTCCAATATTTTGATTCTTTCCTTGATAAGAAAACGGGGATGAGTGGTGTTGCATTTAAAGATACCCATACGAATAAAGTGACGATTGGCTTTGCAGGGACGAATGTGGGGTCAGGGAATGCAATCGACATGATAAAAGATACAGGTGCAGATTTTAACATTGGTTTAAGCTTGGTTGATGCACATGACCCATATTTTAATGAAACGCATAAGTTCATTAATAAAATCAAAAAGAAGCATGAGATTGAAGCTTTTACTGGTCACTCTAAAGGTGGCCGAGATGCGATGATTTTAGGGATTGAACATAATGTTGATGATATTGTTATATTTAATTCTGCTTCGTTAGATGTGAAAGGATTATCACATCATAATGCTACTAGTCGAGATTGGATGCTTAAACCATCGAGTAATCCGTTGGAGTTAAGCAAAAAAAATTATATGGATTATTTACTATTACATGCTAAGGCTCAAAAGTATAAAGGAAATATTATCCATTTTAGGAATAATAATGACTTAATTTCGGTTGGTTTAAGCTTGATGGGCGGTAGTTATTATGGAAAGGATTTCGTATTTAAAGGCGGTGGCCACGGACTTAGTTCTATGATGACTTATGACCGCCAATTAGAAATTAAAAAAATTCTAAATAAACGTCCTTATGCTACATCTGTGAAAGAAACGTATCAACATGTCCAACGTGATGTGAAGAAACGTCTTTCTTCAGTAGACGATTTACGTGCTAATTTAGTTTCAGCTAATGGTGGTAGTCTCTCTTCAAACCAGAAAAAGTTACTTGAATCTCAAACGGCGCTCACTCTAATACAAGGTTTAAATCAATTATTAGATGCAGAAATAGACTTGATGTTAAAAGAGTATGATAATGCGATTGGCGATTTAAATATATTATGGAGTGATACGAGAGTTCAAGCAGATGATTTATCTCAAGGTAAACTATCAGAAGGTGAAATTTTATCAGCACTGAGCGATGGCAATGCAACGGAACAATCTATAGTAAGACATAATGAAGAAATTATAAATGCTAAGAAAGACAAGTTAAAAGATGTTGGAAAGAAATATGATGAATTGATTAATAAAATTCAAAAGGCTATTGATGAAATTTTACAAAATGATCAAGTATTAGCGCAACAAATAAGGATGTTTTCAACATGAATGAACTACAAAAAGAGATTGAAAAAATAGAAGATGAACAGCGTGACGCTTTAAGAGAGTTCGATAAACAATTTGATGAGATACAAAACTATAAACATCAACTACATAAAGATAATGAAAAGAAATATGCTATTTTTCATGAACTTCAACAAAGAGATGCTAATCTTCATCATTATCAACACACTTTTGAACGTGTTGTGGATGAAGCAACATGTGAATTTGAACAAAAGCTAAAGGATATTGAGCGTCAATTATTCATCGAAAGAGATGCTTTGATACAATCTTATCAACGAGAAATAAGACAACTAGAACTGAGGGAGTAATAAATTGGGAGAAATTAAAAATCAATTGGAAGAAATACGTAATACAATAGAAATAGCATTGTTTCCAGAACAAATTTGGATATTTAAACAAATTATAGCTTTTGTAACTGCACCGAATGCATTGGACCATAAAGATAAGCGAATGGACAAGCTGGATAAAGAAGAAGATGGTTTTCTTGATAAAATTAGTTCGAGTCAGATGCAATTTCTTAATGACTTTGAAGCCTATGCCAAAGGTGATTGGGTAGATGCAGCAAAAAGAGAAATGGAAACTATTAAAAAAGATCTTGAGACAATTAAATAACTTAGACTTTCTATGAGAAAAAGGATACACCCTATAAAGTTGGACGGATAACTCTAACTTTATGGGGTGCTTTTTTATGTGTGCACACTTGTTAAATGTTTGTAATGTATCGCATGGAGTGTGAAGATAAGGATTAAAGTAATGATAAGTACAATGATATAAGGTATAGCGTTGTGATCGCCCATAAGTCCAACGAGTGGTGTGGTGGCTGCGCCTACAAAATATTGAAGTAAGCCAATCAGGCTAGATGCACTGCCCACGGCTTTTTTCTGTCCATTCATGGCGATGGAAAATCCTAATGTAGCCACACCGGACACTGAGGCTACGATTAAGAAAAATCCAGGGATGAGTATGGATAATGTCCAATGATTGATCAGTGCGCTGATGACAATGATGGCCCCTAAAAGTTGAATGATGCTAAAGCCTCTAAATAACACCAATGGATTGATTTGATCAACCAAACGTGCGGTAAGTTGTGCGGTACCTATGAGACCAAGTCCTGTGAGCGCAAATATATAACTATACGTTTGGGGACTCAAGCCATATATATTCTGCAAGATAAATGGTGATGCGGCCATATAGCTAAAAAATAACGCAAACGTTAAACTTTGTATAAGTATTGGCAGTATAAATGTTTTGCGATGTAGTAACTGTTTAAAGTCCTCGAGTACGGGTTTGAATCCTGTAGAACTTCTATGTTGAAGGACTAAACTTTCATCGACTTTAAAGTAGACGCCAATAAGCATGAGTATACTGAGGACACTTAAACTATAAAAGATGACATGATAACTGACATGGCTTGTAAGTATGCCTCCAATCATTGGCGCAAATACGGGTGCAGCACCATTGACAAGCATCAGCATGGCGAGAAATTTCGTTAAGTCATTACCTTTATAGCGGTCACTCGCGATGGCGCGTGATAGCACGATTCCCGCACCGCCGGCGATACCTTGGAAGAAGCGGGCGATGATGAGGACGTCAACATGTGTTGCGAGTGCGCAAATCAATGAAAAGGCGAAGTACATCATTAAACTAAAAATGAGTGGGCGTTTACGTCCAGTTTGGTCTGAAAGGACACCGAAGATGATGTTACCTAAGGCAAGTCCGAACATAAAGAATGTAAGTGTGAGTTGCGTCTGAGTGGTTGATGTGTGTAATGTTGAGGCTACTTGTGGTAAAGCAGGGAGATACATATCAATCGAAAGCGGGCCAAACGCCGCAAGTCCTGCCATGACAAGTATGAATGTGACACTTGGTTTCTTCTTCATAGACACCCTCCTAACGTAAGAGTGCGTCAGTAGTTGTAATCGTACCCATGAGAGGGAATGAATAGTGTACGGAAAATTGATGCAGTTCTGTTTGAGGTGCCGCCATCATATCTTCCACAAAATATTGTTCGTATCCATATTGATATGCATCGCGTGCAGTCGTATCCACACCCATATGTGTAGAAATACCACCTATGATGATATTTTTAATACCGCGACGGCGAAGTTGTAAATCTAAATCTGTCCCAAAGAACGCACTAAAACCACGTTTATTAACGATATAATCTTGTTCAGTCACATTGAACCGATCTGGAAACTTGGCAAAATCCTTGTCAGGTTTACCTGGAAGTTGTTGTTCCGCAAGCTGTGGTTTCAATGCGTCTTTTCCATCGTGAAAATTAACACGGACGAATGCGATAAAGCCATCATTTTCTCTGAAATTTTGAATCATACGTTCTGCATTTTTTAAAACAGTCTGTGTTGAATGTGGTGCAGTATCCATAGATAGAATCCCATTTTGTAAATCGATTAATATTAAAGCTGTATTTGTATAATTGATCATGACATAAGTCTCCTTTTTTCATTTTCATATCCTCATTATAAGCTTGTACTTTTACAAACTTCTAAGAATTTGCACGCATGTTTACGTTAATAAATGAGAGTTCAAAAGCCTTAAATGATGCGGTATAGCACGATTGAAGGGATAGTGGTTTATCGCAAACGGAATATATACCGAAAAAATATTTGGAATGCATTCCGTTTGAAAAGTGAAAAGATATCGTATTACCATTAAAGTATTAAAATCGAAGAGATAAAGGAGTGTAGAAGGTGAACGTAAAAGGTTTGGAGACTTATTTGAATATCGATGTGACACAATATGAAAGACCCTCGATTGAGGCATTAAATCATTATGTAGCACAGTTTATGAAAAAAGTACCTTTTGAAAATATTGATGTTCAAAATCAAATTCGGATTTCGGTGGCGGTCGATGATATTTATGACAAAGTTGTAAACCATGAACGTGGGGGATTTTGTTATGAATTGAACACATTATTTAAAACGTATCTTTTAGAAAAAGGATTTACTGCTTATAATGTGTCTGCGACTATTCATACACCTGGAGGCGGCCGCAGTTTACCTGGATCTCATATGTCTACGATTGTAGAAATTGATGATAAGAAGTATATCGCGGATGTAGGGTTTGGGGATTTGCCACTTCAAGCGATTCCTTTAAGTAAAACGAGTGACATTCCTGTAGTCCAAGATCATACGGGGATGTTTAGAGCCGTTTTTCAAGATGAACATGCCTCACATTTTGAAATTCAAAAATGTGAAAATGATGTATGGCAAACGAAATATGAAGCAGAAATGACACCACGTACGTTAGCTTCGTTTGAATACAATATTGATTATAATCAAACACATCCCAATTCAATCTTTGTGCAACGCTTAGTAGTGACGATGCCTACAAAAAATGGTCGTGCTACAATGTCACAAAATCATTTAACCTTAACTGAAAACGGTGAAAAACGTAAAATGGATGTCACACCTGATAATTATCGCCAAATGTTGAAAGATTACTTCAACCTAAATGTAAAAGTGCAACGCTTGGAGGATAGCGATGGCTCAAACACATAAAAAACGTCGAGACGCGCGTGAAAATAAAGCACTCATTTTAGAAACCGTGTTGGCATTATCGCAACAAGGCGTTAATATTGTAGACATGAAAATGGCAGATATCGCAAAAGCTTCAGGTGTCGGTGTTGGCACACTTTATCGTCATTATGAAAACAAGGCCGTGTTATGTATCGCATTATTAGATGCGCAGGCTGAAGATATGTTTAAAGAGATGGATACTTTTCTAGAAGCGCATAACGACGCTTCGACTTATGAACGGTTAGAAGGTTTACTGCGTATTTATGTCACTTTAAAAGAGTCACATTTTCAGACATTATCATTTATTGAAAAATCGATGAATCGTACGATATCAATGGTGGAAATCCCGTTTTATCATGAACTTGCGGTACGCATTAATGCTCAATTTGATATGCCACCGGATGATTATTTTATCACGCATATTTTACTACATTGTTTCTCTAGTGACTTTTACTTTTATGCTAAAAACAAAAAGGCATTCACGCAAGAGGATTATATTCATAAAGTGTTGGATATTATATTATCATAGTGAATATTTGAAAAGTCTGTACAGAAATCGTCATTAAATGTACAGACTTTTTTAGAATCAACAATTTTTATTATTAATATAAATGGTATAATACTAATAAAGCGTAATAACATTATATAATAATGACAATCACAACAATGAACGCTTTAATAA
>NZ_PPQF01000006.1 GCF_002901865.1 Staphylococcus agnetis
ATATTATAGTGAGAGTATCTATTTTATAAAAATAATGGAAAAGTATGATCAATATGACGCTCTCTATTAAACAAGAGATGACCAATATATATATAAAATTTTTATATATAAAATTTTCGCTATATTCACTTACATTTATCATCCTTATATTATTAAGTGTATTGCCTATTATTACACTCGCAATAGTAATAATTGTATAAACACTTAATATTTCCCCAAAGGCTTCACTACCAAGTGAATGACTTATTGTGGGATACGCAAATAATTGCAAAGAAAAAGCAACCATTATTGTACTAGTTATTGTTTTAAAACTATCTAGTATGAAGTTCTTTTTTTCCATAATTAATTATCCTTTTTCTTTTTGTAAGCATATAGAATAATACGAACCATAGTTCACTAACAACAAGATAATTAGTACTAAACATAAGTAATGTAATAGGATACAGGCCTATGAAAACAACCAATAGATCAATAGAGTTTGAATCGTAGTTTTTAATAAACCTAACGATTATAATCCCAAATAATATTAATATTGTAACTAAGCCTACAAAACCAAACGATAACATAAATTCAAGAAAAATATTATGTGGAATATTATGAATTAGATGATAATAATTAAAAGGTCCGTAACCAAATAATGGACGTTGACTAATAAAAAATGTACTCATTTGATATATTGGAGCTCGTCCAGAAGAACCATTCTGGATATCAATACCATTACTTGTAATATACTGGAAGGTACGGCTTTCTCCTGCAGATGTGACAATGAAATATACAAGCATTGCAAAACTAGCAAAACCAATAAGGTAAATAAATAACTTTAAAAAAGAACTAACATTTTTCCTGAATGTTAAAACAATTATGTAAAAAATAATATATAAAATCAGTAATACTGCTCCTCCACGTCCCCCTGGGATGAATACCGATGGTATGGTTAAAAGAATGAATGTATAGTAAAACCAATTGTTTTTATTTGAATTTACTATTACGAGATATAAGCCAATACCAACAGTAAACGCTGCTAAATATGATGCATTTTGATAATTTAATAATCCAAATAAAATATAACTTGGTAATGTCCCTAATAAATAAGGTATTAAAATAATGCCAATAAAAGTAAAAGAAAATATTGTAAATATAAATTTAAAAAATTTAATTACGTGTGCCTTCTCTATATCTTTAATATAAACCCCTGCTATTGAAGCCGAAATACACCATAGAGTGAAAAATAAAATAGTGTTAGTCGCTAACTTCTCCTCATTATGCGGAGACATAAAATAGCTCGCATAAATTAAAAATAAAATACTAACTAAAAAAATGATTCCTAATGGGACTCGTTTCGTTTTAAATATTCGTATCAGTACATATAAACTTGTGATTAAAGCAACTAATATTTGAGATGGGTAGTATAATGATTCAATCGGAATTCGAAATATTTCCTTCATTAACCCTGAAAGTACGATAAATATATTCATACTCATTATTGATGCAATAACAACGTACTTCATTTGTGGTCACTCTCTTCCTAGCTATGAATTGGTTAGATATAATGCTTTGAGTTTTTCACTTTCTTTTTGCCAGTTTAATTGATGTGCTGCTTGAATGGCATTGTTTCTAAGAGATTGATAAAGAGAATGATCTGACTTTAATTCTCTAACCGCTTGTGCTATATTTTCTGGCGTCACTTCGTCAATGACAATCCCAAAATTATACCTATTATTTAAATAAATATGTTCTTTTACTGGCGATAAAATTACTGGTAATCCAGCATGAATACATTCAAAGATTTTGTTAGAAACAGTGTACTCATAATTTATCGATACCGGTTTAGTTAATACTACACCAATATGACTTTCTGTTAATTTAGGTATTAATTCATTTATTTCAACAGCAGAATCAAAAAAACAGTTATTAATATCCTCTTTTTTAACTATTTCTTTTAACTCATGCTCTAGTGGACCGAAACCACGAATTACAAAGCGTGTATCTTTTTCAATTTTCGCAGCATGAATAAATTCATCATAACCACGGTTTGAAACAATCTGACCTTGATAAACAACTTCAAATAATTTATGTTTCTGTCTTAATAAGTCAACATCAGTCAACATAGGAGCATTAGTAATTACATGAGCTTCTTTTTTATATCCCATTTTAAGGTAATATTCTTTAGCTGCATAACTTACAGTTATAAAGCTATCAACTTTTTTAATGATTCTTTTTTCAATGAATTGAACTAAAGATGATAAAACCTTAATCCTGTTTACATTAGAGTTTTTAGCATAAATTTCATGTGCATCGTACACCACTTTTGCATTACGGTATCCAGATAAAAACACTATAAATAAAACATCAAAATCATTCGCATGAATGACATCAGGTTGATACTTCCTGATTTCCTTTGATACGTTAAAGGCAAATTTTATTCGATTGATAATTTTTGATACCATTTTAGTATCGTCAATTTTTTTACCTAACAGTTTTAAGTTAAAGTTCAATTTTGCTAAACGTTCATTTGTAGCTCTTTCGTTATTCTTCCCCAATATAAGATACGTATCAGTAACAGATTTAATGGTTTCAACTTGTTTTAGCACCCTGGGGTCTTGAACAACATTACTCGATACGATATTTAAAATCTTCATATATACCACCTACACATTTAATCAATGGAGAAGTGTTCTGCGTTTAATTCAGTGTGTGACTTTAACCACCATTGACTCTCTTGTAATTTTTTTATAGTTTCATCATCAAAGCGCTTTTTCACAAATTGTGCAGGTACTCCACCAACAATTGTATATGGCTCAACGTCTTTAGTAACCACAGCGCCAGTTGCCACAACAGCGCCATCCCCAATGGTTACGCCATCTTTTACTACAACATTCGCTCCAATCCATACATCGTTTTTAATTATCGTTCGCTGTGGTTGATCATCAAACTTAAGATATGCTGATGTTAAACCAAATGGATTATTGTTGGAATAAAAGACTGGTGAACTGCTAAACAAATGTGTTGGATGTTTTCCTAGACCCATTTTGACATTAGAAGAGATTGAGCAATAATGCCCAATTTCTACATTATTAAAATCACTTTCGAAACCGACATAACTATACTTTCCAAAATGACAGTTCCTAATTTTACACAGACGGTCGATGTAATTATGACCCTCAAACGTACTGTTATGAACATAAGCCAACCGATTGATTTTTATATTTTTTTCTTTAGACGATTGATTTTTAAAGAGCTTCAAAACTTTTGAAATCATAGACATTATAGTTTTCTCCATGTATTACGATTGATAATATCTTTATAACTTTGAATGATTTTTACAACTTTTATCGAAACATTTGTATCTTTATAATCAATCGCATCAATCATCGGCTCATTATTGTTTTGCATGGCACGTGCCATTTCAACAGATTGCACTAAGTTTTCATATGTGATTCCGCCAATGATGACGGTACCTTTATCTAAAACTTCAGGGCGTTCTGTGGAAGTTCGTATTAATACACCTGGAAACTTTAACATCGAGGACTCTTCTGAAAGTGTGCCACTGTCTGAAAGCACGACAAATGCATTTTTTTGTAATGCATTATAATCAAAAAACCCAAAAGGTTTCAGTTGTTTTACTAATGGATGGAATTTAAAATTACGTTCCTCAATTTTTTTCCAACTCCGTGGGTGTGTTGAATAAATAATTGGCATTTGATATTTTTCTGCAATGTCATTAATCGCATTCATTAATGACATAAAATTATCCTCATGATCAATGTTTTCTTCACGATGCGCAGAGACTAAAATATATTCTTGCGGCTTTAAATTGAGCGTATTTAACACATCACTATGATTAATTTTGTCTGCGTGTGCTTCTAGCACTTCTTTCATAGGCGATCCTGTCACGAAAATATTTTCTTTTTTAAACCCTTCATCAAGTAGATAACGTCGACTATGTTCCGTATATGGTAAGTTGACGTCACTCACGTGGTCTACGATTTTACGATTAATCTCTTCAGGGACATTTTGATCGAAACAACGGTTCCCCGCTTCCATATGAAAAACTGGTATTTTAAGCCGTTTTGCAGCGACTGCCGATAAACAACTATTCGTATCGCCTAAAATGAGCAATGCGTCAGGTTGTTCTTGCGAAAGGACTTCGTAAGATTTTGCAATGATATTTCCCATTGTATCTCCTAAATGCGTCCCTACAGCTTCTAAATAATAATCAGGTGCGCGAAGTTCTAAATCGTCAAAAAACACTTGGTTTAACGTATAATCGTAATTTTGACCTGTATGCACGAGTACTTGATTAAAATAGCGGTCGCACGCTTTAATCGTTGATGATAAACGGATGATTTCAGGTCGTGTACCAACAATTGTCATGAGCTTGAGTTTCGTCATAGTTAGACCTCCAAGAAATAGGTATCAGGATGGTCAGGATCAAACATTTCATTGACCCACATAATTGTCACCATATCTGACTCACCTAAATTTTCTATATTATGTGTATAGCCTACTGGTATATCGACAACTTCTAATTTTTGATCTGATACAAAATATTCTATGATGTCCGATTCACCAGGTTTCCGGAATCGTATTACCCCTTCACCACTAACAACTAAAAATTTTTCATTTTTTGTATGGTGCCAATGATTCCCTTTTACAATACCCGGTTTAGAAATATTAACCGATACTTGTCCGCGGTCTGGTGATTTTATAAATTCAGTAAATGACCCACGCGTATCTTTATGCATAACTAAATCGTAGCTAAATGCATCCTTAGGTAAATAGCTTAAATACGTACTATAGAGTGCTTTTTCAAAAGGATTGTCTAGTTTAGGAAGTTGTCGATTGGTACGCGTTGCTTTGAATTTTTGAATTAAATCCGCAATAACCCCTAATGAAACTTCGTATATTTGTGGGACGATAGGACGATGATTTTCAATTGTAGGATGCCCTTCAATTGCGCGTTTCAATTCTTCAACAACATCATCAATATAATTAAGGCGTAACATCACGTTAGGATCATTAACTTGAATCGGTTCATCATGTGCAATGTTATGGCAAAAAGTTGCGACCACAGAATTGTAGTTCGGTCTACACCACTTCCCAAATAAGTTCGGGAAGCGATAAATGACAACCTCATTGCCATTTTCTTGACTGAAAGCTTCAAGTACGTTTTCTCCTTCACGCTTACTATTGCCATAAGGGTTGTCGCGCTCTGCTTGTATTGATGATGATAAAATGATTCGTGGATGTTTCGGATTCGATTTAACGATTCGTAGCATGTCATCAAGTAATGACACGTTGCCTTTTTTGAATTCTTCCTCATGTTTTGGACGATTAACACCGGCTAAATGGACGATGACGTCTGCAATTTTATAAGCATGCTCTCGGTCATAATCAGATGTATCTCGTGTTACAGTGAGGAGTTCATGGTCCGTCGTTGCTTTCATATCGTAATATAAGTTTTGACCTACAAAGCCGTTAGCACCTGTAATTACAACTTTCATTTTCTATTCCCCTTTGCGCGCTTTTTGAACTGCTGCGACTTCATTTCTGACATACTCCAACGTAAGTAACTTCTCTTTAATTTCTTCAATAGACAGTTGGTGCGTATTGTCTGAATTGTATTCGTACGCATCTGTTATTTTATGACTACCTTTTTCATAATATTTATCATAATTTAAGTCACGCGCATCTGCCGGTACTCTAAAATAATCTCCCATATCCTCTGATTGCGCATATTCTTCACGTGTGAGCAGCGTTTCAGCTTTCTTTTCCCCATGTCGTGTACCAATAATTTTAATGTCATTATCCGCATTGAAAAGTTCAAGTAACGCTTGTGCTAAGTCTCCTACTGTTGACGCTGGCGCTTTCTGAACCATAATATCGCCGGTATGGGCGTGTTTAAATGCATGGATAACAAGTTCCACCGCTTCTTCTAAACTCATTAAAAATCGTGTCATGTCAGGATCTGTAATTGTTAAAGGTTCACCGTTTTTAATTTTGTCGATAAATAACGGAATAACAGAACCGCGTGACGCCATCACATTGCCATATCGCGTCCCGCATATTAACGTTTCATCCGCATCAACATTTCGTGATTTAGCGACAAATACTTTTTCCATCATTGCTTTAGAAATGCCCATTGCATTGATTGGGTATGCCGCTTTATCTGTAGAAAGACAAATGACCTTTTTTACATTTTCACGAATAGCAGCTTGAATAACGTTCTCTGTTCCTAAAATGTTCGTTTTCACCGCTTCGATTGGGAAAAACTCACACGATGGCACTTGTTTTAACGCAGCCGCATGAAAGACAAAATCAACACCACGTGTCGCTGTTTCAACACTCAAGCTGTCACGTACATCACCTAAATAAAATTTAAGTTTCGGGTTATTGTATTGTTTTCTTAAATCGTCTTGCTTTTTTTCATCGCGTGAAAAAACACGAATTTCTTTTATATCTGTTTCTAAAAAACGATCCACTACAGCTTGGCCGAATGACCCTGTGCCCCCTGTAATGAGTATTGTTTTATCTTTAAACATCGACATCACCCTATTTATCATGATTATTTGCAATATCTAAAATACGCTGTTTCGTAAAATGTTGTGTTAACTCATCTAAAATTGCGTTGATTTCTGACTTACTCACTTCTTTTACTTTTCCGCGATAAATTTTGTCATAAACTTGTTCTGGGTGTATTTCATCATCACTTAAAAGTTCTTCGTACAATTTTTCTCCAGGTCGTACGCCTGTAAACTCAATGCCTATATCTTCAATGCTATAGCCACTTAACCGAATTAAATTTTTAGCAAGATCTACAATTTTAACAGGCTCTCCCATGTCTAATACAAACACTTCGCCACCTTGAGCAAGTGTGCCAGCCTGTAAAACAAGTCTCGACGCTTCGGGTATCGTCATGAAATACCGCGTCATATCAGGATGTGTTACCGTTACAGGACCTCCTGCTTCAATTTGCTTTTTAAATAATGGAATTACGGAACCTCTTGAACCTAAAACATTGCCAAATCTTACTGCGACAAGATCGGTTTTCCCTGAATGGTCATTGAGACTTTGAACAATCATTTCAGCCACACGCTTACTTGCCCCCATGACATTAGGTGGGTTCACCGCTTTATCCGTTGAAATCATTACGAATTTTCGTACTTCATATTGTTTTGCGATTTCGGCAACATTTTTAGTCCCTATCACATTATTTTTTACAGCTTCATGCGGATTCGCTTCCATCAAAGGCACATGCTTATGTGCTGCCGCATGATAGATTACATAAGGTTGATGTGCTTTAACAATCATCTCGATGCGGTCGCGATCTTGTACATCTGCAATCACTGGAATGATGTCTATACGCTCTTTATATAATCCTTGGAGTTCTTGATGAATCAAATAAATGCTGTTTTCACCATGACCGACTAAGACAATGCGCTCAGGTTCAAACTTACACACTTGTCGACATATTTCTGATCCGATAGAACCCCCAGCCCCAGTCACTAAAACGGTACGTCCAGTGAGTTCTTTTGAAATCGCTGCCATATCTAATTCCACTGGATCACGTCCAAGTAAGTCTTCAACTTCAACTTTTTTCAGTTGTTGGACTTCAAGTTCACCCGTCATCACACTTTCAATATCTGGCATGATTAATACTTCCACACCTGGATGTTCTGCTATTTTAGTAATTTCTTGAAGCCGTTTATGCGGTAATGTCGGAATGGCTATAATCACTTTCTTAATTCGGAATCGTTTAATCAATTCGGGGATATCTTGAGTTGTCCCTTGCACTTTAACCCCTTGCGCAATATGCATGTTTTGCTTTCGAGGATTATCGTCTACAGCAAGTACAGGTTCCATCCCCATGTAAGGACTGCGATACATTTGATTAATAAGCATCGAACCGCCTTCACCTGCACCCACTATCATTGTGGGTTTCTTCTTTACATTGTCCGACATAAATACACGACGATAGACGCGCCAAGATAACCTTGACCCACCAATTAAAATCAGATGCATCATCCATGTGATGAAATAAAGTCTAAAAAACGGTGGCTTGAAGGTTATCAATGGGACGAGTAATGCCGTGACCAATATTGATGCTGTGACTGCTCTTACGATTAGTAACAATTCGTTCACACTAGCATATTCCCATGCGCGATGGTACAAATCAAATAGCCATGCAAACAAATGGTGAGAACACAGTAATAGTAAAGATGATAATAATAGTACTCTTACAGAATATCCTGCAAAAAACGGTTCTAATATGTAGTAACCTATAAAAATAGATCCAGTTACAATGATGGAATCTAATAATATTAATAATAAAAATCTTAAGCGAGCGGGTACTTTAGACACTCGACATTCCCCCTATAACTACTTACCCCTAAAACAACCCAAACCATTTTTTCTTTTTAAAGTTCATTTCGGGCTGAAGTTTTTCTATCTCTTCTCCATTAAGGATGTATCTTGCGTTATGTTGTAACTGTTCAATTCGATCTAAAGTTGTCTGATTTAATTTAGCATCTTGTAATGTTCGGTAATTAAAGGGTCGACGCTCTACATGATGCGCATCAGAGGCAATCAAATGTGCCAGATGATTATCGATAATTGTGATCGCTGCTTTTTGAATATTTTTGCCATGTTTACCAGTCAAAGCGCCCACAGTCACTTGACTTAATGCGCCTGCTTCAACAAGATTATATAATAATGACAAATCTTCAATGATGATTTTATTGCGTTCAGGATGTGCAATGATTGGTACATAACCTAATATTTTTAATTCATAAAATAATTCTTGCGTATAATTTGGTATTTGATTTGAAGGAAATTCAATGAGGAGATATTTCGTATGATTGAGCCCTTGAATTAAACCTTCGTCAAGTGCTTTTAAAAACTGGTCACTGATTCTTACTTCTTGACCAGGATAAATACTAACGTTGATACCTTCTTTGATCAGTCGTTCATTTAATGCTTTCACTTGCGGTTCAATTTCTATAAATGTGTTATCAAACATAGGATGTAGGTGATGTGGTGTAGCAATAATATCCGTGATGCCGTCTTGCTCGGCTTGACGCAACAGTTGAAGTTGATCTTCAACTGTTTTAGGTCCGTCGTCAATGCCATATAAGACGTGCGCATGAATGTCCACAGTCATCGTTCTTCTGCTCCATAATACGCATAATATTCATCACTTTTACCTTTTAGCTTATTCAGCACCACACCGAGGAGATTCGCGCCTGTTTTTTCCAATAATTCTTTAGCGCGTTGAATTTCTTTGCGGTTATTATTGTTAACGTCAATGACTAATACAACTTGCTTCGATACTTTTGCGACAAGTTGTGAGTCCGTTACGGAATTCACTGGTGGCGTATCGATGACGATAAAATCATAAACTTCTTGCGCAGATTCAAAAACATTTTTAAATGCTTTAGAGTTTAACATTTCAGATGGATTTGGTGGCACAGGACCAGATGTAAGTACATCTAAATTTTCTATATGCGTTTGTTTAATTGCGATATCCCCTGAAGATTGACCTGAAAGTAAGCTTGATAAACCTTCTTTGTTACTCAGTTCAAAGATAAAATGTTGTGTCGGTTTTCGCATATCCGCATCAATTATAAGCGTTCGGTAATTCGATTGCGCATACGTAATTGCTAAATTCGCACTTACAGTTGATTTACCTGAAGATGGACGCGCTGAAGTAATGACAACACTAGTTAAATCATCATTCACATTTGAAAAGCTAATATTAGTACGAATCCCTCTAAATTGTTCACTTACTGGTGATTTCGGCGTATGATCTACAATGAGTTTCTTTTTATCACTTACCGTTTTTTTATGCTTTTTTGATTTAAACATCGATGTTTCATCCTTTCTAGAATCGTTTAATTGAACCTAAAACTGGTAATTTCAGATGATCTTCAATATCTTGTTCATCTTTAATACGTGTATCTGTCAGTTCTTTAATAAAAATAAACAATAATGCTAAAATTAACCCTAAAAATAAAGCTACGACTAAATTAAGCATCGTCTTAGGAGAAACTTGTTGAGCTGTATTATCTGCATGAGATAAAATTGTCACATTGTCCACATTCATAATGTCTGGCATTTCATCGCGATACACTTTCGCAATCGCATTTGCGATTTTTTCAGACTCACCTTTTTTCACATCTACCACATGTACTTTAATGACTTGTGATTCAGCTGAACTTTCGACATTGACTTTTCCAGCAAGTTCGGATGATTTATATCGATGGTCTAATTTCTTTGCTGTCTTGTCTAAAATTCTAGGACTCGTCACAATCTCTGCATATGTATTCACTTGTTGTAATGTACCCTGAACGTTTTGTTGAAGCATATTATCGTTCGTTTGTTTTGGATTGACTAAAATTTGTGTGGTTGCTTGATACTTAGGCGTCATGATAAAGAAAGTCACAATCGCGCTAATAACTAAAAACAACAACGGCAATCCAATAAGTAACCACAAATTTTTCTTTAAAATATGTAATAATCTGCTTAAATCTAACGTACTGTCCATGTTGACCTCCAAGATTAAAAAATTAAATAGTGTTATTACATCAAAAGCGTTCAAACATACATTTACATTCAACTCTAAAAATAACAACACTATTTTCAAAATAAACAAACAATTTTAATTCTTTTTTAAAACCCACAACTTACAACCTTAGCTTATTAATGTATTAAAATTAACTTAAAAGTACATTAATTTCAAAAGGTCGTTTTAAGAGAAATTATACATCAAGTTTCCTAATAATAATAGTAAAAATAAATATTTAAATGCATAAATCTCAAAATCTGAAACCAATAAATAAATGTTGCAAACAATAAGTGGAGTGACTACATTGTCACCCCACCCTCGTTATGAAAGCACTTTCGAAATAAGTTACCCTCATAATTTGTTATGCATTTGCATGGATAAGGCGTTAAATTTATCTTAACCTCAGTTTGATATAACACTTATCCCTTCTGTTCAAACATTATTCAAAGTGTAATTTAACTTTTTTAGGTACATTCCAATATGTTTTAAAAATTTCAGTCTTTTTTGCGTCATAAGGTGAAGAGTGCTGCATATAGGATTCGAATGGTAAACGTGCGACAGTATAAGACGTTAAAGATGGATTCTGTTTAATCGCTGCTTCCAAAGATTGAATGCGTTGATATTGTGCAATTGAAATCATACTAAAAATCACAATAAAACTTGTTGCCATAACAGTTGTCACACATAGTACCAGTCGATGTGGCTTCAAATTGACCTTTGTTAATAATCCCATCGTAATAATGACATAAATGACATAGATCGCAAAAAAGTTTCTCGGCCCTATGGGTTGCACAACAAGTAATGGCGCCACCATTATCGGTATGACTCCCATTAATACGAGACTATAGCGTTTCATTCGTCCAGGTGGTAACACTTTTTTCATTGTTATAAAGAGGCTGATTAAAAAAATCATCCCAACAATGCCATTCATGAGTGCAACACTGACATCCGAATGCTTGTCATGGAAATTAAAAGGTATCCGAACTAACAACGTATAAAGTGGTGCGGACATTAAACCGATAGTATAACCCCATTGTTGAAGCGGCGTGCATGTGCTATGACGTATAAAAAGCACCAAAAATAGAGCAATAATCGTTAAAATTAAAATAGGTTCATAAATCAAGTGCTCAGGAAATTGTGTAAAAAGTGTCCCGATGACTTTGGCAATTATGCCATGTTGATCATCTGAAACTTTTTGATAATGTGAGTGTCCAGCTAAAATATTCATGTAATTTGGATTTAAAAACATGATGATCGCCCCACAAAAACTCATAAAAAATAAAGCAATCGTCGTCAAAGATATCGTTTTATATTTAAACCATAGCATGACGATGAGTAATGCAATGATAACGACATTAAAAATAGTCATATTTTCCATAAACCATTGACCTATAAGTGCCAATAGTAAGGCTACATTTCGTTCAAGCCGTGTCAATGACCATCCTTCATAGAGTTTTAAATAACATCGTAATAGAAAGAGTGTACATAACGTTGCGGGAACATAATTATAAAATCCTGCAAACCAACCATAGATTTGACTATACATTGTGGTTGGAATCAACAACATAAACATAAAAATGACAAGATAAGAGAAATTCCGTTCACTACATTGAGATTTCATATCCGTCTGAAATTGAAAAATTAATGCAATCACGCTCAAAGCACACACACTATAACTGATAAATCTTAATACAGGGATGCGTACCGCAATGATTTCAAAGGTGTTGCCGAGGTAACGACCATTTAGAGACTGGAATCCTTCTCTTAACATGTCGATACCATATGCACTTCCCCACTGTAAATCGTCATGTATGAGTGGCGTTAAGATGCTCATGATTAAATAAAACGTAAAAATGATTAATAGCAACCACTGATGGCGAAAGATCGTTGTCATCATTCAACCCATTTCCTTTACTCAATAATTTGAAAATATTATATTAAAACTTTTTATGAATTTCTAACTTAAACATATGTATCAACAAAAATTAAATATATACTCAATCTCCCCTTCATATTTTTAATATATCAACAATACAATTTTTTAAAGTAAACATGAGTTGGATAGCAATCATAGTCATTGTTTTCATTCCACATACAAAAACCCCTTATAAAGTATTCATTTTTTACGTGATTACTTTATAAGGGGTAACAGCTTATGTTATGTTGACTTTTCTAAACAGGATGGTTAGTCCCAACCTTAATAACTTGTAGGGATAGACTATCATTTATCTCGTTTTATAACGCTAAATCACTTTTAGCCATTCACCGACTCAACCTAGTTGATTGGAGAACCTCCTGTAATACCGTACACTTGACCCGTGATGAAACTTGCATTTTCGGAAGCGAGTAGGACATAAACGTCCGCAAGTTCTACAGGTTGGCCAGCGCGTTGAAGTGGCTCTTTCTTACCGAAGTTAGGAATATTTTCTTGTGGTTGTCCACCACAAATTTGAAGCGGTGTCCACACTGGACCAGGTGCGACAGAATTGACACGAATACCTTTAGGTCCAAGTTGTGCTGCTAGGCCTTTTGTTAATGAAATGTTACATGATTTCGTCATCGCATAATCAAGTAAATGTGCGCTTGGCTTAACCCCTTGAATAGACGATGTAATAATAATACTTGATCCAGGTTCCATATAGTTTAATGCCTCTTGAATAGAATAGACATTTGAAAACACATTCACTTCAAAAGTATCAGTAAGTTGTTCTGATGATAACTTTTGAATATCATATTCATATTGTTGCATACCTGCATTGAGTACTAATATGTCTAAGCCACCTAACTGATGATGTGCATCTTTGACCATTTGTTTCGCATATGCTGCATCGCGTAAATCTCCAGGAAGTAATACCGCTTTACGCCCTGCTTTTTCAATGACTTGTTTAACATCTTCTGCATCAGCTTGTTCATCAGGATGGTACGCAATCGCAACATCCGCGCCTTCTTTTGCATACGCAATTGCGGCAGCTCTACCGATACCTGAATCACCACCTGTCACAAGTGCTTTTTTGTCTGTCAATTTGTTAGAACCTTGATATGTCTCTTCGCCACAATCAGGAACAGGCGTCATTTCACTTTGTATACCGGGATAGGATTGTGGTTGCTCTTCATATTTGTCACTGTAGAATTGATTTAATGGATTTTGTTTTGCCATGTCATACCCTCATTTCTTTTTAATTGCTAATCTTAGTATTCCCACTCCTCTATACGAGAAACGTTGTATCAATCATGTTATAATATAGATAACAATTTTAACGAATCATAATTTATATAAGGAGTAATATCATGTCAATTAAACAATTTTTTGAAGGAATGATTAATCGTCAATGGACGTTAAAAGAGGTCGTTTTAATATTAGTATATACCATTGTCATCAGCATGATTGTGACACCTCTCATCGGAATCCCGGCAGGTATAGGTGTATTTTATTATTTCAATATTTCCGAAGAGGAAAAACAAGCGATGCGTAATCGCTCACGTTACTAGTACGGGGACATTATGAAACGCTTGTGGCTTCGATTCAAACAATTACCGTTTACCGCCTTGGATGTATTGATGATACCGACAATGATTATTTTCCCAGTTCAACTTTTTGGAACTTTGATAGGTCTTCTGATCACATGTAGCACAATGGTGTTGTATATCACATTGAGAATAACTTGTAATTCATCAGACTGATTTAGGAGGGCATCGTCATGTCTCTAAATGAACTTTTAAAAAAATTTATGGATTATCGTTGGTCACTTACAGATGTTATTTTCCTTATGTTTTTCCCATCATTATTCTCTATCCTATTTGGACCTTTCATTGGTATTCCAGCGGGTCTCGCATTTTTTATCTTCTTATTTATGGTTAATGAGACTGACGAAAGTGAGGAAGATGATCTTGATGAACATCGTCAGAAGTAACTCACACCATAAATGTCATAACTGATCATTTTCTTCATTCGACACAACATCATTTCATTTTAAATACAAAAAGCCTTCAACGTCATTTTAACTGATCGTTGAAGGCTATTTTTGTATTAAAACGTATTAAAAAACGCTATTTTTCATTATCATTTATTTTTATATCCTAATCGGTCAACGATAGCTGAAATGGCACCATCACCTGTCACGTTTGTAGCTGTTCCAAAACTATCTTGTGCCATATAAAGCGCAATCATTAAACCAATGGCCGCTTCATTAAACCCTAGAATAGAACCTAAGATACCGCTTGCTGCCATAACTGATCCACCAGGAACACCCGGTGCTGCAATCATGATTACACCAAGCATGAGTATAAATCCTAACATTGTAGGAATGCTCACAAGCGATAAACTTGGTAACACAATCATCGCCGCAACTGAACAACTCACGAGCGTAATCGTTGAACCTGATAAGTGAATCGTCGCAAGCAACGGTATACTAAAATCTGCAAGTGCTGGTGTTACTTTATTAGCTTTCGTTTGTTTAAGCGTTACCGGTATTGTCGCCGCACTACTCATCGTACCCACTGCTGTAAAATATGCTGGTAGCATTGTTTTCAACATGCTAAACGGATTACGTTTGTTAATCACACCGGCAATTGTATAAAGGACACATAACCATACCCAATGTAATACAATCGCAATAACAAGGACCAGACCGAATACTTTTAAAATACTCACAACAGTCCCTTGAGCTGTCATTTCTGCAAAAATTGTTGCGATATATAAAGGTAAAAACGGTATAATAACCTTTTCAATTAATACTTCAACAATACGTTGTCCTTCATCAATCACTTTAATGATTGTTGAGGCATTCACCGCATGTGCAATAATACCAAACGCAAATGCTGTAATTAACGCAGTTAACACGCCCATTAAAGGATCAAACTCGAATGTAAAAAATGGTTTAATTTCTGGCGGCTCACCTGGAATCTTCCCATTAGATGCAATCATTGGCATAAAGTTATATGCTACAGTTAATGCAAGCAATCCCGCTATAATTGTAGACGTGTATGCGACACCAACTGTCATCCCTACAAGTCGCCCTGACCCCTTTCCTAATGATGTGATTCCCGCTGCAATAAAGAAAAAGATGATTAACGGAATCATATAGTTAATAAATTGTCCAAAGACCCCTTTTACCGTAACAAGTATTCGGTTTAAAATGTCGATATCGAGTAATCCAATGACAATCCCCATAATAATCCCTGCTAAAAGTTTACCTACTAACTTCATGAATGTAGAACCTCCCTTGTTTACAAAACCCCTAAATGCAATATGTATCATAAGATGATGCAAGATAAGTGCTTTCTACTATTTTGCTACATAAAGAAAATAAAGGCAACATAATTTTAGACTACTTTTTATAAAAATTTCTAAATACTTTTCTACCATAACAAAATAAAACCCTAGCAATAACAAGCAACTTTTCATTGCTTTACTAGGATTTTGTACACTCATTTTATTTTCTTGTTTTCAATAGTTTTTCTCGTATCATTTGAAATGCATGCCAGTCGTCATCGGTATATAATGCAATTTCAAATTGCGCGAGTTGTTGTTGGACGTACATCTTAATTTCATGAGGCATATAACTTAAAACGCCTGGATAATAGCGCTCATAAAAATCTAAGTGGATATGGTCAACCCATGCCTCCGCTTCTTTTGGTATGTCTTTTACGAGATAAGTTGCAAATGCTCGACCTCGATGCTTTAAAACATACAATGCTAGAAAATCTAACTTCATATTTTCTCCCCACGATATGTGTGTAGGTGTTAACGCGGTGTTATCAATAGGTAGCCCTAACCGTTTACGGTCATTTTCAATCATAACGAGTAGGTGTTGTTGTGTAACCACTTCAGGTTGAGAAGCTTTAACAGTTTGAATCGCTGTATTCAACTCTTCACCCCATTGCCGACATGCAATCTGAGTATGCCCAACGGCAGTTAAACCTAGCGTATGGGGTAGATTCACCATTCCTGCGATGGCTTGTTCCGCTTCAATTTTCGTCATATTTGCCGTAATTGGATTCAATTGTAACCCTGTAATCATATAACGCGTATTAAAGTAATCTTTATATAAAATCGCACCAATGGCATAATAATCTGATGTGATTAATGGAAAATGTGTTTCCATGACGTTTGTTTTCACAATACGACTATGCCATCGATCAAACATCTCATACATATGTATCGATTCCGCACCAAAATCTAATGAAACTTGATTCGTATCTCCAGGCGTTAAAGTTAATGCAGATAAGTTGGCTACATCTCCACTAAAATTAAGTGTCTTCACATCATTACTTATCATTTTATTCAAATTCCAAAAACGTATTCCCGTGCTACAAATCACCTTTGCATTGGTTCGCTTTTCTATTTCTGCTTTCGTCACTGTTGATACTTTAAATGCTATTTCAATCTCATCATAATATTGTCCACATAACGCCCCTAGCGCTTCAGCGACAAGATCATTTCTAACATCAATGGGATCCGTCAGTTCAAAACGAATGTCCCCCATATGATCGTCATCATAATAATGTGCTTGAATAAACCCTTGTTGATTGATAATATCATCAAACGTAATTTTCATGATACACACGTCTCCTTATTCTTTCCCCATACTCATTTTAACGTATAAATGTAAATTTTGTATGAACACCAAAAACCCACGCAATTTTGTTGTCCAATAGTGAAAGGTCACATCAATCTTTATTTACAAGTCATTGGCTTTCAGTGTTTGACTATTCCGTTTCAATGGTAAACACAAAATGTAATATCTTAATTTCTATAGAAAGAAGTGCAGCTGAGATAATGAACAAAAAAGATCAAAATTTAGAATCATTTCGCAAAAATAATGACGGTAAAGCAATGACGACAAATCAAGGTTTAAAAGTGTCAGAGGATGAAAATACATTACGTGCTGGTGAGCGCGGACCAAGTTTACTTGAAGATTTTCATTTCAGAGAAAAAATGACCCATTTTGACCATGAACGCATTCCAGAACGTATTGTACATGCTCGAGGTTATGGTGCACACGGTGAATTCGAAGTGTATGAGGATTTATCAGCATACACGTACGCAGATTTCTTAACACAACCCTCAAAGAAAACGCCTGTATTCGTTAGATTCTCAACGGTACAAGGTTCAAAAGGTTCAGCTGACTCTGTTCGAGACGTCAGAGGCTTTGCGACAAAATTTTATACAGATCAGGGTGTATTTGACTTGGTAGGCAACAATATCCCTGTATTTTTCATTCAAGATGCGATGAAATTTCCAGATTTAGTGCACGCTGTAAAACCTGAACCCCATCACGAAATGCCACAGGGCGGTTCTGCACATGACACTTTTTGGGATTTCTTTGCACAAAATCCAGAATCAACGCATACAACTATGTGGGTCATGAGTGATCGTGGTATTCCTAAAAACTTTCGTCAATCGGAAGGATTCGGTGTGCATACATTCCGTTTAATTAATAAAAATGGAGAGGCACATTTTGTGAAATTTCATTGGAAGCCTAAACAAGGTTTAGAGTCTATGGTTTGGGATGAGGCTCAAATTGTCGCAGGTAAAAATACAGATTTTCATCGTCAAGACTTATATGAGGCAATCGATAAAGGCGATTATCCAGTATGGGAACTAGGGCTTCAAATTATTCCCGAAAGTGACGAATTCCAGTTTGATTTTGATATATTAGATCCTACTAAAATTTGGCCAGAGGACGAAGTACCAGTGAAAATCGTCGGTAAAATGACGTTAAACCGTAATGTTGATAATGTTTTTGCCGAAACAGAACAAGTGGCATTTCATCCAGGACATATCGTACCAGGTTTAGATTTTACAAATGATCCACTGCTACAAGGCCGTTTATTTTCTTATACAGATACACAAATTTCTAGACTTGGTGGTCCTAACTTCCATCAAATTCCTATCAATAGACCTGTGAGTCCAGTACACAACAACCAACGTGATGGCATGCATCAAATGCACATTCATCAAGGTCAAGTCGCGTATCATAAAAATGCGCTTAATGCGAATAACCCACATACAACAGCACCTGAAGATGGTGGCTTCGAGCATTATCAAGAAAAAATTGATGCCTATAAAATTCAAAAGCGTAGCGAAAGTTTTAAAGATTATTATACACAAGCCCGTTTGTATTTAAATAGTTTATCTGAACCAGAATTCGATCATACAGTATCAGGATTCTCATTCGAGCTCGGTAAATGTGTAGACGTAAATGTTAAACAAAATGCGGTTAATCAACTTAATAAAGTCTCACGCATACTTGCTGAGCGTGTAGCTGAAAATATTGGTGTCTCAGTTCCTGAAACGAACGAAGAAGTACAACTAGAAAAAGCTGATAGTCAGCTTACGATGGATAAATTTGACCGTCCTTTAAGAGGTCATGCGGTGGGTATCGTTGTTGATGGAGAAGTTTCAAATGACATTTTAAAATCTTATGCCAAAACGATGGTTAATCATCAACTCAACTATGCATTTATTTCAGATAAACCACGCAATATTGAAGAAGATTTTGGAATTACCGAAACTTTTGATACTGTACATCCAACATTATTCGACAGTTTAATCATCCTTTCAAATAACACAACGATTTTTGATAAAACAGAAGAATTTGCAGAATTAACGTATCAACATTTTAAACCGCTTGTGCTTTCAGAAAATGCGGCAACTGCATTAGCTAACAGTCGCGTAGATTCGTCGCAACCTGGCGTCATCACATCTAATGATCCTGAAGCAATTGTACAAGCATTTACTAAACCAAGATATTGGGATCGACAATGAAGACAATTTTAACTGAGGTGAATTGAATTGGATTTTAAAAAATTACATGATGAAATTAAAGGCTATACTCAAGATACACAACCCGGTTCAGAAAAAGATATGCATCCGAAACCAGTATGTGAATTAGACAGCTATAAAGCAGCTGGGAAGCTTAAAGGTAAAGTCGCATTAATTACTGGTGGTGATTCGGGCATTGGACGTGCAGTTGCCATTTTATTTGCGAAAGAAGGCGCGGATGTAGCTATCGGCTATTTAAATGAGCATATTGATGCTGAAGAGACTGTGAAGCGTTTAGAAGAAATTGGTGTAAAAGCCAAAGCGTATGCACATGATTTGCGTCATGTCGATGAGTCTAAGGTATTAATTGACAAAGTTGTTTCAGATTTCGGTGGCTTAAACATACTTGTGAACAACGGTGGCGTACAATTCCCACAAGATGACTTTTTAGATGTCACACCGGAACAAATTAAAGCGACATTTGAAACAAATATTTATGGCATGATGTATTTAACACAATCCGCACTGCCTCATCTTTCAGAAGGAGACAAAATCATTAATTCAACGAGTGTGACAGCTTATCGAGGTTCAGCACATTTAATTGATTATTCATCTACGAAAGGTGCAATCGTCTCATTTACACGTTCACTCGCGACATCATTAATGGAAAAAGGCATTTACGTCAATGCTGTAGCACCTGGTCCAATTTATACACCACTTATTCCGGCTACTTTTGATGCAGATAAAGTGGAAAATCAAGGAAGCGATACGCCTATGGCACGTCGCGGACAACCAGCTGAACTCGCACCATCGTATGTTTTTCTTGCGTCCACTGATAGCTCTTATATGACAGGTCAAACATTACACTTAAATGGTGGCGATTTCTTAACATCTTAATTTATTTCATAACAAAGCCTTCAAGGTACATTTACAAAAATGGACTTTGAAGGCTTTAAATTAATGTAAAAGTTCTAAGACAATATTGAATGACGATGCTTATTATCAGTCCGCTGTCGTGCAATACAGCATGACCATCACTCGTTTAACGCCACTCTATAACATAAAAAAAAATAATACTTATCTACTTCATTAAATTCAAGTGCTTACGTCGTTTGAACGTGCGATACAGTAATGCCACACCTAACACGATACTTCCTAAACTCATCACTAATGATTCATTCATGTTACCTGTTTCAGGTAATTTTTTCCAACGTGCACCATGTGCTTTGCTGTCATTGCTCGTGTTGTTCTCAACATGCGCGTGTTTGAAATATTTCCCTTCAGATGCGCCCGCTTTGTTCGACATCGGTAATCCTTTGTCAGCCAGCACACCTTGAATGCCCTTTTCATCTTGTTCAAGCATCATTATATGATTTAACACTATTCCATGTTCAATGCCACCAGACGACGCATCATCTATATTCATCCATTGTTCCTTAGGTGTAGCAGCTTCATCTGTTGTATTCGTTATAGATGTTTCACTTACTCTTTCATCATCTAATAATGGAATCAAGATTAACGCTTGTGCATCATCGACACCCATATCATTTTGTAACGCCTCTTCTGAAACAGGAACGGAAATCTTCTCATGATTCAAAGGCGCTACCGACGTGGGTGCTTCGATCACTTCGGTATCTAATGCAATTGTTGAAGGTGGAGTTGCCACTTCTGTAGTTTCTTGTGACATAACAGCGTCGGATGCATTATCTTCCTTAGATTCGATTGTTTCAGGCGCAGTCTCAACCAATTTAGAAGTTTCTGATTCTTCTCTTATTTGATCTTCTTGTGGCACAGGTACGGTGACCGGTGTTGTTTGCGCCTCTTGTGAGATATCCTCTTTTTGTAGAGGTGTTGTCAAAGATTCACTTAATTCAGGTGCTGATGGCACTATTTCATCGACTTTCTCAATTTCAGAAGGGACCGTTTCTACAACCGATGTTGATTCCTCTTCTTTAAGTACTGATACTTCAGGTGTTGATTCTGTATTCACTGGTTGAGAAGATGCTATTGCTGGACTTGGTGCTTCTACTACGTGCACATAAGCCACTTCTGAACGATTATTGGCAGTATCATATTCATACACCTGAACGACATCACCTACTTTTAATTTCATCTGCGTTTCATACGGCACACCCATCATCCATGTTCCATTTTTTCCAACTTTTGTCCACATCATTTGACCGTCAGGAAACCATGCGACAATTCTATTTCGATATTGGTCACCTGTTCCTGTAATGATATTTTTTCCTATTTCTAAATACGATACACCTGGAGGATTCGGAGGTAACGTATCAATCACATGTGTAGAGTAAGTTCCCGATTGTTGCCCTGCACTGTTAACCGCATAGGCAGTAATCGTATCATTCAAGTTTAAAGGCATAGGTACTGTTATAGACCACATCCCATCAGCGGTCGCTGTCGTTTCCAATTTTTGCCCCTCATTAACACGAGCAACGACTGTCACATTAGGTTGAGCTGTCCCATTAATATGATGGTTCCCTGCTTGTTGTATATGCACAGTGGGAGTTTGAAGTACATCTGCTTCAAATGTATCAGGTTGCGCTGAACGTAAAGATGTCATTTGTCTTTCAATTGGAGACGTAAAATGATATTCAGCTGTTTTCTGATCAGCTGGTATTGGATTGATTAAATGTGTAAGTGTTATGACATTATCCTTTAAGCCATCATGTGTTTCAGTTTGATAATTTATAGTGTTTTCAGAAGGATTCTCACCTTCTTTTTGAAAAGATGTTGGTGACGCATTGAAAGTTTCAGCAGCTTGGAGATTTTCAGAAACATTTAAATAAAATAATGTCCCAAATACGACCGATGCGAGACCGATGTTTAATTTACGAATCGAAAATCGTTGCGCTTTGTGTTTAAAGTTGTACGTGGCTTGACGTTTCAAATTGTTTCATTCCTTTATGTTTAGTTCAATATAATACAGATGTTTATATAGTATCAGAATGTGTATACATATCAAAGTAAATTTTGTTGTTTCATCTATATTTTTATAGTGTATTTACGCATAATGTTTCAATCTCTTATCGGACAATGAAATGCACACGACATTAAATCTCATGTAGGATGAACATAAAAAAGCCTTCAAATTAAGGTTTCCCATAAATTTGAAGACTTCAAATCACATGCTCTATTTAATGAATGTGATGTTTTAATCGATGAAATGTAAAATGACCAAGCCCTAATAATAATATCGTTGTGACGCCTAACACGATACAATACGGAATCACACTTTCTGGTCCTTGAATACCTATCAATGGCGCAATCGAACTACCTAATATAAATTGAACTAAACCTAATAGGCTGGAAGCACTGCCACTTCCCCCAGTTCTCATTTGCATCGCTAAACTAAATGCAATTGGTCCAATCGCTGTAACAGGTGTCACTGTAATGAATAAACTTACTACTAAATAAGCGACTGGCAAATGAAAAGCGCACACGATAATCGTAAGGATCGCGCCAACAACTTGAATCATAATAAATAACGTAAGTACTCGAAGTTGTGGCATAAAACGTAGACAGACATTAGAAACTTGACTTGAAAGGATTAATCCAATTCCAACTAACACCATCAAAAGACTAAACGATTGTGGCGTCATGCCATATACATTTTGAGTAATAAATGGTGCACCTGCACCATAACTGAAAATCATTATATATGTGACGCCTTGCAATAACATGGGTAATACAAATGATGGTGTTCTAATCAATTGTATAAAATCTTTAAAGACTACTGAAAGTTTCTTTGCCTTCGTTTGACTGTGTTGAATGGTTTTCATATGTGGGTGAACCATCACAGATAGCAATAAAATCGCCCCTATGCCAGCTAATGCGAAAAAGATATAACGCCAAGTTCCAAATGATAACAATAATGCATTGGCTAAAGGAGCTAAAATTGAAATCAAACCATTAACAACCATAAGTGCCGTAAAGAAGCGACTGAGATACGCACCTTTAAAAGTTTCTCCAGCAATTGCACGTGCGATAACAATCGCACCACCACCTGCAAGCCCTTGTACAAACCTTAATGAGAGTAAGGCATAAACAGAATGACTGATTGCAATACATAATGAGGCTGCGATCAGCACGCATAAAATCATCATCGCTAATGTGCGTCGTGATATGCGATCTGCCATAATTCCAAACATAAATTGTCCTATCGCGATCCCAATCATCGCTATAGATAATGTCAACTGTGTCTCTGATGTCGATGTCATTAAATCTTTTTGAACTAAAGGTAATGCTGGGCTATACATATCTGATAAAAGGGGTCCAAATGCAGTCATTGTACCTAATAAAATGATGAACAATAACGGCATGGTGGTGTATTTCTTTTCAATATTTTCCATACTCATTGTGCCTCTATTCTTTATCAAAATCGTTCCTATTGTATCACAATCTTAATTTTATCATGATATCGGTTGAATTACTGCACGAATATATGATGCATCCGCACCACTTATTTTTAACGGCAACCCAATAAATTGATAAATACCCGCCTTAACATGGGCCAAGCATAAGTTTTCTATATTATACATTTCATGATGTGCAATACGATGATGATTTTCAAGCGTTTCCGAGTCAATAGGATCCACCGATGGTACATCCACACCAATGACTTCGATACCTATAGAAGCAAGGTAGTCAATCGCTGCAATACTGAGTACAGGTATTTCTTCTGGAAAAACTGATGGATGACTTTCGCGCTGTGTCTGAATTAAAATAATGGTTCCTTCAATGGGACAACTTTTAAGATAGTCTACTTCAATGACAGGTATATCTAATAAAGTTACTACTGTCGCTTTGCCAATAAATCGTTCTACTGGTAATGCATCTATCGTCAATCCATCATCATCAAAGTGTTTAGGTGCATCGACATGTGTTGCAATATGTGTACTTCCAACAATTTCACCGATATTCACAGAATGTGTTTGTGCTTTTGTCGCAAAATAATTGAATTGAAACGGTGTATCTCCTGGCCACTCGGCCCAATCTTTGGAGAGTGCGTGCGTGATATCAATCCACATTTTAAAACTCCTTATTTATAAGTTTAAAGTTAAAGGAGCAGAATAAAAAATCATTGAGATTCATATCCTACTCCTTATTCATCGTACTTTCATGATAATTCATTGGTCGTTGTTTGTGATAGATTTAACCATGCATTAATATTATGTTCAATACTTCCAATATTGCCACCATTTCCTTTATCTAATACACGTAAAAAGTCTAAGTGACCAACTTCTGGATAGATGATGGATTTGACTTCTGCATGCCGTGATTCGAATTTCTCGACAGTGACAGCCGAATCTTTGTTTGGGAAGATGACATCATCTTCTCCTAATAAAAACAACACTTTAGGCATATGTTTAATTTTATCAATATCCTCTAAATAGTCTGCTTTCAGCGTATACATTAAATCCGTAATCATCGCATCAACAGGTGCTAAGTATTCCGTAAAATTGAATTTATCCGAATGCTTTTTCGAAACACCTTGATCCAATATAAATTCCGGGATACTCTTAATCATTCCATCTTGGTGATCAGGCTTAATGTCTTTAAAAACTTCATAAAAAAGCTTGGAAATGCGTAATTCTTTATAATCAATTTTCGCAGCACTATTTAAATAAATGAGATGCGTGATAGGAAGTGTATTATATCCGGCGATTTTAGTCGCAATTAGCCCACCCATCGAATAACCAATCATAGCCATACGTTTGATGTTACTGTGCGCAAGTTCTTGTTCTAACGCTTCATTAATACGCGTAGCATAATCTTCTAAATTATGATCCATTCTCGAAAGCGACGTACTTTTTCCACGACCAGGACAATTGATAAATATTAACTTGGCATGATGAAGATATTTCGCAAATACTGTCATGATTTTGTAGTTCATTATGGCACCGTGAAGTAACACAATAACATTTTCAGAATCATTATCTCCTATTGTGACCATTTCTAATACGTCTCCATCATGATGAGATAACTTAACAGTATATGGCTCGTAGTGATTAAATAACATGAATGCTCCTCAGTCTCTTTTCTAACTTTTCATTTACACAAACATGTATGAAAATTATTTAACTATTATTATAGTAGAAATTCGTCAAAATTGCATAAGTCATAAGCCCTAAATTTAATAATATTTAACGCCCCATAATCTTTCTTCACATTTTTGTATAATATATTTTAGCACTTCAATACGCGCAGATTTTTTATGATCAGCTGGTACAATCAGCCAAGGTGCATGCGGGTGTTGTGTCTTTTCTATCATATCATGACTGGCTTCTAAATATAGATCCCATTTTTCACGATTCCTCCAATCTTCATCGGTAATTTTCCATTGTTTATTAATATTTTGTTCTCTATCTTTAAATCGTTTGAGTTGTTCATCTTTATCTAAAGTAAGAAAAAATTTCAACACAATAGCTCCGTCGTTGACCCACATTTGTTCAAATGCATTAATTTCATCGTAGGCTCGAGACCATTCATCGTACGTAGCAAAACCTTCAACACGTTCTACGAGGACGCGGCCGTACCAGCTACGATCAAAAATTTCAATATGACCACTCTTAGGCATATCTTTCGCAAAACGCCATAAGTAATGATGATTTAATTCAACATCAGTAGGTGCACTAATTGCATTCACTTCATAGCCAGTTGGATCAAGATATTCTCTGACACGTTTAATATTGCCGCCTTTACCTGCAGCATCCATGCCTTCATAAACTAAAATGAGCGGAATTTTACGTTCATATAAGGCGAATTGTAACTCTTTAAGTCGTAATTGTAATGATAGTAGTAATGCGTCATAATCACTTTTACGTGTTTTTTCAATTCGAACATTAAAAATGTCTGTAGAAAATGGTTCACTAAAGGCACCATTTATTTTCTTTTTACGATTGTGATGTCGGTGAATGGCTTTTTCCAGTCGCGCTATCAAATGTTCATACATATGTTGTATTGCGTGTGTTCTATTTGTATAGTCAATCACTTCCCATTCATCATTGAGTATATGTTGAAATTCTTGACGATACACATCTGAAGGGATTACATTTTCATATTCTTGTGCTTTCCAATTTGTTAAAGGATTATCTTTCATTTCATTAATATGTTCTTGACGCTTTTCTTCATTAATTTGAATATAAAATTTAATAATTTCATGCGCATCGTTTTGAAGCATTGATTCAAATGCGTGGATTTCAGCTTTTAATTTATCATAATGTTTAAATGTACTTTTCTTTATCCCATGGATCTTATAATCAATAAAATGTGCGTACCAACTTCTAAAATAAATATTAATATCTCCTTTAGAAGGGAGTGTATTCCAATAATTTTGTAAGAATTGATAACGCAAATCATGTTCAGAAGGTGTTTTAGTGGCGATAAAATGTGTGTACTTCGCATCTAATGTTAATAGTAACTCATTGGTTAAGCGTGTTTTGCCAGAAGCGGGCACACCCTCAAACACAACCATTACGGGTATTCCAAGCGCATGGCTTTCACGTGTTAATTCTGCGGCTTTAAGTTGTAGTGCTTCAATTTTCTTGTCCATATCTCTTCACCTCGGTTAGTCTATTATACGTGTTTTAAAAGATAGCAATCAACATTCTAAAAGGTAAATACCACTTTTTTGTTATTTTTCACTGTTAGTGTCATCAAACACCTGACATCTAAATTACAATTCTATGATTTTCTGTAATATTTGTAATATAACGGTATATTTTCTTTATTTTCAGAATACGGTTGTAATTCATGCTGTTGACCTTTTGAGTTTATCTTAATGAAATAGATATAAACATCTCACATCACAATCACATTACAGAACATCATTTTGAAATACTCTCGTAATGTTTTGTTATCAACTCGTAATTTACATCAATCCAGATGCCTGTTAGAGTGTGATTGTTGAAATTTTTAGTTAAGCAGACTTTTTGAAAATGAAAAAAATTTTATTTGGAGGACTTTCAATTATGAAAAAAACATTATTAGCATCATCTTTAGCAGTAGCAATCGGTGCGACAGGTGTCGCTGCACATACAACAGACGCTCACGCAAGTGAAGTATCTCAATCTTCAATTGATAAAGCAGCTTTAGCGCATAAAGCTTTAAATAACGATCCATCATTAAATCAATCACCTATCCAAGCAGGTGCTTACGATTACAAATTCACTTACAAAGGTACTAACTTCCACTTCTGGTCAGATGGTACGTACTTCGGTTGGTCATACAATGGTTATGGTCAAGCAGCTGTAGCTCAAACTCAAGACGTTTCAGCTCAAGCTTCTACTCAAGCTGAAACTAACAATGCAGCAGCAGTTCAATCTAACCAACAAGCTTCTACTCAAGCACCAGCTGCAACACAAGCACCAAAAACATCAACTACATCTACAAGTGGTTCAGGTGTAAACTCACACTTACAATTAATCAAACAACGTGAATCTGGTGGTGACTACTCAGCAATTAACCCATCATCAGGTGCTGCAGGTGCTTACCAATTCTTACCATCAACATGGAACGCTGTAGCACAACAAGTTGACCCTTCATACGTAGGTGTTAACCCAGCTCAAGCTCCAGCTGCAGTTCAAGATAAATTCGCGCAACACTTATATAACACTGGTGGCGCTGGTCACTGGGTAACAGCATAATTTAATGCTTTCTTTAAAGAGTCCTTCATAGGGCTCTTTTTTTATATCTATTCCTTTATTTTTCATTCAGTTCGAAATTTAATAACGCTATATATGCTACGATAGCCATTTTAAATCGTACATGTGCCTGAACGTTGTGAATTAAGTATCTCATCTATATTTAAAATTAAAGCACTATCATTCATTATTTACTGTGCTGCGGTACTACGTAAATAAAATGGATGCCCCCTTTTTCTTAATTGCGATATGATCACTTTATCGCATTCTTATTTTGCATATATCATAAATTTATACATTCAATAAATTTACAGTGCCACTCTTGTTGTCACCTTCATCATTAGAATCTATCTACATATTTTACAAATAACTTTTCATCTTTTGTACCGCTTTTCTTCTATTATATATGTGTATTTTTTTATTTGCGTTTACTTCTATTCATTAAGCCTATTTTCAATCTAGCATTATTCGATAAATAATTTAATCATTAAATAAAGTTCTCAATATTTTAATAAATTATCTCTTCCTATCATGCTCCTATTCAGAAAGAAAAAAGCGTAATATTTCACATTGATATTTTAAAAATCGCCTACCCAAGCTTTATAATTTTTTGTTTCCAAATAACTATTAATGAGTCAAATTGTTATCTTTTATTTCAGTTTTGTTACAGTACGACTTAAAATTGTTTACAACGCTTTACTTCTTAATAATATGTGCTATGATTCTAGAGGATTGCATAAAGCACATAGAAAACGATATTAAAATTTAGATAGGGAGACTTTTTTACAATGAAAAAATTAACTACTGCTACAATCGCTACGTTCGGCTTGGTTACTTTAGGAGTTGCTGCACAAGATGATGCTCAAGCTGCTGAGCAACACACATCTTCATATGCATATTCAACTTATTATTCTCAAGAGACTAACGACTATATTACAGTAGATCAATATGGTAACAAACACCATACTTTAGATGGTAACTGGGATCCATCTGCACAATACACTTACTACACATTTGACGCTAACGGTGTGTATGATTTCTATTATTACAACTATAACGGAAGCTATAACTATAGCTATTCTTCACAATATTATACAACAGCAACACCTGCTGCGAGATATAACTATGAAAACACTTCATACAATTATAACTACTCAGCACCAAACTATAATTACAATTATAGCTATAACTATAATGCACAAAGCACTGTTCAAGCACCTGCTGCTTCAACTACAAGCTACAACACAACAACAACTGCTGCGCCAGCACCTTCTAACTCAGGTTACTCAAGCACACCAGTTCGTTTCACATCTCGTGGTGGTGCTAATCTTTACACTGCTGGTCAATGTACGTACTACGTATATAACCGTGTAGGTGGCGGTATCGGTAACACTTGGGGTAATGCGAATAACTGGGCAAGCGCTGCACGTGCTGCTGGTTACACAGTAAACAATACACCAAGAGCAGGCGCTATCATGCAAACATCAGTTGGTCCTTACGGTCACGTTGCATACGTTGAAAGCGTAGGCAAAAATGGTTCTGTAACAGTTTCTGAAATGAACTACGGTCACGGCGCTGGTGTTGTAACATCACGTACCTTATCAGCTAGTCAAGCTGCTTCACAAAACTTCATCTACAGATAAGATAATCCAAAACACGTTACTTTCATAAGTAGCGTGTTTTTTTATCTTTACTTGTCACCTCATCCCTCTTTCCTATTTGCTTCGATGCCTTCTTATGAGCAACTTATTGGCACGACACCATATGATTGGGTACACTCATTTCAATACTTCTAAAAAGGAACATCTCAATGAAGAAGATAATGAGAATAGTTTTAAGTGCGCTCATCGTTACGACAATCACTTTATTAGTAATCATTTATCACTCACGTGTACAACAATTTATCCAAGATATCCAAAATAATATGTCATTCACACATATTTTACATCAAGACCGTGAAACTCACGGGTTTGGAACATATGCCAATGGTTTAAAGTTTAATGGAGACAACCGTCATTATGGTATTGATTATCATTTGCCTGAAAATACCGATATTCTGGCTGCTACAGACGGCACAGTGACCCGAACATTTAAAAATCAGTTTGGTGGAAATGTACTTGAAATTCAAGAATCCAATAAGCGATATTATCAATGGTATATGCACTTAAATACGTTTAAGGTGAAACCAGGAGATGTGGTAAAAGCTCAGGATGTTATTGCACAATCGGGTAATACTGGTAAACAAACGACAGGTCCTCATCTACATTTTCAACGTATGAAAGAAGGCATCGGCAATCGTTATGCTGAAAATCCAGCTGCTTTCATTGAATCATTGCCACATGGACAACGAAGTTTATACCGTTTAAAATAAAAAAAGTGCCGTTAACATCACATCGTGTGATTTTACGGCACATTTTTTTAATGCTCATTAAGTTGATCTTGTTGGATATTTAAATGGATTCGTTCCATTTTGCGTTCTACGTCCCCTATTTCAAGCGCACATTCTCTTAAAGTTTGACGATACATGTCTCTATCACTATTGGTTGATTTATAATGTAATTGATGTTCTAAACTCGCCCACATATCCATACCAATCGTTCTTAGCTGTATTTCTACAGGCGCTTCAATCGTGCCATCTGTTAAAAATACTGGAACGGACACGACAATATGCAAACTTTTATAGCCATTTGCTTTAGGATACTGAATATAATCTTTTCGTTTTAACAGCTTTATGTCTGCTTGTTGCAATAATAGTTGCTCAACGTTATAAATATCATTCATGTAATTACATACAACACGAATCCCTGCAATATCCATAATATGTGATTGTGCGGATTGGGCCGAAATTTCAAACCCTTTTCGCTTCAACTTTTGTAATAAGCTCGGTATTTTTTTCACACGTCTTTCCATATGATGAATCGGATTATGTGCATTTTTCAACTGAAAATCTTGATCTAAAATATGAAGTTTTGTACTAATTTCTTCTAATGCCGCCCCATAAATATGTTCTAACTTAATAAATTGTACAACTTGTTCGATATTATCCTCAGAATGTATCGCTTTTTGTGTATACGTTGCAACTTCACTTTTTAAATTTTCAATATTAATGGGTATTTTTTTCTCTACAAACATACAGTCACCCCGTACTTTATCTCTTTCATTACTAATGTACTACTTTAGCAACAAATTTGATAGTTGTAAGGGGTGCTTTTAATATTAAGATTATTTTTTATGTTTTAGCGAAATGACAATACATCCTCTACCGGTAGACGTACGGATTCACGCCCTTCCACAGCTGCTTTACCCACTGCAATGATCATCACAGGCATATAGCGTTCTGAATCGAGTCCTAGCGCTTCTGCAATAACATCTTTTTCAAAGCCGCCAATCGGATTTGTATCATAACCATAATATCGTGCAATGAGCATAAATTGCATCGCTGCCAAACTACTGTCGATTTTAACAATATCATTCATACCTTGGCGATCTAAGCTTTCATATAGCTCAACAAATTTCACAACTTGAACATCTTTAACTTCTTGTGGCATGAACCCTTTTTCAACCGCATCATCATATATTTTATCAGCATATTCATAGTTCTTCATATCTCCAAAAATAACAACCATAGCTGCAGATGTATCATTTTGACGCGTGTTAAACTGCACTAACGGACGTAGTATATCTTTTCCTTCAGGTGTATCAACTACGACAAAACGCCAAGGTTGCATATTTACAGATGATGGTGCTTTCGTAGTAAGTGTGATCATTTCTTCCATTTCTTCTCGCGGAATTTTTACATTCTGATCAAATTGTTTAACCGAACGTCGACTTTCTAATACGGATTTAAAATCTTTCATATAACAACATCCCTCTCTCACCATAATAAATATTATTTTGATTAAATTAAGTTCAATTCAATTATATGTAACCGTTCTGCGTCTATCAAGAAAAAAGTGTTATACTATTATAAAGAGATCAAGGGGGCCAATATGATGACATTAGAACATGATGACTTAAAAAATGAACTATGTTTTTTATTTTATGTTGCTTCTAAAGAAGTCATTAAGAAGTACGCGACACACTTAAAGTCATACGATTTGACGTATACGTCATACATTACTTTAAAAGCGATACAGCCTAATGAAGTTGTAAATATTAAAACATTAGGCAATCGTATTTATTTAAATTCAGGTACACTCACACCATTAATAAAAAAGCTTGACCAAAAAGGATTCGTTCAAAAACTTCGTAATGAAGAAGATGAACGAAACCTGAATATTTCTTTGACCAATAAAGGCATTGAAGTGCGCGACTATTTATTTAAAGTCACGAATGAAGTATACAAAGAATTAAATTTCGAAGGTGACGACATGGAACAATTAGTTCAAGTATTAGAGCGTTTCATTAAAAATAATTTCAATCAAGATTAAAATCATCATATATACAGCGTTTGGAATAACACCTTCCTATCAATTTAAAAGCCTTCAAAGTACATAATTAAATGCACTTTGAAGGCGATTGATATGTATTGAAGATTTAACAATTTGATACAAGATGAAGGGATTCCTACATCTATTTAATGGCATAGATCGCTAAATCGTTAAAAACAAGCCTTTAAAAATTTCAATAGTAATTGAGAGTAATATGCTTCTCAATTGTTCATTCCCATAAAAAAGGGGCTCGGACATTATAGCTAACGTCCTAACCCCTAAATTGATTTTAGAATTTTATTTATCTAATTTTAATCCTTCTTCTATTTCTTCAATTTGCTCTATTGTCGTTGTTGTAGAACCTGAAGCAAAGTACCAAAGTTTAGGATCTAATTCTAAAACTTTACCATTTTTAACAGCTTTCACATTTTTAATGACATTGTTGCCTAGAACTTGTTTTGCTGTTGATTTTTCACCGATTGCTTTACCACGATCCATCGCGAAGATGATATCTGGATTTTTCTCACTCACATATTCATTTGTCACGTTTTGACCATGACTGCTTTTCTTAATATTATCATCAACTGGTTTGAACCCTAACGTATCGAATACGAGGTTACCGAAACGGTCTCCCGCTCCAAAAGTAGATAATTCACCTTCATTAACAAGTAAATACATTGCTTTTAAATCTAAGTTTTTTGTTTTTGCTTTTACTTCTGCAATCTTTTCATCTAATTCTTTATTTAAAGCTTCTGCTTTCTTTTCAGTATCATAAATTTTACCAAGAATGCTTGTGTCGTTTTTCATAGATTCTATGAAATCATCATTTTTTGCGCCCATATAAACGATTGGAGCGTCTGGTGCAGCTTTTTTCAACTCATCAATATTTTTTTGATTTGCTGTACGTGCTGATAAATAAATCACATCTGGTTTAACTTTTGCAATAACATCAAAGTTGATTTCTTTTAAGGAACCCGTGTTTTGATATTTGTCTGATTTAAAATCATCTAAGAAATCTGGTAATTGTGCGTTACCTTCACCTTTAGGTAATGCGGCTACTTTATCTTTAAGCCCCATTTCTTCTAATGTTTTTAATGCACCGTAGTCAAACACGACTGCTTTTTGCGGATTTTTAGGCACTTCTACTGTATCCGAATATGCTTTATCTTGGCTACCGTCATCTGCTTTACCACGCAATTTAAAATCATTTTTAACTTCTACAGTCTCTTTAGAACCACCTTTTTTAGATGACTTATTGTCATCATTACCACATGCGACTAATACAAAGACCATCGCAACCATTAATAATAATCCTAACTTTTTCATATTGTCCTCCTCATTTAACTCATTACTTTATGAGACATTTGATGATACATACAAGGTAGTTCATCAAAATAAATACAAATTTGTTGACCTCGAATCGTTTCAATTTTAACATCCATATCATAGAGTTGTTTTAATACCGCTGAGTCAATGACGTCACGTTTATGGCCAGCTTTCACTACTTTGCCATCTTTTAAAGCGACGATATCATCAGAGTATACAGATGCAAAATTAATATCATGTAACACAACAACGATTGTTTTGTTATGAAAAACTGCGAGTTCACGTAAGGTTTGCATAATTTGAACAGAATGTTTCATATCTAAGTTGTTTAACGGTTCATCTAAAAGTATATATTCCGTATCTTGTGCAATTGTCATGGCAATGTATGCACGTTGGCGTTGACCGCCTGATAACGTTTTAAGATAACGGTGCCGTATGTCGTCCAACTTCAATAATGCAATCGCTTCATTTACTTTTGCTTTATCTTCTTTCTTTAAATAGCCTTTAGAGTATGGAAAACGACCAAAGTTGACCAACTGTTCAACAGTGATGTTTAATTCTGTATGGTTCGTTTGTTTTAAAATCGACAATTTCTGAGATAAAGCTTGTGACCCATAGTCATTTAAAGGCGTATCTTCGATTTCGACTTGACCTTCTTGAAAATCTCGTAGGCGACTGATGGCTGACAATAATGTACTTTTGCCGGCACCATTGGGTCCAATCAGTGAAGTCAATCGTCCTTTTTGTATATCAACACTCACATCAGTAAGTATTTGCTTGTCATCAATAAATTGATTCAAATGCTTAATGCGAATCATGTCGTTTCCCTCCGCCTCATTAAAAGATAGATAAAGTAAATGCCTCCAATGAGGTTAATTAAAATACTAACTTGTGTTGTTGCTTCAAATAAGTGCTCTACAATCCACTGTGCGACAAATAAACTGATCCAACTGATACAAATTGTTGCTGGTAAAATATAACGATGTTCGAAATTTTTAATGAGCTCATGTGCTAAGTTTATAGTTAATAATCCAAGAAATGTAATAGGTCCAACAAGTGCAGTTGCTATGGCAACCATCAGTGCAACTAAAATGAGCAACATGCGTGTCATTTGTGTATAGTTCACACCAAGGTTAATCGCCTGAGCGCGACCAAGTAATAATACATCTAAATACGGCAACATCTTCACTGTAACAAGTAACAAAATCGTTAAAGCGATGGCACTTAAGGTTACTAGTGTTGGATTTGACCCGTCAAAGTTAGCAAACATCGCACTTTGAACAACAAGAAAATCTTCAGGATTAATTAATAATTCAAGAAAACCGGTAATACTTCTAAAAAATGTTCCTAAAATGACGCCAATTAACAAAATAAAATACACCGAAAATTGACCATATTTAAAAATACCTTCAAATAAAATCAATGCGAAAATGACCATTACGACCAATGTCACTGCAAAATTTAAATAAAAATTTGTAATAAATATAGAACTTGCGCCGAAAATAAAAAGAATTAATACTTTACTAAATAGATATACAGCATCAAGTCCCATGATGGAAGGTGTTAATAAACGGTTCACGGTGATGGCTTGGAAAATGACAGTAGACGCGGCGATTGCTGCACCAACGAGGATCATTAAGAAGAGTTTTCTCAAACGACTACTAAACTGATACTCAAAAATTTCAAAATCAAGACCAATCAACAAATACATCGCACCAATCATGATGGTTGCGACAATTAAAATGATGAGCTTTTTTAAGGACGAATTACGCATACTGACGACGTCCTTTCATCAACATAATAATAAAAATGATAGTTCCGAACATACCAATCGTTAAACCAATATTGATTTCATACGGGTAAACGACAACACGTCCAACTATATCTGAAAACATCACAAAAATGGCGCCGAGCATTGCTGTATGTGGCAAAGCATTTTTCAGATGATCTCCTTTAAAGATAGAGACGATATTAGGCACAATCAGACCTAAAAATGGTAAAGTTCCTACTGTAACCACGACAAGTGCAGTGATTGTAGCGGTAATAAACAAACCGATATTGATGATTAAATCATAATTGAGACCTAAATTTTTACTAAAATCACGACCCATACCTGCAATTGTAAATTGATTTGCAAATACATAAGTCATAACCAATAACGGTATGCTTAGGTACAAGACCTCATAGCGTCCACTCGTAATAATGGCAAAATTACCATTCATCCAGTTCCCTAAACTTTGTACCGCATTGGTTTTCAAAGCGATAAATGTTGAAAAACTGGAGATGATACCACCGAGCATAATACCAATCAGCGGAACAAAAATAACATCTTTAAATCGTATGCGTTGTACCATTTGAACAAATAAAAATGTGCCCGCTACACTTAATAGCACAGCAAACAACAATTTTAATAGGATATGTTCTGATGGAAAAAAAACAAGAGAAATTAAAATCCCTAATTTCGCCCATTCCATCGTTCCAGCTGTCGTAGGACTAACAAATTTATTTTGCATCATTTGTTGCATAATTAAACCAGCTAATGCGAGTGAACTCCCAGCGATAAGAATACTTACGGTACGGGGAATACGACTTGCGAATAGAACATTCAGTTGATCATCATTAAGGTTAAATAGCGCTGTAATCGGAACGCTACTCACCCCAATGAACAAAGAGCACACAGTAAGGATTGTGAGTGTGACAAACAACACATAGCCATTCATAAAATAGCGCATCATTCTGTCTCCTTTTCACCCTTACAAACATCGACAATGAAAATCATTATCATTTAAAGTGTAGCATCAAATCATTTCACAAACAATATTCTTTTGAACTAAAAAACAAAAAAATCTCAAAACGCAACAAAATTGCCATGTTTTGAGATTTTTCATTATGTTATTTGTGGTCTTTAAGCTGTTTTCGACTCATTCTCACCATAGAGATTGAAATCCAACTCACCAATAAGGAAGGTAAAATAAAGATATTGATACTGTCTACCGTCAATAAGTTGGCAAATAAATTTTGAACATCGATATCAGCCAATCCTTTTAATTGATTTGCCACGAATTGATACAACGTAAAATAAATTAATAACCATTGAATGAAGTATTCTAAAATTTGTATTAACGTGTCACTTATAACAATTTTACGACTCATGAACCTTAAAAAGATATATTGAATGATACCACTAAGTAGCATTGTTATAAGGCCAATTTGAAAGATACCATCGGTAATATCAAATAATAACACCATTGGTAACCAAACTACGAATGAACCTATCAAAATGGTAATATAACTCAAGAAAATTAAAAGGGTTCCAATCGCAATGGCTTTAATAAAAACCAATCTTCCTTCTTCGTGTCCCACTAGAAATCCTATAAGCAAGAATAAAATTAAAATAATTATCGTATTTATGAGTAGCATGTGTCACCATCCCGTATAAAATCAAAAGTCCTATCATATTTTAACTTTAAAAGGGCCAATCTTTTAAAAATTTAATGTACTTTTAAACCTTGTAAGATACGTATAAGAAAAAGATGATACACATTTTATAATCCAATGCATCACCTATTTTATGACATGTATTTAAGAATTTTGTGAGACAATAAACATTAAACTCAGTGATAATACTGTAAGTACTGCACTAATCATCACCCATGTGTTCAGTTGCTTCTTAGCGGCCTCGCCCTCTTTTTTAGAAACCATTACCGCTTTTATCCAAGCAACTACAGAGAGAATGATTAATATGCCAATAACTATTGTCATTATATGGCACACCTCCACTTATATAATTACATATTTATTTTAGCATATTCCATTTTATTCAGTGCTTTTTCTATTACCAAAACATAAAGACGTCACATTTTACCCTTATCGACAAATCATTTTGTAAAATATAAAATAGATAAAAGTGTTTCTTTTAAGGGGGAATCATATGATTATGGGTGCAATTATTTCTCAAAATCAAACGTGGTTATTACTTGCTTTTATCATTGGATGGGCGGCAATCAGCATTATTTTAGAACAACAATTTAAAATTGCTAAAATCATATCAGGCGCGATTATCGCACTTTTAGGTGCTATGTTGCTTTCTAATTTAAATATTATACCTACTAAGGCGCCAGCATATGATATAGTCTGGGACTATATTGTTCCGTTATCTATTCCGTTATTATTGTTTCAATCTAACTTAAAGAAAATTTGGAATGAAAGTAAACGTTTATTATGCATCTTCTTAATTGCCAGTGCCGGAACAGTCATTGGTGTCATCATTGCATATGCTTTTTTACATCCACACATTCCGCATCTAAAAAAAATCGCTGCAATGATGACTGGTAGTTATATAGGAGGTGGTGTTAACTTTGCAGCATTAAGCGCAAAGCTCACACCCCCAAGTGATCTCATTTCATCTACAGTTGTCGCAGATAATAGTGTAATGGCACTCTACTTCATTTTATTAATCGCATTGCCCCAATTCTCTTTTATAAAAAAATGGTTTAAGACTTCCTATGACACGCAACATCAACCGGCACATCATCATGATTACTGGGAGGCAAAACCCGTTCACTTAAACGATATTGCGATTGCTTTTGGCCTATCTGTAGCGATTGTCGCATTGAGTTTTACGTTGTCAGATTGGTTAAATAACCTTATACCTCAATCATGGGTGATCATGAAGACACTCGTAACATTTTTTGGAGATCCATATTTACTAATTACAACAATAACGCTGTTATTAGTGATGCGTTTCGAACGATTCTTTGACAAGCTTAATGGTGCAAATGAAATCGGAACATTTATGATTTATAATTTTTTCGTTGTCATTGGGACACCCGCATCCTTTGCGGTTATTTTTAAAACTGCGCCGCTCCTCTTTATCTTTGTCATCATTATTTTAATATGTAATCTAGGACTCACACTAATGATTGGACGGCTCTTTAAATTTAATATTGAAGAAATGTTGCTTGCTTCTAATGCTACTGCAGGAGGACCAACGACAGCTGCGGCGCTTGCAATTAGTAAAGGATGGCATGGCTTAATCGGTCCAATACTTATTGTAGGTACACTCGGTTATGTGATTGGCAATTATGTTGGCACGCTGATCTTCCAGTTATTGCGTTAAACATGACTGCTTAAGGGAAAAAGACCGATAAAGGAGGGATGATTGTGGCTATTTATGTCCAAAGAATTTATAGTTCATCTTCTAAAAAAGGTGTTCGCGTATTAGTTGACCGTGTTTGGCCAAGGGGTGTGTCTAAAGATGAAGCCAAAGTCGATTACTGGCTTAAAGACATTGGACCTTCTTCCTCTTTAAGAAAATGGTTTAATCATGATGCAGACAAATTTGATGCGTTTAAAACAAAATACGAAAATGAATTGAAAAACAATAAAGCACAACAAGAAGCTTTAGCTACTTTAAAATCCATTATTCGAGATACTCAAGAAGATGTCCATCTGCTTTATGGCGCAAAAGACACGCAACACAATCAAGCAGTGGTGCTTAAATCATTGCTATCTTAATATAATAGCTTTGTACCTTATTTCCACAAATTAAATGCATTATTTTATCTCGTAAAAAACCCTCTGTATTATCGAAAGGATAAAATAGAGGGTTCATGATTTCTCAGCAGTGATTAAAACACATTATACTGTTGCAATATGTTTATGATATATATGATCGATGACTAGCCCCACACATGTACAAATCACAAATGGGATGAGCCATCCAAGTTGAGATGCGGCTAACGGCATACGTTGGTAAAAATCTGTAAGCCATGGAATTGTCCAGTTGAATGTTAATGCCACTTGAACAATGGATAAAAGTAATGTCACCATTGTAGGAATGATATAAGTCCATCTTAAACGATACGGAAAGACCATATTAACAAGCGACACTAGCACGAGAACAATCGCAACGGGATAAATAAATAACAAGATCGGCTGTGCGATTTTTAAAATCGTATTTAAACCAAATGTCGTAAAAAACAAGCCAAATGTTGCAAATAACAATACTAGTCTTTTATAGCCTAACTTAGGGACATAATTGATTGTAAATGATGCACATGCGTTGATTAATCCGACGCATGTCGTTAAACACGCAAGCAACACGATGAGCGCAAACAAATAATGTCCATACATGCCAAAAACACGCGTTGATTGGTATGTTAATATAGACGTCCCATTATGGATGGTTTCTGAAGAAGGCGTCGTCGCTCCCATCCAAGCAAGTGCCATATAAACTGCACCGAGCAAAGTTGCTGCAATGAGCACCGCTTGCAATACGCGTATTGTTAATTGACGTTTCCCAGTCACACCATGGGCTTTAAATTGATTGACCACGACAACCGAAAATATTAGCGCACCTAATACATCTAGCGTAAAATAGCCTTCAAGCACCCCGTTTAATGTCGGTTGTTGGACAAAGGCGCCTTTTGAAGCAACTGGCGACTGTTCGGCGTTGATAATAGCTAATAAAGATAATAATCCGATAACAACCAGTAATATAGGTGTCAAATATTTACCCAAAACATTCATGATACGTGTAGGAAACATCGCCAAAAGTGTTACGATTGTGAAAAAACATATCGCAAAAGCGACAAGAGTGGCCGTATTGTGCACAGGTAATATCGGGGCAACACCTATTTCATATGCAACGTTTGAAGCCCTTGGAATACCATAAAAAGCACCTGCCGTTAAGTAAACGACAAAGGCAAATGTCGTACCAAAAATGGGATGAATTCGATTGCCGATACTTTCAACTCCTTCATTATAATAGGCAACGATAATAACTGCTAAACACGGTAACAATATCCCAGTTATGACAAAACCAGACATTGCTTGCCAAACGTGGATACCTGCTGTATGCCCTAACATTGGAGGGAAAATTAAATTACCCGCTCCAAAGAATAAAGAAAACAGCATCAATCCAGATATAATTACAAATTTATTCACTTGAAATTCCCTTCCTAAAAACAACATTATATTAAATTTTCTGAATATTTTATAAAATTAGTTTTATAAAGTCACTTGTTCATTATATGAGAACACTTTAACAATGTAAAGCGTAAATAAGTATTTTAATGTAATCCCTATTTCAACACGAAAAAGCCTTCAAAATTCATCATGAGATGAACTTTGAAGGCGATATCAATTTTAACCGCGATGTTTCATTATCCTATGCGCATCATATTGCCCCCATGACATGAGGTCAATATTCGAAGGCTAAAAACATGCTATTATTTCACTATAAGTACAGGCACATTTACCCGTTTTGCAATTTTATGTGTGACATGACCAAGCACATGCTTAATATCCATTTCCGCACGTTTGTTACTCATTACAACAATGTCATAATCGTACCCTTCAATTTCATTTACAATTTCGTGCGTAGGACTTCCAGTAGTAAATTTAATTTGATATTTCAAATCATGCTCATCTAAAGTGTTAAGAAATGGTCGCATTTCTTCTTTCTTTTCTTCAACAACGTCCTCAAAGTGCTTACCTTGGTATCGCACATAATTCGCCAATTCTGTTTCAGAAATCACGTTAAAAATAACGATGTTATACGTTGTAGCGCCATGTGTTAATTTTTTCAATTGATCCGGTACGTTTTTGAAGCTATTCCCAAAATCATAAGGAACTAGTACATTTTCATACATAAAATGTCACCCCTTTTTTATAATATGGCTCTTATCTTTACACCTTCATTTTAACACTTTGAAAACGCTTACTCAACGTATCCCTTTGTACATATTGTGACATATAGTTCATATCATCTATAATTACACTCTTTACTATTTAATTTAAAAAAACATCAACATTCACGAATCAATGAATGTTGATGGCTATATACATTTGGGTATGTTGTACCTATCTTAGCGCCATTTTAACAGGCTACAATAGTCGGTCAATAACCCCTCTTTTTCATATCTTAAGATGCCATTTCGACATCATCAAATGTATGCATTACTTTTTTCGGACAAAGTTGATGACCGATGACAACTAAATAGGATGGCATATCCATTTGACACGGTTTAAGTTCGAGGTGTCCTGGAACATATTGCATAATACACGGTTGGTCAATGCCTTCAACCTCAACAAACCCTTTCACACGATAAATGTGTCCTTCTAACTGTTTCAAGCCTTCTATAAGTGCGGATTGTTTAATAGGTTTATTAAATTCGTGGAAGCATTGCGTCAGTGCACCATGTGTTGTTGGACGTGATTGCTGTTCAATCACCGCTTGTTCAGGCATTTCATTTAACGTCACTTCTCCAAATTGTGTCAGAACGTAAGGAATGCCCGGATAATCTGCTTCAAGTTTATTAACGATATAAAGTAAACGCGTTGTATCGATAAGATCTATTTTATTTAAAATTAAATGACTACAAAATTGCGTTTGTTCTTTAATCAAATTACGAATATCTTCTGGATAGTCATCTTTTTGATCATATACAGACGCATCGATAACACCTAACATGCGTACACGCTCTACTATAGGTGTCAACACCGGCGTCAAACATGCATCATACACTTCTAATGGATGTGCAAGTCCACTACATTCAATAAAAATAATGTCAGGTTGATGCTCTAAATAAATGGAATGAAGTTGTGATGCAACATCTTTTTTAAACGTGCAACAAATACAACCATTCGTCATTGTTTTAATATGTATTGGTTCACTTATAAAATATTGGTCTACATTACGTTCTCCAAAATCATTCATGATGACAGCAGGCTTCAAATTGTGATCAATCGCATCTTGGATAAGAAAGTTTAAAGTTGATGTCTTACCACCACCTAAAAACCCTGTCATAATTACGATTTCCATTAATAGCCACCATCCTTCATCCAGTCTCTAAATACGCGGCTTCCTGTAGTCGTGGCTTGACCTTGATATTTTCCTGAATAAATCGCATCGGGTGCGGTTTTTGTTTCTGCTAAAACAATTTGACAAATACGTTGATTCTGTTCAATTTCTAAAGGAAAGTCATTCGCATTATACAGTTCTAATGTGATTGCACCTTCAAAACCAGGATCAACCCACCCTGCGTTTTGAATAAATAATCCTGCACGTCCAATCGAACTTCTACCTTCAACAAAGCCAGTTAAGTTTTCAGGTAGTTTAATATATTCTTGGGTCGTCGCCAAAATAAATCCATGTGCTGGAACCACTACACTCTTTTGATGGATTTCTTCATACTGAATAGGCTCGCTTAACTTTTGTGTACCATTCATTGGTTGTAATGGTCTTAAAAAATGATCTGCTAACGTTAAATCAATAGAAGCAGGCTCAACATGTGATGCCTCATATGGCGACACTTTAAGTGCTCCCGATTGTATGTATCCTTTAATATCGTTGTCAGATAAAATCATTTGTGCACCTCTATTCTTCTCTGTATAAATCGGAATCATTACGTAGTTTAAACATATTTTTAAATGTATCATGTCTAAATTAACTATACAAGACATTCTTTTATTTCTAATTTACCTTTCAAAAACATAGGTTTTGCTATATCTTCTATTTCGCTTTTATGAAAGACATTTTAATTAAAACTCTGTGCAAGTGCCAAATACATCTTTTAATTTAAAAGTAATATATAAAAGCTATCAAAACGTTCTAAATACGCTTTGATAGCTTTTAGTCAATAAATACATGTATTATTTTTCAACCTTAATGACTTTTTCACCTAATGCTTTTGATTCAATTTCGTCATCTGTAGTATGGCCTTTGAGTATTAATTTAGAAGGTTCTTTTTTTATTGAATAAGCAACTATTGCTGTGACATTGTCATTCTGTTTAACTAATACATTGCTATTCTCATTTAAGTCATGATACTTCGTATTATCTTTAATATAAATATAACTTTTTGAAATTTTTTCTTCGCTATTTTTAGTATCTTTAATAAGTTCAAAATGATCATCCCATGACTTTTCAGCGGTCATATTTTTTTTACTTTTATTCGTATATTCATATTCAAAAACGATATAAGGTCCTCTTTTATCATCTTGTCTAAAATTCTCTACAAGTTTTGAACCTTTTATTTTAATTTCAGCATCTTTAGTTCTTAATGTGTCACCTTTAAAATAACCATCCCCAATGTTTTCCTCAGATGCTTTTTTGTCATCTTTATCGTTTCCAAAAAGACCACAGCCACTCAGCAAAAGCGTTGATACACATAGTGCACTTAATATTTTTTTCATATGCTTCATCCCCCTAAAACTTACCATCGTTAAATGCTTCTAATTTAAATTTTTGTTTACCTAGTGACTCATGATTCTCATTAGTCCCCTCAATAATGATTGGGTCCGATGTATTTTCTAACTTAAATAGAATCATCGCTTTATATTTGCCACCTTTTTTTATTTTTTTATCTGAAAGCATATCATACTCACTTTTATGTGAGTCATCCAATAACGGCGTTACTTCTAATTCTTTAGCCTTACCATCTACTTCTTGATAAATGTTAAAACCTTTTATCCAAGCGTCGATTGCTGAAATTTTTTCATCTGATTTGTTTGTCACTTCATAACCTATCACAATGGCTTGGAATTTTTTGTTATCAAAACCTGTCATTTCTACTCGAGACATCTTTTGAAAATCAACCTTAAACTTCTTAGTTTCATAATGTTTACCTTTAAATTCACCCTCTGGTTTATATTGCTCTGCATCTGATAATTTTAACGTTTCAGTTGTATTTTCCTTAGTTGGTTTTTCAGCTTTTTCTTTTCCCTTGTCTTCGCCATTCCCACAAGCAACGAGTAGCAATGACATCATAATCAAAACGATTCCTTTTTTCATATGTATCAAACACCCCTATTCATTTTTTACACTTTTTAATTTACCAATTGCGAAATAGTTTTTCAATAGTATATTTTATTTTAAAATCCAAATGTAGCGATGTTATTTTTTAATACAATAAAAAATGCCTACACTTTTGATTTTAATAACCAAAATTGCAGGCATTTTTATGTTTTATATTTAGGTTTAGAATAAGAAATAGCGTTGTGTTAACGGCAATTCTGTCGCTGCTTCACTCGTAATCTTCTCACCATCTACAAATACTTCATATGTTTCTGGATCCACATCAAGTTGAGGCAATGCATCATTATTCACCATATCTTTTTTAGAAAGATTGCGGATATTTTTAACTGGACGCACGTGTCGCTTTAAATCTAATGTGCGACGTATGCCATCCTGATATGCAGCTTGTGACACAAATGTCAAAGAAGTGCTTTGCATATTGCCACCATATTGGCCATACATCGGACGATATTTGATTGGTTCTGATGTCGGAATAGAGCCATTGGCATCCCCATTGATAGCAACATTGATTAAGCCACCTTTAATCACTAATGTAGGTTTTACACCAAAAAATCGTGGATCCCACATCACTAAATCAGCCAATTTGCCTTCATCTACTGAACCCACGTAGTCTGAAATCCCATGTGTAATCGCAGGGTTAATCGTATATTTTGAAATATAACGGCGAATACGATTGTTGTCGTTATGTTCACCATCACCTTCTAATGGACCACGTTGCGCTTTCATTCGATGTGCCACTTGCCATGTTCGCGTAATCACTTCACCGACACGCCCCATTGCTTGGGAATCTGAACTCACCATACTGAAGACCCCCATATCTTGGAGTACATCTTCAGCTGCAATCGTTTCTTTTCGAATTCGTGAATCTGCAAATGCCACATCTTCTGGAATCGATGCATTTAAATGGTGCGTTATCATAACCATATCTAAATGTTCATCAACAGTGTTGTGTGTATACGGGAGTGTTGGGTTTGTTGATGAAGGTAAAATATTTTTGTATGCCGCTGCTTTAATTAAATCAGGCGCATGACCGCCACCGGCCCCTTCTGTATGATACATATGAAGCACTTTGTCACCAATGGCTTTCATTGTATCTTCCATAAAGCCGGCTTCGTTAAGCGTATCTGCGTGGAGCGCGATTTGAATATCATACTCATCCGCCACTTCTAACGCATGACGTAATGCTGACGGTGTTGCCCCCCAGTCTTCATGTACTTTTAGACCAATGACACCTGCATGGATTTGTTCGACTAATGCAGTATGATTGACCGCTTGCCCCTTACCTGTAAAACCGACGTTAACAGGTAACGCTTCTGCTGCTTGAAGCATACGATGTACATGCCAAGAACCTGGTGTTACTGTAGTAGCTTTAGTCCCTTCCGTCGCACCTGTACCGCCACCAATTTGCGTCGTAATCCCGCTTTCTAATGCGATTTCGGATTGTTCTGGGTTAATAAAATGCACGTGGGTATCAATGCCACCAGCAGTGATAATGCTTCCTTCCGCTGCAATGATTTCAGTAGAAGCACCAATGATAATGTCCACATTATCCATAATATCAGGGTTTCCTGCTTTACCTATTTTCATGATATATCCATTTTTCACACCGATATCAGCTTTGATCACTTTATCATGATCGATAATCACTGCATTCGTAATGACTAAGTCTGCTACTTTTTTATTGTCACGTGTTGCATTTGGGTTTTGTCCCATACCATCACGAATTGATTTTCCGCCACCAAACGCGACTTCATCACCGTATTGAGCATAATCTTTCTCAACTTTCGCAAAAAGATTGGTATCTCCTAAACGAATTGCGTCTCCAACTGTTGGCCCGTACAAACTTGTATATTGTGATTCAGTCATTTTAAAACTCATTTGACGTCACTTCCCTCTTCCATATTTGGAGCTGTGATGCGGGATTGATCGAGTGGCCCATCAACTTCACCATGAAAGCCATATATTTTTTGTTCTCCAGCATATCGCACTAAACGAATTTCTTTTTCATCTCCTGGCTCAAAGCGTACTGCAGCACCAGCAGGTATATCCAAATGTTTCCCGTAAGCTTCCTCGCGATTAAACGTTAATGCCGGATTGGCTTCGTAAAAATGATAGTGTGACCCCACTTGAACCGGGCGGTCGCCACTATTTTTTACTGTTAATTTCGTGTTTGAACGTCCTTCATTTATCATAATTTCACTTGATTGTACTATGATTTCCCCTGGTTTCATCTTAATCCTCCTAAACAATCGGATGATGGATAGTAACAAGTTTTGTTCCATCTGGAAACGTGGCTTCTATTTCAATATCTGTCACCATTGATTCAACGCCATCCATGACATCATCTTTATTTAAAATTTCACGTCCATAACTCATCAGTTCTGCAACAGATTTACCATCACGTGCACCTTCTAAAATCTCATAGCTGATTAATGCAACTGCCTCAGGATGATTTAACTTTAATCCACGCGCTTTACGGCGTCGTGCCAAATCAGCTGCAACAACAAGCATGAGTTTATCTTGTTCTCGTTGTGTAAAATTCATCTCATCACTCACTCCCTTTTCGCAAAAATAAAACTTACAAACAAATTATAATCCTTTAAATGACCACCTTCAAATAATTATGTTATTATTGAAAAGTAATTTATAACTATATCTATCCCACATAAAAGGTTTCACTTACGAACAAACTATATTAATATAACTTATTTCCATTCGGATTTTTGATTAATGTTTGAGAAATTATTGGAAAGAGGGATTGAACATGCCTTTACCACTACAAAGTTTTTTGAAGAATATTTCACAAGTCGTTTTACTTGAGAATGTCTGGACAGGATTACTTATTCTGATTGCGCTGTGGATAGGAGATTGGAAAGTCGGTTTGGCCGCTATGATAGGAAGTGCCATCAGTTTGGTGACCGCACCATGGTTTGGGTATACAAGAGAGGAAATTCACGCAGGATTAGCAGGATTTAATAGTGTACTTGTTGCCATTGCACTGACTATTTTTATGGTGATGACATGGCAAACTGTCATGGTGTGTTTGATTGCAACGATTATCGCAATGCCACTTGCTAAATCGATGCAGACCGTGTTTCGGCGTTATCAACTTCCAGAACTCACAACACCATTTGTGTTGGTGACATGGATGGTATTGCTCATGAATCAACAATTTGCATTTTTAAAAAGTACTGTCAAAGTTTTACCTTTAAAACACACCGCAACAATTGATGTCACACAACCTCTGCACCCTGTGGTCGCTTTTTTTAATAGTATGAGTCAAATATTTCTCGTTGAAAATGTTGTATCAGGCATATTAATTATCATCGCTTTCTTTGTTGCATCAGGATGGGCCGGTTTTTTCGTCATCATCGCCAACGTGCTTTCAATGTTATTTGTATATGTTTTAGGCACTGATGCGATGGCATTCAACCACGGGCTTTTTGGATACAATTTAATATTGACCGTGATTGCTGTGGCAGTCACATTTAGGAACTTAACACGTTATCATCGTTATCTCATGCTCGTGCTTGTTATTGTATTGACACCAATGATTTATGGCGCTATCGCTACACTATTAGAACCCTTTGGCATTCCAATTTTAACGCTACCGTTCATCATCGTTACTTGGATATTGCTGTTGGCTGGGCAAAACCAACCTACCACGCATCAACTTTAATACTTCGCGTTACATCTCTAATATCAATTTATCAGCAACTTCTATTGCGCCTCGTAACGACGCAATGGGCATTTCTCATAAAATCGTATATGAATAGCCTTCAAATTCATCTGGTCATGAATTCGAAGGCTTTTTCATTACGCCAAAAATGCTGACTTATTTATTTAAAAGGTTTATTTTATCTCTTCAAAGTAAGCTTCATCTAAATGATTCATTTCTAAATGTTCAATTTGAAGTGTTGTATGGGATAAACCGTACTTTTCTTTTAGCAATCGTTCTAATTTATTTATCGTTTCATATGCGTCATGACCACTTTTACTATCTAGTACAACATGTGCACTTAATGAGTAGTGCTCAGTTGTAATGGACCATAAATGGAATTCGTGTACATCAAGGACTTGATCCACACGTTTCATATCATCCATAATTTCATCAGTATCCAAATGCTCAGGTACTGATTCCATTAAAATCGATACAGCATTACGCATAATTTTGTAGCCCCCACGTAAAATGACTACAGCAATGACCATACTTAAAATCGGGTCAATCATTTGAATACCTGTAAAATAAATGAGTACCACAGCTAAAATAACACCCACGGAGTTCAATAAGTCTCCTATAAAGTGCCATAACGCACTTTGGATATTAATATTGTTTTCACTTTTAAGTGAGCGCATTAAAATGATCGTTAAAACGATGTTCACGATTAAACCAATCGTAGCAATAAAAAGCATTAAACCACTTTCAACAGGTTTTGGGTAGATGATGCGCATGATTGCTTCATAAAAAATCCAAATTGAAATGATTGCTAATGCCAAACCATTTAAAAAGGCAGCGATAATTTCAAATCTTAAATATCCAAAAGTATATTTTGCAGTTGGTTTACGGCTTGCAAAGTAGATTGCCACCATTGACAAACCAAGTGCTATCACATCACTTAACATGTGAAATGAATCAGAAAGTAATGCCAGTGAGTTAGAAAGTATCCCTCCAGCAAACTCTACAATTGTAAAAAATAATGTAATGATTAATGACGCCCATAAAGTTTTTTTAGAACTTTTTTGAAGTTTTCGGTGTTCGACATGGTGGAAATAATAATTTCTTTGCATTCCTTAATCCTCCCTAGTTCCCGTAAGTAATACTTGCACCTAAGTGCCCAGCTACAATTAATAGTCCAAATCCGATGACCGTAAAGATAAGTACACCCCATTTAGAATAAGTTGCATATGTTTTAAACCACATTCCGCCTAATTGGATGACTGTTGCAAAGCCATAAGCAATTAAAGCGAGCATGGCAAACGTTTCATGTAAATGTACTAAACTTTCGACATGTTGCGGGTTAAAATGTTGCATCGCATATTCTTCCCCACTATCGCCAAGTAAATAACTGATGGCACCAGACAACATACCAAATATAAGAGTGAGTGCGAGTGAGAAAGATAAATCTTTTTTCTTTAAAATCACGTTTAATAATGCAATTAAAGTCGCAAATGATAATAATGCGATTGGAAAATGTACAAATAATGGATGTAATGGCATATCAATCAACCCCTTGTTTTCTTTATAAGCTTACTATATAGAGGAAAACTGAAATGAACCTGAAATTTTTAAAGTTTTATTAAAAATGTTGTGCCTTTTCCTTTTTTTGACATTACCGTTACAACACCCCCATATTGATGTACACGTGCTTGCAACAATGCTAAACCAATACCAGACCCCTTTTGGTTTTGGTTACCTCTGTAAAATCTTTTAAAAATATGCTGCTGTTCTTCTTTTGCAATGCCCACACCATCATCACTCACACGTACTTCAATACCATTGATTGTTTTCGATGCACTTATAGCTACCTTTACATCAGATTCATTATGCTTCACCGCATTTTCCAACAAAATATTCACAATTTGCCTTAAATGTAAAGGCAAAATAGGATATTTCAAATGACGTGCATATAAACGTTTAATCGGTATATGATATGCCATCTCAACAGATTGAACCGCTTCATCTAACACTGTGGCAATGTGAATCTCATCTAAATCTTTAATGGTCATATCAGGTTCTAACATCGAGTCTATGAGTTGTTGCATATAGGTCACTTCAGTTTTCATTTGCGCTAACGTTTGCTTACTCGTCGTACTTAAATGTTCATGTTCAAGCATGTCGATATACTGTGTTCCAAGTAACAACGATGCGATGGGTGTTTTCATTTCATGTGATGCATTTTGAATGAACAGGCGTTGATCGTGCATCAATTGTTCATAAACTTTAATCGGACGCTGCGCAAGATAATACGCTAATCCCATCATTAAAATAAATCCTAGCAAAAAGCATCCAATTAATACTGAAATTAAAAATCCTTTAGTTTCATGGAAATCATGAACATTCGTTAAACTATATAATGTCCTTTCATTCGAGAGCGAGACGGTTCTCACATCAAATACGCCGTACCGACTTTCATCAATATATGGTGTAGTCGTTGAATTCTGAAGAAAACGTGTTTCAAGTTCTCGTGTTGAAAATGGGGTGGATGCCTCAATGATTTTTCCATGTTTCACAACAAAATGATCATGTGTTGGATTGACCTTTTGATGTTGTGCGAGTGTTGTTTGAACACTTGATGTCTGACGTTGAGCCGTCTCATTAATTTCTTGATTCAATTTATAGCTAAACAAGATAACGATAATGATGAACAAGACACTTAATAAGGCAAATAACATTCCTGCATATTTTAGAAAAGCTGGCCAAAATCGATAGTTTGTCATGCTATCACTTCCAATTTATAACCCACGCCGCGAATACTTTTAATTTGAAGTGATGTATGTAGTTGCGTTAATTTTTTTCTAAGTTGTCGAACGAGTGCATCAATATTATTGTCAGTTACGATTTGATCTAAATACCATACTTTTTCAATAATTAAGCCCCTTGAAACAACCGCATTTAAAAATAAAAGTTCTAATAATTGATACTCTTTTTGGGTAAACTCTAAGATATGCCCATCTTTCATAAAATGATGTTTTTGATAATCAAACGTCACGTTCCCTATTGTTTTCACGTGATGGTCTATCGCATGGTACCGTTTCATTACCGCAAGCATACGTGCTTCTAATTCTTCAAACTCAAACGGTTTCGTCACATAATCATCTGCTCCTGCAGTAAGTCCTTCAACTTTATCTGTAGTTTGCGATTTCGCTGTTAACATAATAATAGGGACTGGATTGCCCCCATCACGTATGCGCTGGATAATATCCACACCACTCGTATCCGGTAACATCCAGTCCACGAGAATGATGTCGTAATGAATTTGATCCATATATAATGCTACCTCTTCGCCAGTCGTTAACCAATCTACAGTGTACTGACGAAGTTTCAACATATTTTGAAGTAAATCCCCAATCATGCGATTGTCTTCGATGAGTAGGACTTTCATTCAATCACCTCATATTTTCTAAGTTGTTATGATGTTTTGACATCTTTATTCATATCCGCGTCAATACGATATTGTTGGAGTGTTAAAATCGCGACGCCCCACATGACCATTACCCCAATCATACCGGCCACATAAGCACATGCTTTATAAAAAGTTTTCATGATCAAAGCCTCCTGTTCAATATATTATCCCTATTATATACCACGATGACGCAGTATATAAAACGCATCATTCTATGCAATAATATGACGTTGATCACACAATGATGATTTTATTGATAGTTACAATGTATCTTTTCTCTATTGAAAAACAACATAAAAAACTACCCACATAGACATCGACTTTGCGGGTAGTATAAGGCTATTTATAAGATTTTATTTTTTCCTTTTTGGTTGTTGTAATATATCAAAAAAGATGTGTTTAATTTTATTTTCGTTCAAATTCGGTTTATGATTTTCATAATTTGTGGCTAGAACGACTGTAAAACGACCGTTAAAGTAAGCTGTAAATGTTTGTCCAAAAAACACACCATTAATGCGGTTAAAGTCTGGAAATACATAAAAACCATAACGGTAATTTTCTGGGTAACGTGAAGACTTAATTTCATGCAAATACGACTCTGTTTCTTGTGATGAAAAAACTTGGTTCGTTTGCAATTTTCGAATCATCTTGCCCATATCGTAAGGCGACATATATAAATTGCCCGCACCATAATACTGATCTAAAAACACGGGTTGTTTAAACACGGGGATATGATCACTTAATTTGTATCCTTTGGCCATATCTTTTTGATATCGGACATCATTATAAAACGCACTATGATTAAGATTGAACGGCTTGGCAAATGCTTTATAATAGTTTTCTGTATAACTTTTTTGCGTGACTTCTTCTACCACTTTCGCAAGCACAAGATAATTCGCATCGTTATAAAAATGTTTATGATACGTTTTAGGATTAATCCCTTTATCATGAATGGCTTGTACAGCACCGTCTAAATCCAAGATATCATGAGAGCCTTCATATCGATATAAACCACTACGATGTAACATCAAATCTTTTAATGTGATTTTTGGATTGGTTTCAAAATCAGGCAAATAGTCATCTACGAGATCATTAAGATGGATTTTACCATCTAATTCTAGTTTTTTAACCATCATCCCTGTAAAAAACTTTTGCGCTGACCCAATGAGATAAAGTGTATTAGGCCCATTCTTTTTACCGGCTTCGATATCTTGGAACCCATACCCTTTATTCATTTTCAACTCGCCATTGTCAAAAATGGCAATACCCCCATTAAAATCAGTCTTATTTAAATATTGATCAATCGTAGCATACGTGCTGTTATCTTGATCAACCATTGTTTTTAATCGCGGAATTTTATCCGATTTGATGCCATCTTTCGCATGTTGCTGGGTTATAAATTCTGTAAGGTGTTGTTCATGTTGGCGTTTGAAATAACGATAAATACTGGCACTACCTATCAAAATGACTAAAGCTACTAAACCTAACATTACTTTCTTTAATAAAGCTCTACTTCTATTTTTCACTCTACATTTTCCCTCTTTTTAACCTTTCAACAAAACACTCATTTTAACACTATTTGATAATATCGATAAGTTCTTTCTTAGAAGCTGCACGTGCTGGAATCCATCCAAAAACAATCCCAATGAATGAAGATACACCAACAGCGAGTAAAACAGAACCCAAAGTGACTGAACTGCGTATATAGTCTGGCGTTAATGCATCCACGATAGACGCAATACCCATACCGATAACCAAACCAATCACGCCACCAATCAAGCATAGAATAATACTTTCTGTGAGAAATTGCAATTCAATATCTCTCCCCTTTGCTCCAAAAGCACGACGAATCGCGATTTCTTCTGTTCGTTCTGCGACTGAAATATACATTACATTCATCACACCAATACCTGCTATAAATAATGAAATACCTGCAACTGCTGCCACAAAATAGGTAATTGCATCGAACACGTTATTGATATTTTTCATTAACGCTTCTAAATCTGTATATTGATATGTGCCATCACCAACCGCCGAGCCATTTTTGTTTAATTTATCTGCAACGGCATTACCAACTTCTTTTTTACTCATAGATTCTTGAAATGTCACTTCTAATTGCGGCAGTGATGATGTCAACGTAGGTAAGTATCGTTTTACTGTTTTTGTCTGAACTTGTACGAGATTTGGGGTCATAAACTCATCATGAATGCCCTTAACTGTAAATCCCATTCCATCGATATAAATCGTTTTTCCAATTGCATCGCCTTTGAATAAAGTGTCAACAACATCTGAACTAATCGTCGCCACACGCTCTGTCATGTCATTATCATCTTTTGTAAATGCTTGACCTTCTTCAACGTCTTTCGCGGAAGAGACTGGCTTTATCGCGATGTCTGTTTTTTTATTCGTGCTACTTGCTTTACTTGTTAAACCGTTCTCATCATTTGTTTTAATTTTGACGTCTTTAACCCCTTTAACTTGACGTGCCATATCTATATCAGTAGCAGTAACAGGATTCGTATTCGCAACCTTACCTCTTCTTTTTGAATACACCCATTTAAAATATGAATGATGCGATCCGCTTGTGCCGCTCAGATTGTGATTTTAAGCCTACAATGGGGATTCGGATTGCAACTACCTGATATTAATATCGGGTCATTAAATATCCTTTCACCAGGAAATCCAATTTTAGGGGCGATAAGCATTCAAAATATTGTCTCGTCATGGTTATTTTGGGTATTGCTGTATTCAACGTGTCATTTATCAAAAAATGGGCGTGGGTTGCTGTAATCATTCATATAATTGTCTGTGTTCTATTGAGCATTTTTATGGTATAAATTTCCTCATTAAAAACGTCACAGAAACATTCAGTTCCTGTGACGCTTTTTTCGTTGTTTTTTAAATCCATAACTAATGAGAATGATGCTATAAATACATATTGAAACAATCGGTAACAATGTAAAAATTGCAGTGATATTGTGTTCGCCGTGTAATAGATGATGTAATTGATTCATATACAGCATCCAAACAGTGACATGTATGATACTAAAGAGTCCGGTAATAATGAATTGATGTGTGACGACCGGCTGTTTATCATTTGATAGTATATTGCGCAAAGTAGGTAGCGCATAGATTAAAAGCACCCCTATCTTCCAAATCAACACAAACACCACAGGTAACAGCCATAAATTCGCCTTATTCCCGAAAGCATCTGCATGACCTAAAAGCGTAAAATGCGTTCCAACCTGATCAGGCATTTTGTGATACATGAGACCTAAGTAACTCAGTGCAATCAACCATAATATGAAACATAAACCATTTAATACATTCATTAGATGTCTCTTGTTATTCATGATGCCTCACTCCGTTTTATATTGATGTTTTTGCAACAATTTGTTTCATGACTTTACGTACACTGCCAGCATACATTGCTCCAAATTTCACTAAATGCACTAATAATAAATACAATTCGTAAAATTGAATGCGTGAACTCGCCCCTTCACTTAAAGGATAGGCCTCATGATAAGCGTCATAAAACGCTTCTGAAAAACCACCAAATACTTTTGTTGCTCCGAGGTCAAATTCTCGATCCCCATATAATGGTGATGGGTCAAACAATGCAGGTGTCCCATCTGTTAAAAACATATAGTTGCCAGCCCATAAATCTCCGTGTAACAAGGATGGTCGACTCGTATGATGGCTTAACGTCTGCGACATGATGTCATACACTTTTTCAAACAATGCCAAATCTTCCTGAGTCATTAAATTTTGAGAGACGATCATGTGTTTTAATGGCATGATGCGTTGTTCTAAGAAGAGCGTCGCCCAATTATCAGTCCATGTATTATCGAAGCGATGGTCGCCTCCTTCATACGGGAGATGAAAGCCGAACCGTCCATTTTCACTTTCAGTACGATGTAATTGGGCAACGAGACGGCCTAAATCTTCTTGACGTCCAGACGTCCCTTCTTCTAAATAAGATAAAATTAAATATGCATCCCCGTTTATTTCTCCAGTAGTAATGACACGTGGTGCAGTAATACCTGCTTTTTCAAATGCTTCGAGTCCTGCAATTTCTGCTGCATAAAATTGTTCAGAACGGTTTGGTTGAATCAAAAGAAAATACGTTTCTTCTAACGTTTCTACTTTATATGCGTCATTGACATCTCCACCTGAAACTGGTGTGATGGCTGTGATGTCATTAAGTGGTAAAGATGTGCGCCATAAATCCATTTTCATTTGTATCATCCCTTCTTATCCCTTTTGTATTTAAGTTACCCGTATAGTATGACAATCACTTATACCGTTATGTTTATGAAACACTTCATTTTAAATTAAAGTATATCTTTTCTATACTTTAAGTATGATTACTTAAAAGGAGCGAATATTAAATGAAAGATGTACAACAACGTGTGCTCGATGCCTATCATTTTCGTCATGCCATACGGCAATTTGATCCTGTTAAAAAAATAAGTGAAGACGACATGCATACCATTTTAGAAACGGGCCGCTTATCCCCGAGTTCCCTAGGATTAGAGCCTTGGAAATTTCTAGTTATACAAAATAAAGATTTACGTGAAGCCCTTAAACCTTATTGCTGGGGCGCACAAAAACAATTGGATACTGCGAGTCACTTTATCCTTATTTTAGCACGTAAAAATGTTCGACCACAAAATGATTACGTCCGTCACATGTTAGAAGTCATTCATCAAATGTCACCAGAAATGGCACAACAAAAATTAGACGCCACTTCTAAATTCCAAAATGAAAGTAATGATTTATATCAAAATGAGCGTACATTACTGGATTGGGCTGGTAAACAAACTTATATCCCACTCGGTAATATGATGACCACTGCCGCAATGTTAGGTATAGATTCTTGTCCTATGGAAGGATTTTTATATGAAGAGGTCGCTCAACTTTTAAGGGATAAAGGATATATCCATACAGATGATTATTATCCGTCTGTCATGGTCGCTTTTGGTTATCGTCTTGACGACCCCACTCGTAAAAAAACACGACGTACATTCAATGATGTCGTTCAATGGATTGATTAAACATAATAACCTCATACTTATACGAAAACCTTCAAATTTTATCATTTTGAAGGTTTTCGCATGTGTTACTTTAAATTCGTCATTCATTATCATTTCTAGACTCTTTCGGCCTTTTCAATACGCATTAAATAATCTGTAATCGAATCATAGAAATTGGTTAATTCTAATGCAGTGTGTTTCGTATCTAAGGCATCATTTCCGATAAAGTCGCTATGATCCCAACCTTTCATGGTCGGCATCACTTGCCATGTGCCTTTATGTAGTTCCGAGTTTTCATTAACACTAATATTTTTTTCATCAGATGGGTGTTGTGATGAAATTTCAGATACCAAGCCATCATTCGGACGCCATAGTATATCATCTACGCTCCCAATATAATTGCCAGTTAAAATTTTAGTGAATTCCATACCTAAATCAGCGATATGTTTGCCCCATTGTGTCTCATGCGTTGCAACACCTGTGTATGTTTTATAGTAAATATTTGGGTTCAGCTCTGTTTTTTGATTGATTTTTTCTGCCCCTTCTCGTGTTAAATCATAAAGCCCTGTATCTTCAGAATCCCAAATTTTACTTTCTGCAATACGCTTATTATAATCGGTTAATGATTCACCATCTTTACGCTTAAACCCCCAGTGGTCCATACCAAAGTCAATCGTTCCTAAATGACTCGACATTTGCGCAAAAGAATATAAAATATTACGAATCGTAGGCGTGTTACCAATATCATCAGAGGCATGTGTCCCATTATGTGGCGTTGCAATTGTTGTAATTGACGTGACCATACCATCGTGACCACCTTTAAATAAATCGCTGATGACACCACCATGTTGTTTTTGATACGCGATTTCAGCAGCATCACCAAAACGCAAATAATGTTCTAATAAACGAATCGTTTGGCCTCCCATACTATGTCCGATAAAATGTACAGGATTTCCTGGTTTCCAGTCCTTTAAAACACCTTGATACGTTTTACCATAGCGATCATGGCCAAATTTCGCAGAATGTGCCGCCCCGTAATCTACACGTCCACCTTTTAAATAATAATAAAGTTCTACCGCACGTTCATGATTGCTCGCAAGCGCACTGACACTCGCTTCATATGTTTCATACCCTGCTTTACGCAAATGATTTTGTAAGTTCGCTTTTGTACCACCCCAATAATTTTCACCTTTAGCTGCAACTTCTCCTACAAATCCAGTAAAGCCATGAACAAATACAAATGGATCTTTATTCTTAGGTTTTTCTGGGTTTTGAACAGCCTCTGGTGCTGCTTTGACCGTTGGCTTTTTGTCGCCAGCTTGTTGTGTGACGTTATTTTGCGTTGTTGCCGATTTCACTTTTGGTGCTTCTACTTGTGTCGGTTGCGCCGTCATTGTTTTGTCATTTTGGGTTGACACTGAATCTTCAGTCGCAGCGCTTTTTTCATCCTTTTTGTCTTGCGTTGTTGTAGCTGCATGCGGGTCATTGATGATTTTATGGCTAAATTCACGATCTATTGATGGTGGTGTTGTCACTTTAGAAGCAGATTTAGTTTCATGGTGTTCTACGTTAGACGTAGGACGTTCAACAGATTGAGCTTCCGTTTCTACTGATTTATTTGGTTCATCTGACTTTTGAGTAGTTGATGACTGTGGTACTGACGTCGTCGCCTGTATCGCTGATTGCGGATGTTGCTGTGCTTTATCAACTACCGGTGTCTCATGTGCATGACGTGAAGGTTGAACCACTGTTTGAGGTTGTTGCGTTGATGTCACATCCGTCGCAGGTTGACCTTTTGCTTCTGTTGTTGAAGGTGAAACTGCTTTTGTAGTCATTGGCGTTTCTACCTTAGAGGCATCAATATGTTCAGATGAAGCTGTATGTAAAGATGCCGTTTGAGTCTTATGCATGGATGATGCTGGTTGTGTTGTTTGTGTGCCTTCTATTGTTGGTGCTACTTGTGATGTCGTTTCATGTGCTTCTGCCGCGCCCCCTCCGATGACAAATACAAATGATGCGACCATTACTGAAGCCGCGCCAAACGCCGACTTACGAATTGAAAATGTGTGATGTTGTTTTGTTTCTTTCATTAAACCAATCCCTTCAAAAGTAAAAGTAGCTCCCCACTTCGGCGAGTTTAAAAGTAGTCTACCAAATTTCAATTAAAATATTGTAAAGTTGCCTAACTGTTAAATTTGTGTGCTTAACTGTTGAAAATCACTATTTCCTCCAAACAGTTACGCATATTTTTTGCCTAACTGTCAAAACACATTTCCTAAGTGTTCAATTGCACGCTAACTTACCAATTTTAAATATAAAAACATAAAGTCAGTGTTTAATGAATCGTATATATTTCTTGTCTTCATAGCTTTGTCACTGATCTGCTTATTGCATAAAATACGTTCAAACATTATCGAGGCTATTATCTTTGTCCCATTTGATACTTATACATATTAGGTTAATGTCTTCCTGCATGTTTAATTATCCACAATATTACAAATTTGCATATTTTGTATCATGCCTCTATCTAATTTGAAAGCGCTATTATATAATGATTGTGCTTATCAATTGAGCTTGATAGGACTTCATATTTTAGGAATAGAAGGTGTACATATGCTTAACTTTTTACAACGCATCGGTAGATCCTTAATGCTACCTGTTGCTGTCCTTCCTGCTGCTGCTATTTTAATAGCGATTGCAAACACCATCGCAGCGTTTACAAATAATACAAATGCTGCGTATACGTTCTTTTTCAATGCAGGGATGGGTATTATTGGTCAATTAGGATTGCTTTTTGCCATTGGTGTCGGACTTGGTATGGCTAAGAAAAACGACGGTGCGGTAGCGCTGGCCACGGTCGTCGGGTTTTTTACGGTGACAACGTTACTCAAACCCGAAAATGTTGCAGCCTATTTGAACATCGCTGTTAAAGATGTCAATGCCGGTTTTGCAAATATTAACAATGGGAACGTGTTTATCGGTATTTTGGTCGGTTTAATTGCCGCATATGCTTATAATAAATTTGCTTCAACTGAACTTCCGACCGCATTATCTTTTTTCAGTGGGAAACGACTCGTCCCAATTATGACCGCTTTGTTCAGTGTTATATTGGCAGGACTTTTATTATTTGTGTGGCAATTTGTATATTCTGGTTTAGTGAATTTTGGTGAATTTATATTAGGTCTTGGCCCTATTGGTGCAGGCCTATATGGTTTCTTTAACCGCTTACTGATCCCAACAGGATTGCACCATGCATTAAACGCCGTATTTTGGTTTGACGTTGCAGGTGTAAACGATATTGCAAATTTCCAAAGTCAAAAAGGAACTGAAGGTATTACAGGGCGCTATATGGCGGGCTTTTTCCCGATTATGATGTTTGGCGTGCCAGCAGCTGCACTTGCGATGTATCATACAGCTGACTCTAAAAACAAAAAACAAGTCGCTAGTTTAATGTTAGCAGGCGCAATTTCTGCTTTTGTTGTAGGGATTACTGAACCTATTGAATTTGCGTTTATGTTTGTTGCGCCACAGTTATATGTCATCCATGCCTTTTTAACTGGTTTGTCGTTATTTATCGCGGCAACTTTCCAATGGACAGCTGGTTTTTCATTCAGTGCGGGCTTAATCGATTATATTTTATCTTTAATTAACCCAATCGCCCACACACCATTGATGCTTATACTGCAAGGTCTAGTATTTTTCGTCTTGTATTACGTCATATTCCGTTTTATGATTGTTAAATTTAACATTAAAACACCTGGACGTGGTACAGAAATACCTGATCCCGAAGTGAATTTAACGGCAAATGAAACACATGCGCATCAAACAAAATACTTTCAAACCGCTTCTGACATTCTTGAAGGGCTTGGAGGACATGAAAACATTGTATCACTCACCAATTGCGCAACACGTCTCCGCTTAGAATTACATGATACAACCCTTATGAATGAAGCAAAAATAAAGTCAGCAGGTGCTGTCGGCATTATGAAAAATGGTAAACATCAAGCTCAAGTCATCATAGGTACACACGTACAACAAGTTGCTGACGAAATGGAAGTTCAAATGGAACACCATAAGAAATAAAAAAACGAAGGATTAGGGACATAATTCCTAGCCCCAATAGAATACAAATGAAAAACACCACAAAATCCCATTCAAAGGATCTTTGTGGTGTTTCTATTACGGAACTGATACCTTATGTCATAGCCTCTTTTTATGAGTCTTTCCCAACTTTAGGTGGGAATTCGAGTTTTATATTTTGAGGTATTTCATAGTACTCTTTAAATATTCTTTTCCGGCGCTCCGTTTCAGGTGAAGATCGTTGCATGTAATCTTCAAAAGGTAGACGTTTCATATGATACGTTTTAAGTTTAGGATTTTCAGTAGTAGCATGATGAATTTTTGCAATTCTTGTGTGATCAGAAATTGCAATAATTAAAAACATGATAATATATATACTTGAGAAAGTAATTGCAAAAATTTTAATAAGCCCCTGCCATTGTGGTCCTTCGAAAAACAAATATCGGTATATTAAAAACGCCACCATCACAAATATAATAAATACTGAATAAAAGTTACGTGGTCCAATCGGTTGAACAATTAATAATGGTGCAACCATTATTGGAATTGTAACAAATAATAAAACTATGTACGTCTTTAAACGTTTTGGTACGGATGTATAACACGTTGCCACAATGAGCACACTATAAAATAAAATGGCAATTGTAAAATCCAAGAGTGCAATGGATGTTTCATGTAATTTTAAATTCAAATCAAATGGTATACGTATAAAAAATGTATAAATAGGTGCACTCGCAAGTCCTACAAACAAACTCCATTTAATTACAAGTGATATGTCACTACGATAAAGGAGTATGCCTAATAATATAGCGACAATCAATAATATTAAAATAGATTGATAAATGATATGTTCAGGAAATTGCGTTAAGAACGTTTTTAATATTCTATTTAACAACCCTTCCTCTTTGTTGCCCACTTTTTGATAATCAGACTGTCCACTAAAAATTTTGACATATTGTGGATTGATAAACATTATAATAGCGCCTAATACTGAACTAATTAAAGCGATTAAAAATTGTTTTAAATGTTTCCTATATTGTACATAATAGACTAGTGTCGCAATCAAAATAATTCCAACGTTAAACAATGTCATACTCTCCATGAACCATTGCCCTAATAAAGCAGTGATCATCAAAATTACCATTTCCCACCATAACAATGTTTTATGATACATCAATTTAACACAATACCTTAATATGACAAGCGAGGCAAAAGTAGCAGGTACATAATTGTAAAAACCTGCAAACCATCCATAAATTTGACTATAAATCGTCGCAGGTATGCATAAAATCAAGGTAAACAGAACTAATAAATGGTAGCTAGGCTGGCGATCTTCCCCCAAAATATCATCTGCACTCTTTTGAATAATTAGTAATATACCTATCGAAAATAAAACATAGATGACATAACGAAAAGGTGGGATTCTCGTCGCAATAACTTCAAATGTATTGCCCAAATATCGACCATTCAATGTCGCATAAAATGAATTTAACATTTCTGTACCGTATGATGTTGCCCATTCTAAATCATCATGTGTTAAGGGAGTCAACACACTCATCACAAAATAGAAAAATATAATTGGTACCAAAATACGATAACGTAGTACACGTTCAAGCATCATTCAGATTCGCTTCCTTCTAACACTATATTTCTATACTTCTTTAACAAAATTTTTGTTTGCAGTAAGATATTCGCCATTAATAGTTTTTATTCTCGGAGTATGGTTAGAAGTGTAAATAAGCGTTTCAACCTCAAATCTTTCCCCGACTTTTATGCTACGAATCGGCTCATTTTTAAATGAACGATCCGTATATAATTTGCATTTTTTGATTACTTCTACAAATTGTGGCCGTTCTGTCATATACACCGTCGCATCAACAGATTGAAGCGGTTCAATAAAGTCAATATTGGCCGTTAAAATATGTCCGTCTATTGTTTCTAACCGTGGTATACCATTTGAAGAATTTGTAACTCCTTTAATTTTAAAAAACGTACCCGGTTCTACCACAGATATCATAGTATTAAAGTCAACATCTTGGTACAATTTTATTTTTTTTAAAACAACTACTTTTTCAGGAGCATGTTTAAAATAACGTTTATCCCCAATTTTAATACTATCTAGTGGAGAAAATTCAACTTTAAAAGCTTTTCTTTTCATAACATTTTCTGTTTGCGTAGAGGGGTATGTGGCAAAAACCATTTCTGTATCATACTTTAAATAATCAATAGCAATATTGAATGGTATCTCTGTGTGGAATTGTAATGCTTCAGATGGGATATAAATTTTATTGCCTTTTAAACTATAGGGAATTACCATTTCGTTTATATCATTACGCACCTCTACTGCTCTCACACCTCTAATTGACACGTTTTCCGGTTTAAATACCTCTATCACTTCAAATTTTTCACCATTTGATATCTGTGTTCCTTGATATACAGGGTAACATAGGACTTCTATCGTAGGGAATACTCTATTTGAAGTATCAATGTGTACGATTCCATTTTCAATATATCGAGAAAATGTATCATCTTCCACCAACGTTTTCACGAAGTTTTCAAACTCGTAAATTTGATTTTCCTTAAAAAATTGGTAAGCAACTTTATACTTTTCAATCGTAAAAAGTGCATCCATAGGTATTCCTGTTTCTTCGATCAAATCACACGCTTTTTTAAATAATTCATAAAAATCATTTTTATTTGGAGCTTTATTAAAAGTTTTAGTAAAAAAGAAGCGGCTCATAAAATCTAATTCCATAAACCTTGAAACAGCATACATCTTTGCTACATAAGGTATATTTAGATTAATGACTTCTTTTAATAAGCTATAGTTGATTTTAGCTTTTTCAAAGGGTGTAGTTGACTTTACTAAAGAAATATTTTGGCTATAACGATTAACATGATATACAGGTAAAGTAGTCATTGTCGCTGACGCTGCTTTCGATATTAATTCAATAAAAAATAATTTGTCTTCCCCATATTTCCAATGCTTAAATTCTAATTTATGATTTTCAATAAGTGCTTTTTTAAAAATTTTACCCGGTGGACCTACAGCACGAAAAACTTTTTCAATTTCATAAGGTATAAGTCCTGATAAATTGTCGTAAGATTGGAATCGTGCAACTTGAGAGATAGATTTATCGGTATGTTTGAACGTTCGTCCAAATCCAATATCTGAATCGTCTATCTTGACTCGTTCAACAAATTCAGTAAAATATTCATGATCTAACCAATCATCAGCATCTAAAAATGTAAGGTACTCCCCTTGAGCTTGTTCCATACCTATGTTACGTGGTACTGCTGGGCCACCTGTATTTTCTGAGAGTTCAACACATCTTATCATTTCATATTTTGATTCATAGCGCTTTATAATTTCCAAGGAACCATCTGTTGAGCAATCATCTACAAATATAGCTTCAACAGATGCGTGATTTTTCAAGTGAACTAATGATTCGATGCAACGTTCCAAAAATGATGCTTTATTATATACAGGTATAATAACTGAAATTAATTTTCCCACATTTTCACCCACAATTTTGATATTTTTTTAATTTTACCAAAGCTATTAACTTATTAACAACTCTTATCCTCTATTTGAATTTTTTTATAATTTCAATTTGGATATTAATATTAAAGTCATTCATATTTTGAGATACGAAAAATGACTTTATAAATTAGGTATGTATTAAACTTCGATACAACCAAATAAACTCAGGAGTTCAGAGTCTCCTTTTCACACTTATCTTTAGATTCAAATTATACAATTTAATCCAATTCACAAAACAAAAATAATTAACAACAGATTTTTAAGTCTTTTGTTATATTTAAACATATATAAAATGTTATTAAAAACCAATCCCTCCCACTAGCAACTATGTTTACGATTATATTTTATTAAATGTAACCTATAATTAGTATACCAACAATCATTCAAATAAATTTTATCGAACGTATAATCTATATATTGTATATAGGAAAGGATAACCGCTATTTTATATC
>NZ_PPQF01000059.1 GCF_002901865.1 Staphylococcus agnetis
GATTATGAAGAAAATAATTTGAAGAAATAAAATCAACTCCCCTATTCATTTGAGCGATGTTTGGGGAGTTGATTATAACTTTGTTATTCTCTTATTACTTATTTTAAAAAGGATAATAAAAAAAGTAAAGGGAGGATAACATGAAACAAAGAAAAAAGCGTGTTGAAATAGATTTTAATACTCGTTTGGCAATTGCGAAGTACTTAAATGATGGCGTTAAGTTGGCAGATATTGCACGTTTATTAGGGCGTGATTATCAAGTAATAAGTAGCGAAATAAAGAAACGATCAGTTAATGGTGAATATAATCCATTATTAGCTGAAGAACATGCGCGTAATAAACGTAAATATACGCCTGAAAAGATTGAAAAAGTACGTGCAATTGATGAAACTACTAAAGCTTATATTGAAGAAAAATTGGCTTTAAAATGGTCACCTAGGCAGATTTCTAGTCAAATTGAAAAAGATACAGGTCAGTATATAAGTTATCCTACTATATATAGATATATACGCCAAGGTATAGTTAAAGTAAATAAAGAGCGTGATATGCGTCGTTCTGGTAAAAAGTATAATAAATCTAATGAAAAACGTGGAAAGATAGATGTAGGTAATCGTGTTATAAGGTATCGGCTCAAAAAGTATTAATAATCGTGAAGAATATGGGCATTATGAAATTGATACAATTTGGAGTGTCAGACCATCGAAATATTGTTTATTAACTGTAATTGAACGTAAAACACGTTATTTGTATGCGAAATGTTTACCAACTAGACAATCAAATGTAGTTTGTAGTGAAATAGTGAATATACTTAAGGATTTGAATCCTAAAAGTATTACTATGGATAGAGGAAAAGAATTTGCGCTTTTTGAAATGTTGGAAAAAGATTTAAAATGTGATATATATTTTAGTGATTTAGGTTGTCCGTATCAACGTGGATCGATTGAAAATGCGAATGGATTATTACGTCAATATTTTCCAAAAGGAACAGATTTTAAAAATATTTCAGAAGCTTCATTACGAACAGCAGTAGAGCAGATAAATAAAAGACCACGTATGATATTTGACTATATTACGAGTGAAGAAATGTTAAAAATGGTGATGACGGAACAAAATTGTAAACCTGTATTAAATGACTGTGTGAGGGACGAACCTGTCAATTAATACAGGTTAATCTAAGCGAATGGTTTACAATGAGCGCGGAAGGACAGGGCGTATAAATTTTGTATAAAAACTGTATATTTTAAAGTGGAGTGATTTGAGGTGCCAAAAAAATTCGTATGAATTTATCTTCAATATCACTCTGTTTTATGTTTTTTAGCTTATTTCTAAAAAAATTACAATTTTTTTGAAGAAATTTTAATTTTAGCTTGACACATCGCCTAAGATAGAATGTCTGTAAAATATCCTCCTACAGACGTTCCCACTACGCCAGCTATACCAATGACGAGTAGGGCTAATGAGACGAATTGAATCGTATGCCCTCCTGATAAAATAAGTGGATTAATGTAGATGTAGGCTACTGAATTCGCGGTGAGGAAAATAAAAGTAATAGATAATAATTTAACCACTTCTGATGGTCGCTTAATGCGCATACGATAATCTTCTTTTGTTTCAAATTGTGTTTGAATACGATGTGGCAAAAAGCATAGTAACATGATGCCAGCAATAATTGCTACCACAATAATCAGTCCAAAAGTATAACGCCATCCTATCCAATCTCCAATGAGTGTACCTAATGGTACGCCAAAAACATTTGCGCCGCTAAACCCTGTATACACAAGCCCGAGCATGCGTCCACGATGTTGGGGTTTCGCTAAAATAACTGTAATCGCTAAAATTTTAACGACAATTAATGCTGCAGCAGCAGATGAGATAATTCGACCAATGACAATCATAGTGAAATTTGGAGAAAGCGCAATGATAAGATTACCAATAATAAAAGCAAGTATTGTTGAAAGTAAAACCGTTTTAGGTGAAAAGCGTTCAGTAAGCTTTACTAATATTGGACCTGTAAGTGCAAAAGTAAAGGCATAAATCGTGACGAGTTGACCAATCCATGCTTCTGAAATATGGAGGTCATGACTCATTAAGCTTAAAATTCCTGCAACGACCAGCTCAACCATTCCTACAATGAAAATGCTCAGCATAAAAGTAATGGTACGCATGACTGTCATTTTAACATGTCTCCTTTTTTAGTCTCTGTGCTCAATTTTAATATACTTTACTAAAATACGGAACCACTGAATATCAAAAAGTGCTCCATGATGCATGCCATAAATAAATAAGCTTTCAAACTCCATTTTGACATGAACTTTGAAAGCTTATGCAATACATAATAGTAACCTCACTGGCATTTAAGTTACGGTTGTGATGACGTAGGGACTTTGAAAATGAGCAACAACAAGTGCTTTTTACATTTTTAGTGGATTATCAACTTGAATATACGTATAGGCATGGGCTTCATCTAAGAGTCGCATCGTCGTGACGCATTTATAGTCAATTTGTGCTTTGAAAAATACGTTTTCAATCTCCTGTATACGGGCGAAATTGCTTTCATTTGATTTCAATACTTTAAATACATCTTGAATGCGTTCGCGTACGATATGCCATAAATCAAGTTCGATTGATGAATCGTCAACGTATTTTGCAATGCATCCAACCAGTTCACCCAAATGATTTTGAACGGTTGAATAAAACGCTTTGTTAAATACAGTAGTTTGACTATCCGTAAGAATACGTGATTTTTCGTGAAAATGGTGTGTTGGAAATCCTGAAGCATTCAACTGTTTTTCATCGATACGTAAGCCTTCAAAATCCCGAATCAGCATTTGGGTTAATGCGCCGCTGTCTTTGTTTACCACAGCAACCGTATTTTGTAAGTGTGCCTCAAGGGCGATACCATACTTTACAAGTAGTGGGACGACATAATCAATCAATGACGCAGCATAACTTTTAAACCATTGAAGCACACTTTCCCGTTGATCTAAGTGATGATGATGTTGATAACGTGAAATGAGCGCCATCAATAGTGGTGTTCTTTCATTTGGAAGTGTGGCTACGAAACTTGAAGGGATTAATGGTATTTCATCATTATTAACGTAGCGATAAATGTTTTCACGGTAGAGTGTTCCGAGTTGTTCGCTACGCTGTTCCTGTATGCTAGGGGCATCTGATGGTTTATAAAAATGAATACCTGCCCACTCTGGAACAGATTGTGTATTTAATTGTGTAAACCATTTATCCTCTGATTCTATGGTGCGCAAAATATGGGTCATCAATGGGCCATTATGAGTCGTTTGTTCAGATAACGTTCGTATCTCACCTGTTATATGGACATTTGTCGATAGTTTAATATGTGGTGTTATTTTAGGATGCTTTGGCATTAATGTTCTAAAGGATAATCCTGAAAAATAAGGCGCATCATAGGAAATTGGTATGATAAGATGCGTCATTAATTCTTGTGAATAGTCTTTGTTTATAATCTGTTGATATTGCCATGGATGAATAATCATCACATCGTAGTCATCAATGTTTATTGATGAAGCCACTTGAGCTTGAATCGTTTCTTTTAAATTTGAAAACATTTGAAAAATAGCTTCTTGATATGGACCTACAATACTTTGTTTACGCGTCAATGATTCGTGTATTAATACGAATTGTAAAGGGATTTCATGGTTGTATTCAGAAGTATACTTGATAGTTTCTTCAGTAGTCATACCTTTACGAAGTTTGGCGCCTGGGTGAATAGGGTGACCTTCGATTACGGATTGCTCAGATGCCAAATACGCATCAGGTTGTTTTTGAATATAAGTTAACAATGAAGAGGTGACATCTTTGAATTTAAAAGATTGATAACTTAATGCGAGTGCCATATGTGTTGCACTATTTTCTAAATCGTCTTTGAATTGTTGACTGTGTTCGCCGTTTAAAGAAGGGTCTTCTCTTAATACAACATTTAACAATTCATTTGGGTGTAACACGCGATGATATGAATGATCTTGCAACCAATAAAATGGGCCAGTCACATCAATACGATTGAAAGCGTGTTGACCCGTCACTTCAGCACAAATCGATATATTTTGAGAAGGGAAATGAATCTTTAACACATCATTATTATTGAAAGGGGTATTTTCTAAATGATTTGCAGACAAAATATGACTATTTTCATAGCCTCCAACAAGATTCTCTCTATAAAGAGATCCCATCAAACGTGCCGTTACTTTATCACGCCCGGCTAAAAGGTGTTGTAAAAACAATTCAGCCCATTCTGTAGAGTGCTTTCGTAAATATGCGTAACTTTCTTTTTCTTCGCGTGAAAATTCTAGTTGTTTATAACTTACTTTACTTTCGGAATTCATTTGTGCACCTCATTCTTTTTGTTTTACAAATGCATAGAGGATTCGTATAATCCATAATATCGGAATTGAGAATCGTTATCAATTGAAGAAAGGTGAGTATTTTGGCTAAATGGTATTTTTCTAGCACTTTTTTACTCTTTTTAGGAAATTGGATTGGTCAGATTGCATTAAATTGGTATGCGTTTCAAATGAACCATAATGCGATGGATTTGGCTTTACTCAATTTCTTCCGTTTAATTCCCATTTTTTTATTAAGTTTATGGGCAGGGGGCTTAGCCGACCGGTATTGTAGATGTAAACTCATAAAATGGAGTGTCGCAAGTTCATGTGTTGTGACAACCACCTTAACCGTTTTAGTGTTTTCTATAGGAAATGTACCGATGTTCGTATTATTTAGCTATGCCTTTTTGCGTGGCTCTTTAAGTGCATTGGAAACGCCAGTAAGACAAGCTGTATTACCAGATTTATCGACAAAGTTACCCGTGTCTAAAGCTGTATCATACAATGCTTTTATACTCAACATATGTCGTTCTATTGGACCAGCTATTTCAGGTTTTATTATTGCGTTATATGGCAGTGCATATGCCTTCTTGTTACAAGCTGTAGTGTATGGAATATCACTGTTACTCAGTTTACCGCTTTATTTTAAAGCGACACAACTAAAACGAGTTAGAGGTCTTTCTTTCACCGTTGCCAAGCAGTATTTAAAAATACATATACAAGGTAGAAACATTTTTTTAACTTCACTCGTTATAATGGCTACAGGTTATTCCTATACAACAATGTTACCTATTTTAACAGATGCGCATTTTCCAAATAATGCATCTGTTTTTGGTACGGCGATGACAATCAGTGCAATCGGTGGTGTGATTGCAACATTAGTACTTCCTCATATTATCGATTATACTAAAAATAATCATCTATATTTTTTTAGTTCGATAGGATTTGGAATTGGGTTATTGAGCCTGTTTAAAGCTAACGTAATGACTTTGTTCATTGTCATCTTTTTTGTAGGTATGTTTGGTCAATTGGCCCGTACTTCAAACAGAGTCTTTTTCCAAAATGATATTGAACCGGAACATCGGGGGAAAATTTTAAGTGTGATTATGATAGATCGCGGAATGATACCATTAGGCGCAATGCTATTGAGTTTAATCACGGATTGGATCGGTATTACACCTACATTTTTAATTATGGGGATCACCACAATGAGCATCGCTATTTTGGGGTATGTAGTCAATCAAAAATATATTGGAGGTCCATTGAGAAATGAAACTCACTAATGATCAACGTGCGGATAGAAATATACAATATCGGGTGTTACTAGCCTGTATGAAAGAGTCACTATTTCCTAATGATGCGCACGTTCAGATTCACCCCACATCGGTAGAAATACAATTTCACCAACATGTGTTGCATGTTAAATGTCAAACACATAGTGCATTTTTTCAAATACATTTAAACGGTCCGATAACGTATCAGATGGGTCAATCTGATGAACAGCTTGATAGTTTAGAAGCACTCATCTCACATTTGGAAACACACTTTAATATTCCATTTCATGATCAACTCATAGAAGAATTAAAACATAGTCGGTTAGGATTATCTTTAACTTATGATCAATTGGAACAACGTAAAATCGCTATGCAACATTCATTAAAAATCACACGTTTACCTGAAAAAATTAACTTTATATCATGGCTGAGCCATATGCAAGGGAATAACGATTGGACGAGTTTAGCATATACTGAAGGCATGGTTTGGGAGGGGCATCCTTCACATCCGCTTTCTAAAACCAAACTTCCATTAAACGAAGCTGAAATTCGTGATTATGCACCTGAATTTATGAAAACGATATTTTTACGTATCGTCCTCGTGCATCAAGATGAACTTGAAATTACTGCTATGGACGGTAATGACCGTTTTATTGGTGCACACGTATTACCTGAATTTAACGGGCGACTCAAGCAATTTTTAGAACCATTAGGATGTCAATTAAATGATTATCGAATTATGTTAGTGCATCCATGGCAATATGACAATGTGATTACAACGCAATTTGCCCATAGAATTCAGATGTTACGCATTATACCAACGCCATACAGTGTGCCATCTAAAGCAACACTCTCATTTAGAACAATGGCACTAGAACAAAAACCTTATCATATTAAGTTGCCTATTAATGTACAAGCAACAAGTGCGGTACGTACAGTGTCCACTGTAACAACTGTAGATGGGCCAAAGCTTAGTTATCAATTACAAAGGCTTTTAAATATATATCCAACTCTACAGGTTGCTTTAGAGCCTTATGGTGCTTATGTAAAAGAGGAGCCAGATACTGCACGTCAATTCGGAATGATTGTACGTCAATCTCCAGCAACCGCGAATCAAAATGTATTACAAATAGTGACTGCTGCACTCACTCAAGAAAATCCAGTAGACGAACAAATCACCGTTGACAGCTTAATTGAATTCTTATATGACGATATTAATGAGGCAACTATCGTACGTTTCATTAAAGACTATACACATGCGTTAATACCACCGTTAATTGCTTATATCCAAACTTATGGCATTGCACTTGAAGCCCACCAGCAAAATACGGTTTTACAAATTAATCAACAAACCCGTGAATTTTCCTTTAATGTGAGGGATTTAGGTGGCTCTAGGATTGATCTTCCAACATTGCAAAAAGAAGTGCCAGAACTAGAAATTTCTAACCAAAGTTTAATTGCTGAGGATATCGAAGCGGTGGTAGCCAAATTCCAACATGCTGTAATCCAAAATCAATTGGGGACCTTAATAGATCATTTTAATCATACACATCATATTGCAGAACCATGTCTTTATGCCATCGTTCGCGACGAGGTAGATACAGCGATAAAGGATCATTTATCGCATGCAAGTGTCTTGAGAGAAATTTTATTTGGTCAAACAGTGACTGTTAAAGCATTGCTTACAATGCGTATGCATCAAAGGGTAAAATCGTATATGCAAATCGAACTCCAAAATCCAATACGAAAAGAGGTGTAAATTGTGGCGCATATCAATATTCATCTCAGTAAAATTAAATATAACGCTCTATTATTAAAGCGTATGCTTGATGAACGCGGTATTAATATGGTACCGGTACTTAAATGTGTCGCAGGTGATTCGCAAATCGCAAAACTATTTGAAACGTTACCTTTTCAGTGCATAGCAGAATCACGACTGAACATTATTTCTGAACATTATGGAACATTGAATTACGTCATGATTAAGGGGGCTACGCTATCTGAAATATCGACACTTGTGTCACAAACATCAATGAGTATTCAAAGTGATATTAATGTCATTCGTCGTATTAACTTAGAAGCGAAAAAACAAAATAAGCGCCATCAAATTTTACTAATGGTAGATTGGAAAGATGGTAGAGAAGGTCTATTGACTTATGAAGCGGTGGACTACATTAATGAAGTAATGCGCATGGATCATGTATTTTTGAAAGGGTTAGCATTTAATTTTATGTGTTATCGACCTATGCCACCAACGGAGGAAGATATCAGTTATATTGAACACTTTTTAAATAGTGTTGAACAAGAAACAGGTTTTATTTTTACAACAATCTCTGGTGGTAATTCGAGTATGTTAACGTTAGCAATGTATCATGATTTAGGTCCTATTAATGAATTACGTATAGGTGAAGCATTGTTCAGAGGATATGAAACAGCGCATAACCAACGACTTCCATTTTTATATGATGATGCGATTGAGCTTGTAGGTCACATTATTGAAATTAAACCGCGATTGAATTTATCCACACATCAACCCTACATGCAGGCACTTGTAGATTTCGGAAATTTAGATACAGTTGTAACAGAAATAACACCGGTGGATTCGAAAGTGAAAATTGTAGGAAGTACAAGTGATTTATTATTAATAGATTTAGATGAAACACATGGCTATCAAATTGGTGATGTAATGACGTTTAAATTAGGCTATGCTGCGCTTGCACATAGTATGCATGCACCACATCTCTCCAAACGTTATCTCAATGATACTGGCATCGACTTAATGTTAGAAAATTTGAACAGTACAAAAGAAAATAAAATTTTGAATAGATATTGACATTGAGAATCATTATCAATTAAAATGTATGAGGTAAGGCGAATTACATAAGAAAAGGAGAATGTCATTGTGAACATTAAAAAAGCATTTTGTTTATTCACATTGGTAGCATTCATCATCACTCTTGCTGCATGTGGTAACGTGAGTGATTCAGGTAACTCAGACAATAAGAGTACTAGTGATGGTAAAGGCGTTGAAATAAAACATGAAGGAGGAACTACAACGGTTAAGGGTGATCCTAAACGTGTTGTAGCGCTTGAATATTCATTTGTTGATGCGCTCGTTTCACTAGGAGTTAAACCTGTAGGTATTGCAGATGATGGTAAAAAAGGAAATATTATCGCACCGATTAAAGATAAAGTGGGCGACTATAAATCAGTTGGCGCACGAAAACAACCTAACTTAGAAGTTATTAGTGAGTTAAAACCAGATTTAATTATTGCTGATGCTAACCGTCATAAAGGGAATTATGAGCAATTAAGTAAAATTGCACCAACAATTATGTTACCTAGTTTAGATGCAGATTATAAAGATAATATCGAAGCATTCAAAACGATAGCTAAAGCATTATCTAAAGAAAAAGAAGCGGATAAGCGCTTAGAAGAACATAAACAAACAATTGAAAAATATAAAAAAGAAATTACAATGAACAAAGACTTAAAAGTTTTACCAGCTGTTATTTCACAATCTGGATTTTTAGCGCATTCAGATAAATCCTATGTAGGTCAATTTTTATATGAATTAGGGTTTAAAGAAGCGCTAACGAAAGAGGTTGAAGATCAATTACCTGAGTATTTAAACGCACCATATTTAAATATGAACTCAGAACAACTTGCAGAAGTGAACCCTGAACGTATGTTCATCATGGTTAATGGCGACAAAGATCCTCACTATGCTAAAATGAAAAAAGATCCAGTTTGGAAAGACGTTAAAGCTGTTAAAAACAATCGTGTACACATCGTAGATAGACAAACTTGGGCGAAGTTCCGTGGTTTGATTTCTTCTGAAGAAATTGCGAAAGAACTCGCTGAAATTTCGAAAAAAGAACAAAAATAAACGTATTATAAATACGTTTGTAACATGTAATTTTTATCAAAAAGGTGATTTCTAATGTCTAAGCTGTCACATTCAAAATTTAAAGAATATCACCATGGAAAACGCACAACGCTCACATTTATTGTGAGCGTCTGTTTTCTTATTATTGCAATATATCTTAATCTTGCAATCGGTGCATCTAAAATCTCGTTTCAATCGATGTTGGACTATATGTTTCAACTAAAAGATACGAAAGATACTTTCTTAATACATAACGTACGCATGCCAAGGATGTTAGCAGCAATACTTATTGGTGCAGCACTTGCAGTGGCAGGGGTGTTAATGCAATCTATTACACGCAATCCCCTTGCCTCACCGCAAATATTTGGCGTAAATGCTGGTGCCTCATTTGTCGTTGTTTTGATTACAGTGTTATTGCCATCATTGGCACAATATACAGTGATTTATGCATTTGTCGGTGCATTTATTGGTGGCTTAACCGTTTACCTATTAGCTGGAACAACGAGAGGGATGACACCTGTTAAACTTGCACTCGCTGGTATGACAATACATTTATTTTTTACGAGTTTAACGCAAGGAATTATATTATTAAATGAAGATGCGACAACAACCGTCATGTTTTGGTTGGTTGGTGCATTACATACGATTAAATGGCCGGATATCATTCATATTCTACCTTGGATTATGACGGGGTTAGTCATGGCATTATTTTTAGGAAGACAACTCGCTATTTTAGAATTAGGTGATGAACTTGCGAAGGGACTCGGTCAAAATACACAACGTGTACGTGCCATAGCCGGACTCATTGTCGTCGTTCTAGCCGGTGCTTGTGTATCTATTGCCGGACCAATTGGTTTTGTGGGTCTTATTGTGCCACATATCGTGAAGTATTATTTGAATCGAAATTATTTTTTAATTATCTTGTTATCTATGATTATCGGCGCTAATTTACTTTTAATTTCTGATGTGGTGAGTCGTTTGATCGCTTTTCCATTTGAATCTCCAGTAGGAATTGTGACTTCATTTATAGGCGCATTGTATTTCTTATGGATTACAATGAGAGGAGTGAAAGCACGATGAAATTAAAGTTATCCAAGCGCTATCTCATTATTGTATTTCTATTAATCATAGTTTCTATTTTAAGCCTAAGTGCAGGGGCTGTATGGATTGCTCCTAATCAAGCTTTAAAGGAAATGTGGACGGGTGAAAACTTCATTTTAACTGAATACCGTATTCCACGCATGATTTTAGGCATTGTTGTAGGGGCGGCATTAGCGATTTCTGGTGCAGTCATTCAAGGCGTGATTCGAAACCCTTTAGCTTCGCCAGATGTTATAGGGATAACAAAAGGTGCCAGTCTTGCGGCAGTCATCGTTATTATTTTGTTTCCTAAAGCACCGTTGTACGTGTTACCATTTGCTTCATTTGTAGGTGCTGTTGCTATAAGTATTATATTATCGTTATTAATTAGCTATAAGGGTGTGAAAGGTTCGCAACTCGCGCTTATAGGTATGGCAATAGGCGCAATTGCGATGGCGATTGTCCAGTATTTATTAATTCGAAACCCTATGGAGGCAAATATTGCGCTCGTATGGTTAACGGGTAGCTTATTTGGAAGAACATTTGATCATGTCTTGGTGATTCTGCCGTGGATTATTGTTGCAGTCCCTATTATTTTAATGTATTGCAGGAAATTAGATTTATTAGATTTAGGAGAAGATGTAGCAACAAGTTTGGGCACTCATGTAAACCGTACGAAAATGATATTACTTATTACAGCAGTAATGCTCGCAGGCGCTTCAATATCCGTGGTCGGTGGTTTGAGCTTTTTAGGATTAATCGCACCACATATCGCACGGAGTATAGTTGGACATAAACATCTTCATATCGTCTTAATGTCAGGTTTAATAGGCGGCCTATTGATGGTCTTCTCGGATGGTCTTGCGAGAGCGATCGCACCACCAATTGATATTCCAGTAGGGGTATTAATTGCTATTATAGGTGCGCCATATTTCTTATACGTATTACGAAAAATTTAAAAATAAAAATGTCGTCAAGTATTGACGGCATTTTTTGGGTTAATCTGAGCTTCTCTCTTTTATATGTCATAGAACTGGGTATCAAAAAAGCAATCCATTTCGGATTGCTTTTTTGATGTCAACGAATTGTTAACGTTTATATTTATTTAGTTACTTCGTTATAAACTTTTTTGTCGTTGTGCGTATAAATAATGTATTGATGGTCATCCGTATCAATGATTACACGGTTCGTTTTGCCAAATGTAGATCCAATACGAGAAACTGTTTTTTCTTCAGTGCTAGGGAATGCGTGAATATCTTGATCCTCAGTCACGTTTTTGATTTGGTCGTTTGGAATACGGATATCTGCAACTCTCCATTGGATTTGTACTTCTTTGTCGTTTTTCTTAACTGTCATAGCCATTTGACTGACACATCCTTTTCCTAATTGATGACTATAGTGTAACCGATTTCTTAAAGAATTGCAAGAGAAATGTGTTATACATTTTACAAATGTGACATACTAATTGAAATGCGAAAATATGTTCGTGTTTTGATTGAAGATATGGTATACTAAGTCATTGGAAAATGTAGAGATAAAGGAGTTAGAAATGACTGGAAAAACGCATTCCTCTGCGGGCTTACTCATTGGAGCTATGGTAGCTACACATTTTGAACTTGATCTGTTTGAATCTGTGACAGCCATTGTTATAGCTGGTATTGCTAGTATATTTCCTGATATTTGTCATACGAGGAGTAAAATAGGTCAACGATTAAAAATTTTGAGCTTTATCGTCAAACATTTGTTTGGCCATCGTACATTTACGCATTCGTTGTTATTCATTATTCTTAGCTATTATCTATTAACGCTAATTCAAACACCGCTTTACTATATGATTAGCATTATTTGTGGTATGCTTTCACATGTAATATTAGATATGTTAACCCCTAGAGGTGTACGTTTATTATTTCCATTACCAATACGTGTGCGCTTTCCGATACATTTTAGAACGGGAGGCTTAGTGGATTTATCTTTAGCTTCAACATTTACGCTATTAACTGTATACATATTATTCGAAACACCGATTAAACGCGTATTGATGACTTGGATTTAAATAGAAATGTACGTTGAAATGAATTTATGAATTAAAGGAGCGTATAATTATGCTTGAAAAAAGTAAATTGGAAAAATATCATCAACAGCATTTATTAGAATATGAGAAGATGATGAGCCAAAACGAAAAAGATAGACTTGAAGAACGCCTTAATGCACTTGACCTCGCTGAGATTCAAAAATTGTATCATGATGTCTATGTACAACGTCAAACAATTAGTGATGTATCTGCGATTCAAGAAGTTGACTATGTACGAAAAAATGATTTCGATGACGCATTACGTCATAAGTATGAACAAAAAGGGTTAGAAGCTATTCGCAATCATCAATTTGCTGTGTTATTAATGGCGGGTGGTCAAGGGACGCGCCTTGGATATAAAGGGCCTAAAGGCTCATTTAAAATCAAAGGAACGAGTCTTTTTGAATTACAAGCACGTCAATTAATACGTTTACATGAGCTTACAGGTACACATGTTGACTGGTATATTATGACAAGCGACATTAATGATGTAGAAACACGTCAATTTTTTGAAACAAATGACTATTTTGGATACGACCCATCACACGTTTATTTTTATAAACAAGATACCATTGTAGCTTTAAATGAAGAAGGACAATTGATTCTTAATCATGAGGCTCAAATTATGGAAACACCAAATGGAAATGGTGGTGTTTTTAAAGCACTAAAACGCGCGGGATATTTAGACCAAATGACTGAACGTGGGAATCGTTTTATTTTTGTAAATAATATTGATAACGTACTTGTACGTGTATTAGATCCAATATTTGCTGGATTTACAGCATACTACGACAAAGATGTAACATCTAAATCAATACAACCTAAACCGGGTGAAAGTGTTGGTCGTCTTGTCAGCCAAGATGGCCAAGATGCAGTATTAGAATACTCTGAGCTTGACCCAGAAGTGGCTGATCGTTTTGAAAATGCGAATATTGGTATTCACGCTTTTAAAACGGATTTTATAAACCGTGTTGTCGACGAACCATTGCCATATCATTTAGCTATTAAGCAACTAGAACAACTTGATGAGGATTTTGGTATTGTGAAACGACCGACGTTAAAGTTTGAACTGTTTTATTTTGATATTTTTAAATATGCGCAATCTTTTATCACGTTACAAGTTTTACGTGACGAGGAATTTAGCCCTTTAAAAAATAAAGAAGGTAAAGATAGTGTTGAAACAGCTACAAATGATTTAATACGATTAAACATTATTGAATAGGGGTGATATAATGTCGCAAATGAAGCCCACTAAAGTTGCAAAAAATAAATTAAATGCGTTTAAAGAAATGAATCCACTCTCTTTTGGAGAGGAAATCGGTAATGCAGTATCACATGGATTTGCGGCATTATTAATGCTCATTGCACTCCCATATGCAGCCGTTCATAGTTATATATCTACAGGCGTAACGATGTCGATTAGCGTATCTGTCTTCGTAATAAGTCTCTTTTTAATGTTTATGTCATCTACGGTATATCATACGATGCAACAAGCATCATCACATAAGTATGTTTTACGAATCATTGATCATAGTATGATATATGTCGCTATTTCAGGGAGTTATACGCCTATATCATTAGTGCTTGTTGGTGGATGGTTAGGTTGGACAGTAATGATTTTGCTATGGGGGATAACGATATGGGGCATTTTGTATAAAGCGTTATCTACGCACGTTAACCCAAAATTAAGTTTGTTTATCTATTTGTTTATGGGTTGGGTTGGTGTCATCTATTTTCCAATCATACTTAAAGAGCAAGCTTGGATATTTTTATTGTTTATAGTATTAGGTGGACTTGCTTATACCATTGGTGCATGGTTTTATGCTCAAAAAAACAGACCGTATTTTCATATGATATGGCATATTTTTATTTTAATAGCGTCCATATTTCATTTTATCGGAATTGTTTATTTTATGTAGGTGGGATGTAACATGTTTTCAAAGTACACATCCATTATGATGGGGTTAACCGTGTTATTACTATTTCAAATATATTTTGCTTTTTATTACTTATTTGGCGAGGGGGCAATGCAGAGTTCGCCAATATTTGGTGTAATATCGCTCATATTTGCAGTTGTTGTTATTGCTATCATGCTAGCAGTGAGGCATTATTTTAAAAATCATAATTAATGATAGACGAATCTCTCTATAAAATTAGAGTGATTCGTTTTTATTACGATGCTTTTTATCTTATAGTAATAAATGAAGTGGTATGGAAGGTGGATACATTATGAAAATGAAACAGTTCAATGTGATTATGTCATTAGTATTAATCATGTTTATGTCAGCCATTGAAACGACTATTGTTTCCATTGCTTTGCCAACTATGCGTCATGATTTACGTCCAGATGTTTCTATCGCCTTTGTTTTTACTGTGTATTTTATAGGTATTGTAGTGGCCATTCCACTTATTAGCGAACTCATGTCTCGGATTGAAATTCGTGTGATTACATTGTTGGGTTTAAGTTTATTTATCGGTGGTAGTCTATTGGCTGGTTTTAGTCACACTTTTGACATGTTATTGTTGTCGCGTTTTATACAAGGTATTGGCGCAGGTATCAATATGTCACTCGCCCAAATTGTACCAAAGTTAGCTTTTGCTATACCTTTTAGATACAAAGTAATGGGTATAGTAGGTAGTGTGTGGGGGATTTCGAGTATTATCGGTCCCTTTATAGGTGGATTTATCTTAGAATGGACAACTTGGCACTGGCTCTTTTTTATAAATGTTCCCATTGGAGCGATCGCATTTATATTAGTCATCATCAGTTATCGATTTGAGGCAGAAACGACCGAAAAACATGTCGTTGATTATAGAGGCATATTACTCTTTTATATATTTATAGGATGTCTAATGTGGACGGTTATGACATATCAAATGAATTTGTTGTATGTTGGTGCGTTGTTACTACTCATTTTCTTTAGCATTGGGTTAATACATTATTATAAAAAGAAACCGCATGCCTTTATATCTATAAAAGAATTCACACCTAAAATTCGGCTTGCATTTATAACCGATATAATGATAGCAGCCATATTAATAGGATTTAATGTCTTTATTCCATCATATCTACAGGATGAATTTCATTACTCTCCTTTACAGAGTGGATTAATCATATTTCCTTTATCAGTAGGATGGCTTTTAATCAATTTTACATTAGACTACATTGAGCAATATGTATCTATCAAGACGTTTTATGTGACATTATTAATCTTTTTGTTTTTAGCAAGTGTAAGTGTGAGTTTGAATGTAAACCACCCCATACTCATTGCAATCACAGTATTTTTTGCAGGTATGGGATTCGGGAGTGCATTCACTAAAGATAGCGTATTAGTCCAAGAGGGTGTATCACAAGGACAAATGAAAAAAATGATGTCTTTATTTACACTGAATCGTAATTTAGGTAATGCGATGGGTTCTGCAATAATGGGAACTGTGTATAGTATGTCCGTGGCATTTTTAAATGTTCCTATACAACACGTTATGGCATTAGCTATGCTATTGCTCAGCGTTTTATGGGTGATATGGCAACAACACAAGACGATATAAGTTTAACGTAAACGATTCATTACGTAATGTGAGGAGGATAGAATTTGAAGAAAAAATTTAATTTAATCAATATCCTTACGTTACTAGTAATTATGATGATTTTTATCATTTCAGGTGGAATATTTTTAACATTACTTGCATTTGGTCTATTTGGACTAAGTCGAATATTGATCTTTTTACATTTAGCAAAATTTACATTCAATGAAGGATTTTACGACAACCTTTTTTATTATGGTAGTTATATATTATTAGGTTATTTTCTCATCTACTGTATTGAGTATGTGATGGATATATTGAAAAAGAAATTTTATCCTAACCCTTATTTACAAGGTATGACATTTCACCTCATTACTTATACAATTATTGTTTTCTTATTTTATTTCATCGTACATGTGCATTTTTCCCATATTCATATAGATTACTGGGTATTGATGATTATTTTTGCATTTCTTTATATGTGTAAAGAAATTTTTTATCCTGACTCAGAAAATTTATATCATAACCGCAAATAGTAAGAGATATGAAGCTATAAGTGGCAGCTTAGTTTTATATTAAGCGATGTCATTTATAGCTTTTTTATTATATCGAACAAACATTTTGAGTGCTTCGAATGAGAAGTGTAAAATAAAATTGAATATGAACATTTTAACATTTGAGTTAATGTATGAAAAAAGTCAAAGAAACATTACTAATGTTGAAGGATGATGGATTACTTAGAAAGTAATTGATATATAGTTATTCATCATTTCTGGATAAAGGTGCATTGAAACATCAATCAATGGCGTGAAGTGTTATATTGAAAAACTATAGTCAGTCACGGATACCGGGCTAGGGGAAATGAGGTTACAAGAATGACATCTAATCAAATTGGGAAGGAAGCGCGTAATATCATCGTAGCAGTTATGTTAATTAGTGCGTTTACTGCGATACTTAACCAAACACTTTTAAATACAGCTCTACCAGATATTATGAAGGGGTTAAATATTAACGAAAGCACATCGCAATGGCTTGTTACAGGTTTTATGTTAGTGAACGGCATAATGATTCCCTTAACAGCCTATTTTATGGATCGTATACAGACACGAACACTTTATATTATTGCGATGGGGATTTTCCTTTTAGGTTCTATCATTGCTGCACTAGCACCTAATTTTGCGATATTAATGACAGCAAGAGTCATTCAGGCTATGGGAGCTGGCATTATTATGCCTTTAAGTCAATTTACTATGTTTACACTATTTCCTAAAAATCAACGAGGATTTGCAATGGGGCTATCTGGTTTAGTGATTCAATTCGCTCCTGCAATAGGTCCAACCTTATCAGGTGTACTTGTAGACCATTTTTCATGGCGTGTACCTTTATATGTTGTTGTAGTAGTAGCAGTAATTGGTTATATTTTTGGTTTTAAATATATGCATAATTTTAGTACAACGAAATCTGTAAAGTTGGATAAACCTTCAGTAATGTTATCGACATTAGGGTTTGGCTTAATGTTGTATGCTTTTAGTATTGCTGGTACAATCAGTTTCCAACATCCTATCGTTATTATGAGTTTAGTTGTAAGTATGATTATTATCGGCGTGTTTATAAAAAGACAATTGACAATCACAAACCCAATTTTACGGCTAGAAGCTTTTAAAAACCGTACGTTTGCATTAACGTCAATTGCTTCCATGATTGCTTTTACATCCATGGTAGGTCCAGCACTCTTAGTACCGATTTATATACAAAACGTACTTGAACTATCAGCCTTTTTGTCAGGATTAGTCGTTTTACCTGGAGCGATTATCAACGGCTTAATGTCTGTTGTTACTGGAAAAATATATGATAAAGTAGGCGCGCGAATACTTATCATTCCAGGATTTACATTGTTATTGATTACGACATTCATGTTCAGTCAAATTACAGCGCATACCTCTTATACGTATATCATTATTGTATTTACAATTCGTTTAATATCTATTTCATTTATTATGATGCCTCTAAACACTGCTGGTATCAATGCACTTGAAAATGACATGGTGTCTCATGGTACAGCTATAATGAATGCATTACGAACGATTTCAGGTTCGATGGGTACAGCCATTATGGTTACCGTTATGGCTATCGGAACATCATGGTATATACCAGATAACACAATTGCGAAAGCGATGGTTCATAGAGAGGCAATGGCGTTTGGTGTTGATGCGGCATTTTTAGTTGCTTCATTGATGGTATTCATTGGATTGATAATTAGCTTGTTTATACATGATCGTAATAAAGTGAAGAAAAATGCTGTGTAACCTAATTTTACAATAGTGAACAAAAATGATGCATATACCTTATTTTGAAATGATATCTTTGTTAAAATATATTTAAAATGTGTACTAAAGGAGATGGCGGATGTGTTAACACAAGAGCAAGTTAAAACTATCGTAGGTGAAGTGATTGACCCTTCAGTTAACGTACCTTTAAAAGAGACGGAAGGTTTGTTAGAAGTCTCTATTAAAGAAGAGAAGGAACATGTGAGTGTTAAAATAGCGATGGCACAACTAGGGGGGCAACAACAGCTCGACTTACAAATGGCAATAGTTGAGAAGTTAAAAGAAAACGGTGCTAAAACAGTAGGAATTCGTTTTGAAGCCTTACCTGAAGAAAAAGCTCAAAAGTTTCAAGGTTCAAATGAAACAAAGCAACAAACCATTGAGGAATTTCTAGCACAAGGCAATGATTTAGAGTTTATCGCTATTGCATCAGGTAAAGGTGGTGTTGGCAAATCTACAGTATCCGTAAACTTAGCAGTTGCGCTTGCACGTGCTGGAAAACGTGTGGGACTTATTGATGCTGATATTTATGGGTTCAGTGTTCCTGATATGATGGGCATAGATACGAAACCTAATATAGAAGGGAAATCGGTCGTCCCTGTGGAGCGCCACGGTGTTAAAGTCATTTCAATGGCGTTTTTCGTCGAAGAAAATGCCCCGGTGATTTGGCGTGGTCCTATGCTAGGTAAAATGTTGACAAACTTTTTTACGGACGTTAAATGGGGAGAACTCGATTATTTAATCCTTGATTTACCGCCTGGTACAGGAGATGTCGCGCTTGATGTACATACGATGTTACCGTCCAGTAAAGAAATTATCGTTACGACACCACACCCAACTGCTGCATTTGTAGCAGCAAGAGCAGGTGCTATGGCGAAACATACAGATCATAGTATTTTAGGTGTAATTGAAAATATGTCATATTTCCAAAGTAAAGAAACGGGGAATAAAGAATACATTTTTGGTCAAGGTGGCGGTCAAAAATTAGCTGATGAACTACAAACAGATTTGTTAGGACAATTGCCTTTAGCACAGCCGTCATGGAAACCTGCTGATTTTTCTCCATCAGTATATCAACCAGAAGATGAATTGGGTCAAATTTATCTTAATATGGCGCAAAAAATTATCGAAAAAACGAAAAAATGATCTTTATGACTATTTGATTCATACAAAGAGTAGGTTAGAACCTTTATGGTTTCTTCAATCTACTCTTTTTTTGTGGGTTAAAGTTAATATACGTGTAAATAGCATAGAATAAGTGTAAAGAAAAACCTTGTCTTTTTATTACAACCTGATAGAATAAGTTCTTGTGAGCACGACAACTGCTTACAATCGAAATTAACTAAAAAAAGTTAAAAATAGTTGTTGACTTTGATTGATGAAGTTGCTATTATTAAAAAGTCGCTGAAAACGACAGAAACATTTCAAAAATAATATTTCAATAGTGTAAAAGTTACCATTGAAATCGAAAAAGAAATGTTTTAAAATTATAAAAGTCTTGTAAATAACTTGTAAAGAACATTAAGCTGTGATAAGATATTCGAGACTTGAATGAACATTGAAAACTGAATGACAATATGTCAACGTTAATTCCAATAATTTTGAGTACGTAATGTACTTTCAAGAGTGATTGGCTTAAGCAATCAACG
>NZ_PPQF01000060.1 GCF_002901865.1 Staphylococcus agnetis
CGACATATGACGTCGACTAAGATATCCGTTATAATTTAGAACATATAACATAGTGGAGGTATGCAACATGCAAAAGATTCAAGACATGGAAACATTTAAATCAATCATTAATAAAGATGAAACAGTTATCGTCAAATTCGAAGCAGGATGGTGCCCTGATTGCAAAGCCATGGATATGTGGATCAGCCCTATTGTTGAAAAATACAATCAATATGAATGGTTTGTTGTAAATCGTGACGAAGTTGAAGAAGCTGCAATCGAAAACGATGTGATGGGTATCCCAAGTATTCTTATTTTCAAAAATGGCGAAAAGCTGCATCATTTACATTCAGCCAACGCAAAATCACCTGAACAAGTCGAATCATTCTTATCCGAGAGTTTAGGTTAACGTTAAAAAAGAACATATTAAAATCGTCTTCAAATAACTTTAAGCAATTTGAAGACGATTTTTTTATGAATAGATATGCAATTTTAACCGTACGCGTACATCTATTAAATGTACTCTGTATAGATTCCTTTATTTTTACGTTTAGGCTCTTTATCATTATCGTCTTCTAAATCAGTTAAATAAATAAATCCAATAAGACGTTCATCAGGTAAAACACCAAATACATTTCTTACTTTTGGATGGAATATATATGTCGGCGTTTTCCAGCATGTACCAATACCTTTTTCATATAACAAAAGTAATAAGTTTTGTGCATATGCCCCAACCGCTAAATAGTTTTCATTTTCTTCCCGTTGACGTGCATCACATTTCATAATAATCGCAAGAAAGCCACCTAAATTCGTTACCGCATCATAATGACTTTGTTGCTTGTCTTTTTCCCGTGGAAATGCATAGCGTGAGACTTCACGACTCATCTCACCAAGTTTATGTTTTGGTACATAAACCACGCGCCACGGTTCACGCATACCATGATTAGGTGCATTTGCTGCCTCCACAACAGCCTCCCTTACTGCATCTTCATCAATATGCATGTTTCTATCGAACTTCTTTATACTTCTTCGATATTTAATAGCGTGTTGAAGTTCCATCTTCATCTTCCCCTTTTCATTGATAACCATTATCAATTATAACTAAGGAACCCTTGCTTTTCAAATTACTGATACAAAGCCATCGCACTTTTTAATTTTTTTACATTTAATTGGCCGGGTGCAACACCTTCTTGAATAGAACCATAAGTAAGGGCACCACCAAATGTTTGTTGCGCAGTTCTAGATACGACACCGAGTTTTGACATTGAAATTCCCGTCACCCATTGTTGTAGCGCATCACTCGCTTCAGAAACAACTTGTAACAATGTAATGACATCATTTTTAGTGTGAGGCATCACTGCTATTTTTAAATGGGTGCCACCCCATTGCGACATGTAGTAATATGTTTTTTTCAAGACTTCTAATTGAGGTGTTTCCTCAAAATTATGATATGAGATAACAACTTGAATTCCTTTAGATTGAAGCTCATTTACCAATTGTTTTCGATTCAATGTTCGATCCCACTCAATATCTATGTACGTAACATCTTTCATATCTGCAAGTTCACGCATGAGCGACCAATACGCTTCTTCTGTGATCCCACTTTCACCACCTTGTTGCTCCGTTCTAAATGTAATGAGTTTTTCACAATGAATCGACGCTTCCTTTAATTGACGCAATATACATTCAATATGTTGAGCCGTAACATTTTTAATAGCATCAATTCTAATCTCTAAAATATCAAAGTCATCTTCATGCGTTTTTATACACGCAATATCATCTTTTAAACATTCTATCGTTTTAGGCATAAAACTCCCTACTATTTGGGTTATCATACAATTCCACCTCTATACGTCCTATAGTATTTCTAATAGTATCTTATCTTATTTATATTGAAAAGAAAGAATCTCTTTAAACACAAAAATGTTTATACTATATATGGAAAACACTAGCAAACAACCTTGCATTAAGTCTTTTAATATCATTTAAATACTTTATCATTTCAATGTTGATTTAATCATATACAATTTAACTGAATATTCTAAAATTTTATTGCATTAATGTATCTACTTTTATATGATTAATATGATAAGCATAGTTTTATTTAGGAGGTTGCGTATGATTAGAGTGCTAAATGAAACGGATACGAAAGCTTTTTATGAACTTACGTGTGAAGCATTTCATCTTCATCCATTTGCTTTCGTCCATGAAATTAATGAACGTTCAAATTATACTGAACGAGACATCGCGCAAGTATTACACCCTAAAAATCATCATCTTCAAATCTTTTTTGGCGCTTTTGACGATGATACACTCGTTGGCTTTGTTCAACTTAATTTTTTTCCATATTCTTCAAAAAGTCATAAAGCCACTGTTCAAGGCTTATATGTGAAGCCTGAGTACCGCGGTCAACAAATAGGTCGCGCATTGATGGAAACCCTTATTGCTTATGCGCACCAAAAAGGTATCGAACAACTCGTACTCGCTGTTGCATCAAACAACATCGCTGCGAAAGTGTTTTGTGATCATTTGGGATTTGAGTTTCTAGCGCTTGAAATACATGCACGAAAATTTAATAATAAATACGTTGACGAACATTGGCTCGTTTATTATTTTGACAAGGAGTATGTATGAAAGAAATAACGAAAATTCAAAAATTATGGCAGTATGAAAAATATCATGTGATGATGCACAATTATAATAACTATACAGAAATTAAAACGATGATTAAACTTGGACACTCCTATGACGCTATCAAAACTAGAATTGATGAAATTTTAAATACGCCCATTCAACGTTCTGCGTTTCTCAATACATTTCAACACTTATGGGGCTATTTTAAAAAATACGCAACTCAGAATGAAAAAGCGTTATACACTACGTTCGTTAATCAACTTCAAACAACATCTCCTTCATATGACACATGTATTCAATTCATACAACATTTAGCTATAAAATACGATGAGCAATATCTTTTAAACAGTTCAATAATGACATTATCCTTCCACAAAACTATTTAATTATAATATCTCAAATGTACAATTCTCATCCAAACCATGCTATAATGTCTCGTTGTAAATTAATTATTAAGGGTGCGAATTATGAAATTATTATGGTCAAAAAGGACACGCATGATAGAAATTGCTTTGTTGTCCTTTCTTACAATAATTGGGATAGGATCTCAATTTTATTTAAATTTGGCATATAGCTTAAATCAAGGGCTCTACCATTATGCATTAGGTATACATTCTAATTTACTTATTATACCAGCAATTATGGGAAACTTTGCATTTGCTTTTGGTGTCCCTCTCGGACATTTTCTCGTTCATAAATTAGGCTTCAAGAAAAACTTTTTACTTTTCTCATTTATATTCTTACTTGGTTCAATTTTAGGCTTTTTCTCGTTAGGTATCATATCCTTATCTATATCTAAAGTGATACAAGGTTTAAGTACAGGTGTGTTATTCTTTACGATGCTACCTAAAACCTTTCATGTATTTCCAAAACGGTTTAAAAATGTCTTTTTATTTATGATTATCGTTGGGTTGTTCGGCGCAAACGCCCTTGGAGGCTTAACTGGAAGCATCACGTTATTTTATGCCCAATGGCAATGGGTTTATATCTTTAACATAATGTCAGCAATCATCAGTTTACTTGTAGGTTGGTTGTATTTCGAAAAAGATGACACGACACATCAAAGTACTACGAAAGAAGACCATACTGTCGTTTTCTTTTTAGCGCTTTCATCTCTTTCATTATTAATACCACTTTGTCTTATTACGCAATATCGTTTTGATTCTATTAAAGTCTGGCCATGGTCTATCGTGACGTTGATTTTATTTGTGATTTTCTTATATAAAAATAAGCAGAGTCATACACCTATTGTTCATTTTTCGACATTGTTGTATCCGAAACCATTACTTGGCTCAATTATGGCGATTGTCTCACATCTGACGCTACTTATTGGCATTGCAGCAATCAATTTTTACTTATTACAAGTGATTCATTTACCCCCACATCAAATCCAGCTTTTTTATATTTACTTCTTTATCGGCGTATTTATAACAGGCGTTTTAAAAATGGTGTTTTATAGTGCGTGGGGGCCGGGTGTATTAGGTACCATTGGTTCCCTCGCCCTCCTATACGTCAGCACACATTGGTATATCATGCAAAATAACCTTGATCTTCACACTCTTTACTTTCAAGGGATGATTATTGGATTTGGTGCGAGTATGGTCCTTGTAAGCGGCGCAATGTCTACACTTTTAGATGGTGATTTGACACGTGCGTCACATCGTTCACTGACAATGCATTCTATACGTAATTACTTTGCTGCGATACTCGTTCCAATCATAGCCGTGTTTATGAAGCATAGAATCCAAAAAGGCTTTAATGACGTCAAATATAATCACATTGATAATAAAGCTATCATCATGAAACATATTCATAACGTATTTATGGATGCCACACATGACCTCTTTTTTGTGATGATTCTTTTAAGTAGTATTTTACTCATATCCTCTATCGCTCAATTTTTCTTTGGTAAAAGTCGGCGCATCGTGGCTAAGCGTAAATAAAAACTAATTTACTGACTACCTTCACGGGTTAATATGCGCTTTTATTACAGCTAAAATTTTGGATACGCTTCAACTTTGAGAAAGTAATATAGCCTTCAACATTCATCTTCCATTGAATGTTGAAGGCTATTTTTAAAATCACCAAACACTTCATACGCGATAACATTTACACATGTTGTTCAATCTTAATGAGTTCATTAAGAAATTGATCAAACGTTTTTTTAGTGACATTTAATTTAATTGTGCATCCTGATTCTGACACAATATTTGCATGTCTCAATCCAGAATCAAGTGTCACAAACACAGTTAAATCATGTCTATTTCTTTTGATTATTGTAAACGTCAAATCTGGTTCTAAAAAGTAAATTTCTGATAACCGTGATTTACATTTGAATTTTTTTAAATTCTCTATATCCATATCAAAAAGTGAGAAATCTGTGTGAAAGTGTGAGTTTTCGAATGAAACAATGATTTTAAAATCATAGATTGTTAACGCATCTTCTTTATTCACTTTTAGAAATTCAAAAGTTAAAGATGTTTGGCTTTCTGTATATAAGTCATCTTGCAATGAACAATAACGTTGATTCATATAGATGCCCTTTCTCTATATTAAGTGTAAAAAACAAGCCTATAACCGCAATGGTTATAGGCTACATAGTGGAGGCGGCGGGATTTGAACCCGCGTCCAAAGGTCCTGATACAAATGTTTCTACGTGTGTAGTCTATTTGAAGATTTAACATAATGATTAGAAACAGACAACTGACATTATGCGAGCTTGGTTCATCTCTTCTCGCCAGACTTCAAACGGCAGTGGCGAGCGTATCCTACTATAGTTGAATCACGTTAATCGCACATAGGCGATGCGATTAGGTGATGCAGAGCGCGATTAGGCAGCTACTGCTAAGTTATTGTTAGTTTTGCCAGTTATTATAAACTGATGTGTTTTTACGGAGACAACCCTCCGACACGCTTCATAAGCTCTGGGGACCCCTGTCGAATCCATAAACGCCCCCGTCATAAAAATGTACTTTCCTTAAAGAAAGCACATTTAATTATATCGAATCTTAACATTCTTAGCAATCATTTAATAATTTTGTTTCATTGCACGATCAATATCGCGTTTAACCGCTTTTTCTTTTAAAGCTTGTCGCTTATCATATTTCTTTTTACCTCTTGCGACACCAAGTAAGACTTTGCACATGCCATGTTTAAGATACAATTTTAAAGGTACAATCGAATAACCCACTTCACGTGTTTGGTCTCCAAGTTTACTAATCTCACGTTTATGCAGTAATAATTTACGTACACGTCTTGGATCATGGTTAAAGCGATTCCCTTCTTCATAAGGCGCGATATGCATGTTATGCAAATAAATTTCGCCACCTTTGACTTGCGCATAGCTGTCTTTTAAATTCGCACTACCACGGCGTATTGATTTAATTTCAGTCCCTTGTAAAGCAATGCCTGCTTCAATCGTATCTTCTATATTGTAGTCATGACGTGCTTTACGATTTTCCGCTAATGTTCCTTTTGATGTTTTTTTGGACATTGCGCATCACCTCAGTTTACTTTTTCTTCTTTTTACCTTTCTTTTTGACACGTTTATCTTTATAAAAAGGTTTATGCTTAGTATTGCCGGATTTTTCACGTTTTCTGGCATTTTTACCTTTACGTTGCTTTCGCTTCTTGTTAGTGTCTTTATCTTTTTTAAATGTCTGCCCTTTTGATTTCGCTTGTATAGTAGTTCCTCGAGATTTCTTCTCTCTACGTGGGTGAACATCGATTGGCATTCCTACAATTTGGAAGTCAATTTGACGCTCATCTATATCAACATGAATCACTTTCACTTTGATGACGTCACCAATACGGTAAACTGCGGCTTTACGTTCACCTATCAATGCCATTTGGCGCTCATCGAAATGGTAATAATCGTCGGACATATTTTGGATGGTTACCATACCTTCAATCGTATTAGGCAACTCTACAAACATACCAAAATTAGCCACTGAGCTAACGACACCTTCAAATTCATCACCAAGATGTTGAATCATGTATTCAGCTTTTTTCAAGTCATCCGTATCACGCTCAGCATCAATTGCACGACGCTCTCGATTAGAGGTATGTTCAGCCATTTGTGGTAATTTTTCTTGCCACTCGTGTTGCGCTTTACCATCCATTGATTTTTCAATGAGATATTTACGCATCAAACGATGCACGATTAAGTCAGGATAACGACGAATTGGTGAAGTGAAATGCGTATAATAATCAGCTGCAAGTCCAAAATGTCCTAAATTATCTGCATCATAATGTGCTTGTTGCATAGAGCGAAGCATCATCGTTGAAATGACCATATCTTCTGGACGCCCTTCTATTTCTTGGGTAATGCTTTGAAGTGTACTTGGGTGAATATCTTCTCCAGTTCCTTTAATCATAATGCCAAAGTTGGTAATGAAATCAAAAAATTGACGTAAACGTTCCGACTTCGGTTGTTCATGCACACGATAAATAAACGGCACATCCATTTTACTAAAATGCTCTGCAATGGTTTCATTAGCCGCAAGCATGAACGATTCAATTAATCGCTCACCTTCTCCACGTTCACGTGCGACAACTTCTTGTGGAATCCCTTCTTCATTCACTAGGACTTTCGCTTCTTTAATATCAAAATCGATTTCACCACGACGGCGACGCATGTCGATGAGTTGTTGTGATAAGCGCTTTGCCATATCAAGCATCGGCGTAATGTCTTTATATTTCTCGCGCGTGTGAGGGTTATGGTCGGTGATGATTTCATTCACTTCCGCATACGTCATACGTGCATCTGAATGAATCACACTATCGAAAATTTCATGTTTGACGACATGACCTTGGGCATCAATTTCCATACGGCAACTCATCGTTAATCGATCTACATTGGGATTTAATGAACATATACCATTACTTAAACGATGTGGAATCATTGGAATCACACGGTCTACTAGATACACACTTGTTGCACGATCGTATGCTTCTCGATCTAGCGCAGAGCCTTCAGTTACATAATAGCTGACATCTGCAATGCTTACTGTTAATTCCATATTGCCATTTGAAAGAGCCTTAATTGCGATAGCATCGTCTAAATCTTTCGCATCCGCGCCATCGATTGTAATTGTTAAATCCTGACGTAAATCACGACGGCCTTCTAATTCAGTAGATTCAATCGCCTCAGGAATCGCTTCAGCTTCTTTTAATACGTCGACTGGAAATTCAATTTCAATACCATGTTGATAAGTAATAGATAAAATATCTACTCCAGGGTCATTTTTATGACCTAAAATAGCCGAAATATGACCTTCTGGATTGTTAGAGCCATCAGAGTATTGTGTAATTTGAACAAGTACTTTATGTCCATCTACAGCCCCTAAATCTTGCCCTTTAGGTATAAAGATGTCCTGCATGATACGCTTATCATCAGGTACTACAAAGCCAAAATGACGCGCTTCTGTGTAGGTCCCTACAACTTGTTTAACGGCATGCGTTTCAATGGATTTCACTTCACCTTCAACTTTGCCTTTACGATGGTCACCACGTGATTTTTGAATTTCAACGATAACAATATCTCCATCCATAGCACGATTGATTTTTGTAGGCGGGATAAAAATATCTTCTATCCCTTCTTCATCTGGTCTTAAAAAGGCAAATCCCTTTTTATTTTGACTTAACGTCCCTCGAATAAGTCCTGGTTTAGGACCTTGCTTTTGATATCTATCTTGTTTCGTACGTTTTACTTTACCCTCTTGCTCTAACTCATTGAGTACTTTAATAAGGTCACGAAAACTTTCAGCGCTACTTAAGCCGAGCTCATCTTGAAAGTCAGAGACAGACATCGGTTCATAACTTGAACGTTCAATTATGGCTTTAATTTGCGATTTTAAATGCATAAGAGGTCCTCCTTTCTCTTTAATATGCTAAATGACTATTCCGTCCAATCTAGTGATTCTAAAAATTGATACACTTCCTCAAATACTGCTTCTTTTTCTTTATCAATCGTGATTACGTGGCCTGAATTTTTGTACCATGATAAATGTTTATCCTCTGATGCTGCTTCATTATAAATAATATTGGCTGAATCTGTATTAATCATTTCATCATGTTCAGATTGGATCACGAGGAGCGGTTCGATAACGTCTTCAACGTGATCTCTCACACCTTGAATCGTATCTTGTAATTCACGTAACGTACTCGTTGGTTGAAAGGCTTGCATTTCTCTTTCTATCGTGGCTTCATCTTTGCCTTCATATTTTTTGAATTGGCGTGCATACTCTAATACCCCTTCGTACATTGACCCTTCAGTTTTAATGTACATCGGCGAACACATCGTCACAATTCCCTTAACATCACGGTTTAAGCTTAATTTTAGTGCAAAAACGCCACCAAGGGATAAACCTGCAACCGCAATTTCATCATAACCTTGTTCCACCAAATAATCGTAACCATCCAATGCATCTTTATACCATACATGTGGACTCGACTTCAAAATTTCTTCTGGCGGTGCTGCATGCCCTTCGTAGTGAGGTGCGTAAGACGTATATCCTTTTTTTTGTAAAAAACGCCCGAGTTGTCTTACATCAGAACTATTCCCTGTAAAACCATGTAATAACAACACTGCACGTTTGCCTTCTTCAAATAAGAAAGGCTTTGGTAATTGAATTTTCATTCATCATTCCGTCCTTTCAAGTCACATCTAGTTCTATTTTATAGTTTCGACAGTGGCGCTACAAATAAAAAAGCCCGACTTATCAACTGTCGGACTTAGATTTTCTAAACGGTCGAAATTGTTAACTCTATTTTTAACGTTTACCGTCAGACTTATAAATTAAAGTAACTGATACCTAACATTAATACAAAGAAAATAATTGAAAGTACAATTGTCAATCTATGCAAAAATAAATCTACACCACGTTGTTTTTGTTTACCAAATAACTGTTCAGCTCCACCACTGATGGCACCTGATAAGCCATTACTTTTACCTTCTTGTAATAAAACAACTGTGATGAGTGCGATACAGTCAATAATTAGTAATACAACAAAAAATGTGTGCATCAGATTGTCCTCCATTCATCATATACGAAGGTATTCTACCACATTTAGGGCCTTTACACAACTTTCATTAACGATTGAACGTTGATTTACGCTTTATACTCACGATTATCATAAAAACAGCTAAAATGAGTGAGCCAATGCATACAATGATGTATGGGATTAACGCAAAGAACCCTTTCACATTAAAAATAGCTGTATATAAAATAGGTGGATTAAGTAATGCGTTAAATAGTTGTGATATAAAAACAGCAACCATAAACCACCATAAATATGGATGTTGATATTTAATTGCTACAACACCAGCAGAATAGGCCAAAATATATAAAATACCTGTATACCTTAAGCTATTATTAATCGCATTGATTGCATTTTGCGATATTTGATTACCAGAGTGTTCTAACATATAACTAATCACTTGACCGTCAACGATTACAACTTGATGAATTACAAGACACACCGCAAATAAAAATGAAATATATGCAAGCAGACGACCTGTATGGGTCGCACGTGCGTCACTTGATAAATTTTGATCCATATAAATGTGCTCCTTTTTAATATTCACTTATCATCATTATATCAGGTTAAAACGTTCAATGAAATGACGCATCATTTATATCATCAACTTCAAGCTACTACACAAACTCACTTCTTAAACACCTTAAAATGACAGTATTGTCATGCGCATTATCATATGACTTTCAACATTAAAAGATGATGAATAGCAATTAAACGATCACAAACCATAAAACTTCGATACTGAGGATTAGAAAAGCCCTTAAGATTCATCATAAACGAGAATCTCAAGGGCTTGAGTTAGATAAACGTGGTTTTGTGAACCAACTTTAAACTTATTTATCTAAGTTATAAAATGATTTTAAACCTTCATATTTAGCTGTTTCATAAAGTTCATCTTCAATGCGTAATAATTGGTTGTATTTCGCAATACGATCTGTACGAGATAATGAACCTGTTTTAATTTGACCAGCATTTGTCGCAACAGCGATATCAGCAATTGTAGTATCTTCTGTTTCACCTGAACGGTGTGATACTACTGCAGTGTAGCCAGCTTTTTGAGCCATTTCAATTGCTTCAAACGTTTCAGTTAAAGTACCGATTTGGTTTACTTTAATTAAGATAGAGTTACCGATATTGTTGTCGATACCTTTAGCAAGAATTTCAGTATTCGTAACGAATAAATCGTCACCAACTAGTTGTACGCGGTCACCGATACGCTCAGTTAATAGCTTCCAACCTTCCCAGTCATTTTCATCCATACCGTCTTCGATAGAGATGATAGGATATTTATTAACTAATTCTTCTAAGTAATCCACTTGTTCTTTAGCAGTACGTTTAGCACCTTTATCGCCTTCGAATTTCGTGTAATCGTATACGCCATTTTCATAGAATTCAGAAGATGCACAGTCGAATCCTAAGAAAATGTCTTTACCTGGCTCGTAACCTGCTTTTTTAATGGCTTCAATGATTGTTTCTACTCCGTCTTCAGTACCTTCGAATTTAGGAGCGAAACCACCTTCATCACCTACTGCTGTTACTAAACCACGAGATTTTAAGATTTTAGCCAATGCATGGAATACTTCTGCACCCCAGCGTAATGCTTCTTTAAAACTGTCTGCACCTACAGGTAAAATCATGAACTCTTGGAATGCGATTGGTGCATCAGAATGCGAACCACCATTAACGATGTTCATCATTGGTGTAGGTAGTACTGTTGAGTTGAAGCCACCTAAATATTTGTATAAAGGTTGACCTAAGAAATCAGCAGCTGCACGTGCTACGGCAATAGAAACACCTAAAATTGCATTTGCACCTAATTTACCTTTGTTCGCAGTGCCATCTAATTGAATCATCATTTTATCGATTGAAACTTGTTCTAAAGCTGAGAATTCACCTTCAATAATTTCTGGAGCGATGATTTCATTAACGTTTTCAACAGCTTTTTCAACACCTTTACCAAGGTAGCGTTCACTGTCGCCATCACGTAATTCAACAGCTTCATGTTCACCTGTTGATGCACCTGATGGTACTAAAGCACGACCAAACGCACCACTTTCTGTTAAAACTTCAACCTCTACTGTTGGGTTCCCACGTGAATCAAGTACCTCGCGAGCATAAACATCCGTAATAATTGGCATAATATTAAATCTCCTTTTTCATGATAGTATTTAACCATAACAGTGTTGCAACAGGGCTTTGACAGAGCGCCACGCCCTATTACAAAACTGGTTACATGAGTTCATCTTCATTATAACTGGTTTTCAAATGGACTCAACTATTTTAATGCTTGATTAAGCTTTCACCTGTCATTTCAGCAGGTTGTTTTAAATTCAATAAATCAAGTAACGTTGGCGCAAGATCACCTAAACGACCTGTTTCACGTAATTCTACGCCTTCCTTCGTCACAATCACTGGAACTGGATTCGTCGTATGCGTTGTCATCGGTTGATCATCATCCGTTAATACTTCATCTGAGTTACCGTGGTCCGCTGTAATAATCGCATAACCATCCATTTCTAAAATTTTATCTACAACAGCGCCAAGACATTCATCTACCGCTTCGATCGCTTTAATGGTAGGTTCTAACATACCACTATGCCCTACCATATCTGGGTTCGCAAAGTTAAGAATGATTAAATCAAGGTCACCTTTTGCTAATTCTTCAAGTAATGCATCTTTAACTTCATACGCACTCATTTCAGGTTTCAAGTCATAAGTCGCTACTTTAGGTGAGTTAATTAAACGACGACGTTCACCTTTGAACTCTTCATTTTGTCCACCATTCATAAAGTACGTTACATGAGGATATTTTTCAGTTTCAGCGATACGCAATTGTGTTAAACCATTGTCTTGCGCCACTTCACCGATTGTATTCGTTAAATCTACTTTTTCAAAGACAATTTCTGCATCTACATTATCATTGTATTTAGTAAACGTTGCATAGAATAAATCGTTGACACGTTCTACTTTAAAACCATTAAATGCTTTATCAGTAAAGATTTCAGAAAGTTGGCCTGCACGGTCTGGACGGAAGTTATAGAATATTACTGCATCTCCATCATTCACACCGTTATTTTGATTTTCAACAACAAATGGCACGATAAATTCATCTGTTAAGTCTTCAGCATAGTTTGCTTCTACACCTTCACGCGCTGAGGCATAGCGTGGTGCTGAATCAAATGCTCGGATAGCATCATATGCTTTTTGCTCACGATCCCAACGTTTATCTCTATCCATCGCGTAATAACGTCCTGCTACAGAGGCAAATTGACCGACACCAATTTCTTTGAATTGTTGTTCAGTTTCATCAATATAAATAAGCGCTGATTTTTGATCAACATCGCGTCCATCTAAAAAGGCATGGACATACACTTTATCTAAACCTTTTTTCTTCGCAAGTTTTAAAATAGCAAATAGATGTTGATAGTGACTGTGTACCCCACCATCAGATAGTAATCCAAACACATGAAGCGCTGATTGGTGTTGAAGTGCGTGATCAATTGCACGATTTAAAACATCGTTATCGTAAAAGTCACCATCTTCAATCGATTTGTTAATACGTGTTAAGCTTTGGTACACGATACGTCCCGCACCGATATTCATGTGACCTACCTCAGAGTTACCCATTTGACCTTCTGGTAGACCAACATCTAGACCACTCGCTTCGATTTGTGTAGTTGGATACTTTTCATAATAGCGATCAAAATTAGGTTTATGCGCTTGTTTAACAGCGTTACCGTGGACTTCATCTCTATTCGCAAAGCCATCTAAGATAATAAGTGCTGTTGGTTTTTTTGCCATATTATTTCGCACCTTCTAACAATTGAACGTAGTCGTCTACTTTTAATGAAGCGCCGCCGACTAAAGCACCATCGATATCAGTTTCAGCCATGTATTCTTTAATGTTGTTTGGTTTAACGCTACCGCCATATTGGATACGTACGGCTTCTGCGACATCTTCATTCGTCAATTTTGCGATTTTTTGACGTACCGCAGCACACATTTCGTTAGCATCTTTAGCTGTAGATGATTTACCAGTACCGATAGCCCAAATTGGTTCATAGGCAATCACTACTTTTTTCACTTGGTCGTCAGATAAACCTTCAAGTGCTTTTTCAACTTGGCCTTCAACAACATCGTTGGCTTTGCCATTTTCACGTTCTTCATCACTTTCACCAACACAAATAATTGGTGTCATACCATGATTGAAAACAGCATGTGCTTTTTTGTTAATATCCTCATCTGTTTCATGGAAGATATCACGACGTTCAGAGTGACCAATCACAACGTAGCTCACACCTAAATCTTGAAGCGCAACAGGCGATGTTTCACCAGTAAACGCACCACTTTCTTCATAAAATGTATTTTGCGCTCCAATTTTCAAACCAGGCGCAACACCTTCTTTTGTTAACGAAATTAATGCGTCTAATTGAATTGTAGGCGCACAAATTACTGCCTCTACTTCATTCGTATCTGGTAATGCTGGTAACGCATTAACAAAATCTTTTGCTTCTGCAACTGTTTTGTTCATTTTCCAGTTACCTGCAATAATTGGTTTTCTCAATTAAAACACTCCTATAAGTATTCAAGACATTAAATATGTCTTGAATACTTCTATATTTTTGTTACTTATTTGCAATTGCTTTAATACCTGGTAATTCTTTACCTTCTAAGTATTCTAGAGACGCACCGCCGCCCGTAGAAATGTGTGTAAAGTCTTTTTCAAATCCTAATTGCATTGCAGCAGCTGCTGAATCTCCTCCACCGATAATTGTCGTAGCATCTTTTAATTCAGCAATCGCTTCACATACACCTATTGTACCTTGCGCAAAGTTACTAAATTCAAAGACGCCCATCGGTCCATTCCATACAACAGTGTGTGCACCTTCAAGTTGTTTTTTAAATAATTCAACTGTTTCAGGTCCAATATCCATTGCTTCTTGATCAACTGGAATGTCATCAATAGACACTGTTGAAATAGCCGCATCATTAGAAAATTCCTTAGCTACTTTACCGTCTACTGGTAAGACAATTTGATCGCCAGCACGGTCAAGTAAATCTTTAGCGAAATCAATTTTATCAGCTTCTAAAAGTGATAAACCAATTTCTTTACCTTGCGCTTTTAAGAATGTATAAGCCATACCACCACCGATAAGTACTTTATCGGCAATTTTAAGTAAGTTTTCAATAACGCCAATTTTGTCTGAAACTTTAGCGCCACCTAGAATCGCAACAACTGGTTTGTCTGGATTTTCGACAACGCCACCGATAAATTTGATTTCTTTTTCCATTAAGAAACCAGCGACTGTTTCTAAATGTGTTGAAATCCCTACGTTAGACGCATGTTCACGGTGTGCTGTACCAAATGCATCATTAACGAAAATGTCACCTAATGATGCCCAGTATTTACCAAGTTCGCTATCATTTTTCGATTCTTTCTTACCATCTAAATCTTCGAAACGCGTATTTTCAAACATTAAGACATCTCCGTCATTAAGTTCTTTGATCGCTGTTTCTAATTTTTCACCACGTGTTTCAGGAATAAACGTAACATCTTTATTTAACTTTTCAGATAATCTTTTCGCTACAGGGGCCAATGTTAACTTTTCTTTGTCGCTTTCTTCTTTAACTTTACCTAAGTGAGAGAAAACTACAATTTTACCACCTTGTTCAATAATATATTCTAACGTTGGCAAAGCTTGGACAATACGGTTATCATTCGTAATTTCTCCATCTTTCATTGGCACATTGAAGTCTGCACGAACTAAGACAACTTTACCTTTTAACGAAACATCTGTTACATCTTTTTTAGCCATAAAAATCCTCCTCAAAAACACTCGTTATTTTAAAATAAGCGGAGAAGCGTTGTGCTCCTCCGCTTACTATAAGCTAAATTTCAGTTAGAAGCACGTACATTTAATACTTGCTTAACTTATACCAGTTAAGAGAGTGGCAAACGCAATTTAAACGCGTAAGTCCTACCCCTTTTAGTATATTATAAATCTAATTATTTAGCATGACTTGCTAAATATTCTAATGTACGAACTAATTGTGCTGTATATGACATTTCATTGTCATACCAAGATGCAACTTTAACTAATTGACGATCGCCAACAGTCATAACGCGTGTTTGAGTTGCGTCGAATAATGCACCAAATGTCATACCTACAACGTCAGAAGATACGATTTCATCTTCAGTGTAACCGAATGATTCATTCGTTGCATTTTTCATAGCATTGTTTACTTCTTCAACAGAAACTTCTTTTTCTAAAACAACAGTTAATTCTGTTAATGAACCTGTAGCAACTGGTACACGTTGTGCCCCACCATCTAATTTACCAGCGATTTCTGGAATAACTAAACCGATTGCTTTTGCAGCACCAGTTGAGTTAGGGATGATGTTTTCAGCTGCTGCACGTGCACGACGTTTGTCACCTTTTCTGTGAGGTGAGTCTTGTGTATTTTGGTCACCTGTGTAAGCGTGAATCGTAGTCATTAAACCTTCAACGATGCCAAATTCATCGTGTAATGTTTTCGCTACTGGTGCTAATGAGTTTGTAGTACAAGATGCACCTGAAACAACTGTTTCTGAACCGTCTAATTCTTCATGGTTAACGTTATATACGATTGTTTTAAGATCGCCAGTACCTGGAGCTGAAATTAAAACTTTTTTAGCACCAGCTTCGATGTGTGCTTCAGCTTTTTCTTTAGATGTGAAGAAACCAGTACATTCTAATACAACATCTACTTCTAAATCTTTCCAAGGTAATTTAGATGGTTCTGGTTCAGAGAATGATTTCACTTCTTTACCATTTACGCGGAAACCACCATCAATTACATCTACTTCTTCAGTAAAACGTCCTTGCATAGTATCATACTTTAATAAGTGTGCAAGCATGTCGTCGTCAGTTAAATCATTGACAGCTACTACCTCAATGTTTTCTACGTCTTGAATTCTTCTAAATGCTAAACGACCAATTCTACCAAATCCGTTAATTGCTACTTTTACTGCCATGTTAATGGCCTCCTTTAATGATATTTAAAAAGTGTTATATGCCCCGACTGTTAGACTTGTCTCTCTGAAACAGTTCTTTCATTGAAGTCTTGAAAACAAGCTCAATTCAGCATGATTTATAAACCACTTTTTACTTATTTTAATAATTATTGCTCAACAATCATTTTTGCTGCTTCTTCATCTGTAATCAAAACAGTGTTTTTAGGAGCGATCTTAAGGTAAGCCTTCATTGCATTACCTTTCGAACAACCTCCTGCTACAGCAAAATTATGCTCTTTCAGACGAACTTCTTCTAGTTGAAGTCCAATTGTATTTACTTTGTGAATAATCTGGCCATGTTCATCAAAGTAATAACCAAATGCTTCACCTACGGCATTATGATGTTGAAGTTTCTCTATTACTTCTGGCGAAGATTGTCTTCTCTTAGCCATTTTCAGCGCATCACCGATACCATGAATTGTTATTTGTGAATCTTTAATTTTCTCTAATGTTTGTATCACTGCAGGTTCTTTAAGTAAATTTTGATAAGTAAGTTCGCTCACATTATCAGGTACATACAGTGTCGTATAACTACCGCCTGTACGATGAGCCATAGTCGAACAAATTGTATTTGCTTGGAACACTACATTTTCACCAAGACCGCCTCGTGCTGGTACAAACAATACATCAAAGGGTAATGGTGACATCGCATCACTAACGGATGCCATGGTAGATCCACCTGTTACAGCGACAATTGCATCATTATATAATTGTTTTTCTAACAGCTGACCTGCTATGCGTCCGATTTCTACCTTAACACTCAAATCTTTATCACTGTTGCCAGGCACCACGTGTACTTCCTTGATTTGATACAAATCTTTAATTTGTTTCGCTAAACTGTGGTAGTCTGTGTAATTGTTAAAGTAGACATTGAGTTCACTCAATACGTCGATACCAACATGAGTTAATGTCATTCCTGTTGATTTGACCGAAATTAAATCTTGAGCTTTTAAAAGATCGGTTTCAGAACGTAAGACACGTTCAGTAAGATTTAATTTATCACTAAGTGTCCGACGTCCAACAGGTTGATACTTTTGGATGGTGCTTAAAATTGAAAAACGCCGATACATCTTGTCTACCAAATCAGGAACAATCTTTTGCTGCACTTGAATGATGTTTTTCAAGAGGCATGCCTCCTTATTAGTGAAACAGGATGGTCGTGTAAAAGCCAAGCGTTGACAAATTCAGTCCCATGCGTCACAAAAAAATATAACCTGTTTACATTTTTCATCATACTATGGTTTAAACAAAAATGCAAGTCAAAAACAATCCCACTTCGAAATTGGTTGGACTTATAACGTCCCAAACAAAGTGATATTATGCTAAATTTAATAGTATTTTCAATTTATGTATGTAGTTAAAGATGAACGGGTATGTGATTTACGTGTATAATCGTTTCATATGAAGGAGGTTCTAAATGAAATATTCTGATGATAAGCCCGAAGTTATAGATCCTGATGACCCTCGATATAGAAAGCCTGAAGATTTTAACCGCCAAAATGGTCAACATCAAGACCGCGATTTTTATAATCATCGATATCAAGATTCCGAGAGAAATGGTAGACATATCTATTATCGTTCTTATGGATGTACGCCTGGGTGTTTTCCAGGGTGCCTTTTCTCAATTATATTGTCCATCATCCTCACCCTATTATTAAATATGTTTTTATCATAAAAAATCCCATTGGGCACTGTTATTTCATTAAACATGTGCTCAATGGGATTTCTCATATTGTTATGGTTTTGCTGATTGTGTTGTCGTCATTGTTGAACGTGTATGTGCTTGTTCGTTCGATGTCTCTCTTGTCGTTGTTTGTCGTGAGCCATTATGACTTGTCTCAGTTGACCGTCTCGTTTCAGTAGATGGCTGAGGTGACTTGTTTTCTGTAGAAGGTTCAGCTGTTGATGGTGGCTCATTTGTATGTTCTTGAGTGGGCTTCTCTTCTGTTGAAGGTGGTTTTTCTTCTGATGAAGGTTTTTCTTGTGGCTTTTTATCTTCTTTCGTAGGTTGCTCAGTCGTCTTTGGTTTACTGTTCGCTCGTTGCGCCGCTTCGATAGAGGCTAATCTCTGTTGCTCAAGTGAAGCTTGTCGTTCTTGCTCAAGTGATGCTTGTATCGCTTGTTGTTGTTCTAAACTTGCCTCTCGTTCCCTTTTTTCTTTTACACGTTGTTGGCGCGCTTTTTCTTTTTCAGCCTCTTTTTTCTTTTGTTGTTCCTCCACAGACTTGTCATGAAGACGCTCATTACCTTTGTGTGATTGATCTACAAAAGCAAATATTGCAAAAATTAAACCTCCGATCAATAACAATATGATCAGTATACTCAAACAACCTGTAGCTACTTTTTTCTTTTGATTCCCATCATTATGCGAAGGAATTTGTTGGTTGTTTAACCCCATAATCTAACCTCACTTTTTAATACTGACATGACATGTGATGACTTAGAATATTTTTGTTAATTACAGACCGCCTATTTATATTTTCAGCATGATTCATTATAACAACTCTCCAGTAAAAAATAAAAATAAACGTTTACCTTTTAGACTTACATCATTTATTTCTTAATCTGCGTTTAATTTTGGTAAAAATAAGGAACATAAAGACTAGGACAGATTGGTAATTAGGGGGTTTACATGTTGAAATCTATTTTACGTATGATTATTCGAGTGGTAGTCATTAAGTTAATCTCAAATTTCTTTAATAAAAAAAGGTAAGACCAGAATGCTGCATCATTCTGGCCTTTCTTAACTAAAGGGAGTTAAACCTTCGTCGTATATTATGGGGTATACGCTAACTAAGAGATGGGTTAATTAACCAATTTATCGAAGGCACTTTTATTATAACGTAGTTTGTGAAAAAATAAACATAGTCAAACGCCATTTTTTTGATAGATTCTTGACAGATTTTTGACCTCTTTATGAACGACATGAAACGGAGGGATATTATGACAAACATTTTAATTTCAGGAGGCACCGGTTTAGTGGGCCGGCATCTTGTGGATGAACTTTTGAAAGCAACGGATAATATTATTTATATTTTAACGCGTTCTGCTCGAACATCTGAACATCCACGCGTGACATATATTAACTGGCAAAAAGTACAGTGGGAAGACCAAGTACCTGATATTGATATTGTGATTAATCTTGCAGGTGCTAGCTTAAACAAACGTTGGACGGACGCGCACAAGCAACTTATGATGACCAGTCGCATTCAAGCTACACATGCATTATTTGAGTTATTTGAAAATCGAACGCATCAACCAAACATCTTATTTAATGCCAGTGCCATGGGCTACTATCCACCATCCAAAAAAGATGCTTACACCGAAAACTATAAAACCTTACCCCATGATTTTTTATCTGAGATTGTCTATCAGTGGGAACGTGAAGCTGATCATTTTTCAACGTTAGGCACTCGTGTGATTAAAGGTCGTTTCGGATTAATATTATCCGATCAAGGTGGTGCATTACCGATGATGGCTCTGCCATACCAATATGGTGTCGGTGGTAAAGTAGGCGATGGTAAGCAATGGTATTCATGGATTCATCTCAATGATTTAGTACAAAGCATTCTATTCTTAATTAAGCATCCTGACGCTCAAGGTGTTTATAATCTCAATGCCCCACTTCCAGAAACACAAAATGATTTTGGTATTGCGTTAGGTCGCGCATTACATCGACCGCATTATACACGCGTTCCCGGTTTTATGTTGCGTGTCATGTTAGGCGAAATGTCGACACTTATTTTAGATACGCAATATATGGTACCTGAACGTATACAAATGTTAGGTTTTAAATTTGAATATCCTGAATTAAATTCCGCACTTCAAGCTATTTATCAAAACTAGCTTGTCATACAACGTTTAAATGAATGACGTCTTCAAAGGTAAAACCATTTACTCTGAAGACGTTTTTTTATTATATACTCATTTAAAATCAAACTTATGTGTTGTCATTTTAATAATAATTGGTAAAATGTTAGGTCTAACCATCGATTAAATTTATAACCGACTTGCTTGAGTGTGCCAGCCGCTTCAAAACCGTATGTTTCATGCAGATGAATACTTCCTTGGTTCGCAGCATCAATACCCGCAATCATCGTTTTAAACCCCTTATGCGTTGCATCTTTTATCATGTATTCAAGCAGTTGCGAGGCAATGCGTTGTCTCCGGTAAGATGTACTAACATATATTGAATGTTCTACCGTATATTGATATCCCGGCCAATTTCTAAATGTACCATAAGTGGCAAATCCTGCCACATTACCATCTATGTCAAAAACCCATATTGGCCACTGAGCATTCACTTTATTCTCAAACCACTTTTCACGTTCTTCTACTGTGGTTTCATGATATGTATAAACTGCCGTCGTATTGATGATGGCATCATTGTAAATTTCAGTTATTGCTGGAATATCCCCTATCGTTGCTTCTCTAATCATAAAAATTCCTCATTCGCTAAATTTTCTAATAATTTTGAATAAATAATATATTAAGTGCTATCATACCGCCTCATGCCCTTTAGATATATTGTATTATGGGAAACCATAGTATGTGAAACAATTTTTTATCTTAAAATATGTTTATTATTTATTCCCTCATTTATGATATAATAAAATTATCTTTTAATTAGGAGGTTTTTAAATGTATCAAAAACTTGGAATTTGTGCATTATCTTTATCTCTTTTAGGTACCGTCTACACACCAACTGCTGGGGCTGAGTCTGTAGCACCTACCGACCAAATCACTGTCAAAAATAAATCTGACGTGATGAAAGCGCTCAAGCAAATAGCACCAGACAAAGGCATTAAAAATTACAACAAGTATTACAGCATTGAAAAAGAACAAAAGGATGACATGGGTTACACGCATTACACACTGTATCCTAAAGTGAAAAATCACATTGCGAAAGACCGTGAAGTAAAAGTTCACGTCGATCCTAAAGGTAAAGTGGTAATGGTGAACGGTGAAGTTAAAGCACCGGAAGTTAAACCTAAAAATGACGTTTCGCTAAGCAAAGAGGATGCTGTAAATGATGCTTTCAAAGCGGTAAAATTAAATCGTAGCGAAGTAAAAAATGGTAAAGACGAAGTTGTAAAATCTAATGAAGTTGTCATCAATGGTGATGAAAACAAGTTTGTTTATGAAGTCGAAATCACAACAATTGATCCTCAACCATCGCACTGGAAAGTACAAATCGATGCTAAAACAGGTCAAGTTGTTGAAAAGCAAGACTTAATCAAACATGCTGCTGCAACAGGTACGGGAGTGGGTGTCCGTAACGATCGCAAGCAAATTAATATTAATTCAACATCAGGCGGTTACACATTAGAAGATGTTACACGTAACGGTGTATTATCTGCATATAGTTATAATCAAGCTACTGATACTGCAAACTTAATTACAGACAGAGATCGTACATTTGATGCAAATGATCAAAAAGCTGGGGTAGATGCAAACTATTATGCAGGTAAGGTTTATGATTACTATAAGAATGTTCACAACAGAGATTCTTATGATGACAAAGGTAGTCCGATTGCTTCTATTACACACGTAAATACTTTCCAAGGTGAAGATAATAGTACAAACGCTGCTTGGTTAGGTGATAAAATGATTTACGGTGATGGTGATGGTCGTGAAATGCATAGTTTAGCTGCTGCTGATGATATTATTGCACACGAAATCACACATGGCGTGACACAAGAAACTGCTGCTTTAGTTTATCAAGATCAACCAGGTGCATTAAACGAAAGTTTTTCAGATGTATTTGCTTACTTTATTGATTTTGAAGATACGTTATTAGGTGAGGATGCATACATCAATCCTGGTCCTAACAAAGCTTTCCGTAGTTTTAGCGACCCAACAAAATTCAATCAACCAGCACATATGAGAGATTATAAACATGTCCGCTACGATAATGGTGGCGTTCATATTAACTCAGGTATTCCGAACAAAGCTGCATACTTAACTACTCAAAAGTTAGGTAAATCAAAATCAGAAAAAATCTACTATCGTGCGCTTTCTCAATATTTAACATCTACTTCTCAATTTGCTGATGCAAAACGTGCGCTTGAACAATCAGCACAAGATTTATATGGTGCATCTGCGAAACAAAAAGTTACTGAAGCGTGGAACGAAGTAGGCGTTTAAGACTTTTATGAATTTTTGCGTTTGAAACTTTAAATATATACACTTACTCTATTTTCCTAATACTCCTTCATCATTTATAAATATGAACGAAATCATTACTTGAACGATGATGTATTGTAAATATGTATATAAAGATAAAAACATATGTATCACCAACATACGTCAATTTCGATTCAAGTTATCGCCCTATCAGCTATTGATAAGGCACAAATGCTGAGACATTAAGTTGTCTCAGCATTTGTTTTTGAAGCTCTATTTATAGTCATTACTATACCTTCAGGCGTCGTTAATGCCACTTCAGTTGCGTCTGGTTTAACAATATTAAAAGATGTTAATCCATACGTTTCATTTAAATGAACTCGTTTATTATGAGACTGCCAATTATTTAAAGCAAGATGATGATGATAATGGTAATCAGACATGAATAACGCCTTCGGGAAAGTTGACACGAGTTGAAACCCTACATTTTCATAAAACTGTTGCGCTTCTGTTAAATTCGCTGCTTTTAAATGTAAATGTCCAATGCGTGCACCTGTCTTCATACCTCCCCATAAAGTACCTTCCGCGTGATGTAAAATATCTTCTACATTAAGTGGTAAAGTATCCATTTTTACCATGTCATCTACCCATTCCCATTTATTAAAAGGTCTGTCCACATATACTTCTATCCCATTACCTTCAAAATCAGTAAAATATACCGCTTGACTTACTAAATGATCTCCACCACCAATAGGAATGTTGTGTGAAGACATATGTTTTATGAACGCACCTAGTTGTTCCTCACGTTCTAATAACAATGCTAAATGAAATAAACCTGCTTCACTACTTTCAGCAGTACGGCCATTTTCGAGCAAATTTAAGACCAATTCATCTCCCCAATCACCAATAGCAAAGATGATTTGAATTGGGGTTTCATGTTTGATTGGCATGCCTAAAATGGAATGATAAAACCTTTTTTGTTTTTGTAAAGATTTTACATTTAAAGTGATACGATTGACATGAATGAGATTAGAATGATGAAAATCCATCTCGACACCTCACTTGAATATATTTAAGTATATTAAATATACCACATATGCTGTTACATTGCTCCAAATTACTCTTAGACTTAAGTACTCCGAGCACTTAAATAGTAATTACAGTTAATTTCATATATATTTGGAATAAATAATTCTCAATTTATAAAGGAGGATTTTTATGTATGTAAATAAATTAGCCTATATTTTATTAGCATTCTTTTTAGGATCCTTTGGTATCCACAAGTTTTATGCTGGTAAACCCATTCAAGGTCTCTTGCACATCGCATTCTTTTGGACTGGTATCCCTCATATCATTGCCATCATTAGTGGTATTTTAGTATTACTTATACCAGCTGATGAATATGGTCGCGTTTATGTATAAAAAAAGACCGTGTCGAATTTACTTTCGACACGGTCTGATTTATGTTAATTACATTTTTACTACGTTAGCAGCTTGCTCGCCACGGTCACCGTTAACGATTTCGAAATCAACGTTTTGACCTTCTTCTAAAGATTTGTATCCATCTCCAACGATTGCTGAAAAATGTACGAATACATCGTCGCCATTTTCTCTTTCGATAAATCCAAAACCTTTTTCTGCGTTAAACCATTTTACTGTACCGTTATACATATAGAATACCTCCGTTGTGCATGATGCACGTTTTATTTGTAAAAAAAATTCATTCATTAAAAGGAGTATATTCTAAATAATAAACTTCAATCAATTTCACGATCTTTTATTACGATAAAGTTAACTATACACGCAATTTGACCAAATGTAAAGAAAAACTTTAAATTCTTGTATTTTTTTCTCTTTACACTCCAAAAACCCTCTCTAATATAATTATAAATCATTCTTTTCTTTTAACGTTATTATGTATAAACAATCTGATTATGAACCATAAGAAAAACTACAACATTTTATAAAAAAACACTAATATTGATACGCTTTTTTTGATATAATCATTGTGACCCACATTCTTAAATTCTGTTTAAATTTGTGGACATATACTAAAACATTACATATTAAGGGGTTTAAATTATGAAATTGAAACAATTGGCAGTTATTAGTTTATCGAGCGTATTAGTATTAGGTGCATGTGGTCAAAACGACTCAGGTAAAAAAGAAGCTAAACAAGAAACACAGCAAAAAGAAGACACGTTAAAAAAATACAAAGAAAACTTAAAGACGTTTGTTAACAAGGATCTTGATACTTACGACAATACGATGGACAAATTGTCAAACTTAGACTTGAGCAATAAAGATAAAATTGTAAAAGAATTCAAATCAGTCTCACAATCATTAGATGAATCAAGAAAAAATTATGAATCTAAGAAAGTCGATGCTAAAACACCAGAAACTTTAAGTAAAATTGAATCTAGCTTTTTAGAGTCAAACAAGTCTGTTTCTAAAGGATATAATGGTATCGCAACGAGTTTAGATAAATTCTTTAAAAAAGAAATCTCTGAAAAAGAATTCGCAGCAGATATGAAAAAATATGAAGAAGAGTCTAAGAAAGTCGATATGGGCGGTATTACTTTAGATGATATTAAAAAGCATTTAGGCGAAGACACTGCAAAAAAATATGAAAAAGTACAAAAACGTATCAATAACATGACTGAATAACATAACAATAAGGGGCTGGGACATAATTCTCAGCCAAAAAAAGAATCGATTAGGTAAAATCATTTTTACTCAATCGATTCTTTTTATATATTATTTAAAAAAAATAAAGCCCTCACGTATAATAATGAATAACGACAAACAAAATGATACGGAGGAACTTTATATGTATAAAAATTATAACATGTCTCAACTCAC
>NZ_PPQF01000061.1 GCF_002901865.1 Staphylococcus agnetis
GTACTTGTTGACTCAGATTCACTTACAGATGTTGAAGCACTTTCTGATTCTGAGATTGAAGTACTTGTCGATTCTGATTCGCTCACCGATGTTGATGTGCTTTCTGATTCTGATACTGACGTACTTGTTGATTCAGATTCGCTAACTGAAGTTGACGTGCTTTCTGACTCAGACTCGCTCACTGACGTTGAAGTACTTTCTGATACTGATACTGACGTGCTCGTTGATTCAGATTCGCTAACTGAAGTTGAAGTGCTTTCTGACTCAGATACTGACGTACTTGTCGATTCTGATGCACTTACTGACGTTGAAGCACTTTCTGACTCTGATACTGACGTACTTGTCGATTCAGATGCACTTACTGATGTTGACGTACTCTCTGATTCAGAGATTGATGTACTTGTTGACTCAGATGCACTTACTGATGTTGATGTGCTTTCTGACTCTGATACTGACGTACTTGTTGACTCTGACTCGCTCACTGAAGTCGATGTACTTTCTGATTCAGACACTGACGTACTTGTCGATTCTGATGCACTTACTGATGTCGACGTACTTTCTGATTCAGACACTGATGCGCTCGTTGACTCAGATTCACTCAACGAAGTTGACGTGCTTTCTGACTCAGATACTGACGTACTTGTCGATTCTGACGCACTTACTGAAGTTGAAGTACTTTCTGATTCTGATACAGACGTACTTGTTGATTCTGATGCACTTACTGATGTTGATGTGCTTTCTGATTCAGACACTGATGTACTTGTTGATTCAGATTCACTCAATGACGTTGATGTACTTGTTGATTCAGACTCGCTTACTGATGTTGACGTGCTTTCTGATTCAGACACTGATGCGCTCGTTGACTCAGATTCACTCAACGAAGTTGATGTGCTTTCTGATTCTGACACTGATGTACTTGTTGATTCAGATGCACTTACTGAAGTTGATGTGCTCTCAGACTCAGATACTGACGTACTTGTTGATTCAGATTCGCTAACTGAAGTTGAAGTGCTTTCTGACTCTGATACTGATGTGCTTGTTGATTCTGACGCACTTACTGACGTTGATGTACTTTCTGACTCTGAGATCGATGTACTTGTTGACTCAGATGCACTTACAGAAGTTGATGTGCTTTCTGATTCAGATGCACTTACTGATGTCGATGTGCTCTCAGACTCTGATACAGATGTGCTTGTTGACTCAGATACGCTTAACGAAGTTGACGTGCTTTCTGACTCAGATACTGATGTACTTGTTGATTCAGATTCACTTACAGAAGTTGATACACTTTCTGATTCAGATACTGACGTACTTGTCGATTCTGATTCACTTACTGAAGTTGATACACTTTCTGATTCAGATACTGACGTACTTGTCGATTCTGACGCACTTACAGAAGTCGATACACTTTCTGACTCTGATACTGAAGTGCTTACTGATTCAGATTCACTTACTGATGTCGATGTGCTCTCAGATTCTGATACTGACGTACTTGTTGACTCTGATTCACTCACTGATGTTGAGGTACTTTCTGACTCGGAGATCGATGTGCTTGTCGATTCTGATTCACTTACTGACGTTGAAGTACTTTCTGATTCTGATTCAGATGTACTTGTTGATTCAGACTCGCTTACAGAAGTTGATAAGCTTTCTGATTCTGATACAGATGTGCTTGTTGATTCAGACTCACTCAACGAAGTTGACGTGCTCGTTGACTCAGATTCGCTCAACGATGTTGATGTGCTTTCTGATTCTGATACTGACGTACTTGTCGATTCTGATTCACTTACAGAAGTTGAAGCACTTTCTGATTCTGATACTGATGTGCTTGTTGACTCAGATTCGCTCACTGATGTTGATGTGCTTTCTGACACTGACGTACTAGTCGATTCTGATTCACTTACTGAAGTTGACGTGCTTTCTGATTCTGAAATTGAAGTACTTGTTGATTCTGATTCACTTACTGATGTTGAAGCACTTTCTGATTCTGAAATTGAAGTACTTGTTGATTCTGATTCACTTACTGATGTTGAAGCACTTTCTGATTCTGAAATTGAAGTACTTGTTGACTCAGATGCGCTCAACGATGTTGATGTACTTTCTGATTCAGACGCGCTTACTGATGTTGATGTGCTTTCTGACTCAGATACTGACGTACTTGTTGATTCAGATGCGCTTACTGATGTTGATGTGCTCACCGATTGTGATACTGACGTGCTTGTCGATTCAGATGCGCTTACTGATGTTGATGTGCTCACCGATTGTGAAACTGATGTGCTTGTAGACTCACTTAACGATTGACTTGTTGATACACTTTGCGAAGCGCTAACCGATGTACTTGTCGACTCACTTAATGATTGACTTGTTGATGCACTTTGCGAAGCGCTAACCGATGTACTTGTCGACTCACTTAATGATTGACTCGTTGATGCACTTTGCGAAGCGCTAATCGATGCACTTGTCGACTCACTTAATGATTGACTCGTTGATGCAC
>NZ_PPQF01000062.1 GCF_002901865.1 Staphylococcus agnetis
CGATCGAAGACTTAATCAATTTAGTTCATAAGGTGATGCTTGTGAAACAATACTTACTATCTAGTTTTGAATGTATAATCATTCATTTTACGAAGTGACATGTTCGAATGCGAACGTATGCCACGAAGTAAAACATTGTTTGGTGACAATAGCAAAGAGGCCACACCTGTTCCCATGCCGAACACAGAAGTTAAGCTCTTTAGCGCCGATGGTAGTCGGACTTACGTTCCGCGAGAGTAGGACGTTGCCAAGCATAAGATTAATCCACAGTAGCTCAGTGGTAGAGCTATCGGCTGTTAACCGATCGGTCGTAGGTTCGAGTCCTACCTGTGGAGCCATGGCCCCTTGGTCAAGCGGTTAAGACACCGCCCTTTCACGGCGGTAACACGGGTTCGAGTCCCGTAGGGGTCATTCATAGATGGAGAATTAGCTCAGCTGGGAGAGCATCTGCCTTACAAGCAGAGGGTCGGCGGTTCGAACCCGTCATTCTCCACCATTTTATGAAAAGCATATCTGGAGGGGTAGCGAAGTGGCTAAACGCGGCGGACTGTAAATCCGCTCCTTCGGGTTCGGCAGTTCGAATCTGCCCCCCTCCACCATTAATGGGCTATAGCCAAGCGGTAAGGCAACGGACTTTGACTCCGTCACTCGCTGGTTCGAATCCAGCTAGCCCAGCCATAAGAGCCATTAGCTCAGTTGGTAGAGCATCTGACTTTTAATCAGAGGGTCAGAGGTTCGAATCCTCTATGGCTCACTTACTGACCTTATCTTTGGATAAGGTCTTTTTTTATTCTATATTGTTTTAACGGTTAGTGATGAGTCTCGCTGACCGTTTTTTAATGTAGTCAACTGCAATCTACTATAGTGAGTGCATTGTGCACGAACTCCAATCATGATAACTACTATTATTTATTATTTAATAAAAAAGTGATATGTATAAAAAGACGCATTTTTATGCATAAATCATAGTATGTTAAGTAAATGTATCGATAATCATTCATTTTACTTAATATCAATAAATAGAAGGACCTTATAATTCCTATACTGGCGCTTGATTAAGCATATATGAAGCTTTATGATGAGCATAAGGTTGTATGCATCGACATAGGGGATGATGTGATACAATCAATAATTCGAAGGGGTCATTCATATGAATAAAACGATAGAAATTATTGGTGCACCTACGACATTTGGTCAAAAAAAACTAGGTGTCAATTTCGGTCCTGATGCGATTCGATATGCAGGTGCCGTTGCGCGGTTAAAACGTATTGGTCATACTGTCATTGATAGCGGTAATGTTGAAACACCACAAGTAGACTTAGAGAAGTTTCATTCAAAACAACAGGGTTTACAAAATTATGATGAGATCTTGACGTTCTCAGAAACTCTAAAGAATAAAGTCTCTGAGAGTATTGAAAATAATCATTTTCCAGTTATTCTTGGTGGTGACCATTCATTAGCAATTGGTTCAATTTCTGGAGTCAGTGAACATTATAAAGAATTAGGTATTATTTGGTATGATGCACATGGTGATTTAAACCTTCCTGAGGAGTCACCTTCTGGTAATGTCCATGGTATGCCACTTCGTGTATTAGCAGGAGAAGGAGAAGAGGCATTAGTGCAACTTGGAGGATTTGCACCTAAAGTAAAACCTGAAAATATTGTATTAATTGGAATGCGTGATTTAGACTTTGGCGAACGTGAGTATATTAAAAAACATCAAATAAAAACGTACACGATGGCAGAAGTTGATGAAATGGGAATCAAAAAGGTCATTAGTGAAACGATTGATTATTTAAAAGATCGTACTGATGGCGTGCATTTATCTTTAGATGTTGATGCATTAGACCCAGAGGAAACGCCAGGTACTGGGACAAAAGTGTTAGGCGGTCTTACGTATAGAGAAAGTCACTTTGCACTAGAACAACTACAAAAATCAGGTCTTATTACTTCAATGGATCTTGTCGAAGTAAATCCTTTACTAGATGTAGGTAATAAAACGGCAGAACAAGCCGTCGCTTTATTAGGCTCGTTCTTTGGAGAGAGTTTGCTATAGACATATAAAAAGGTGAATTGGAATCATGAGGGGTTAAGCTAACAAGGTTAACCCCTCATGATTTTTATATAGAAATTTGATGGAACATAATATTGGTATATGACAGTGGCTAGTTTGCTTGGTATAATATGGGATATGGGAATAGATTACCGGAGGAGATGCTATGCAAATTTCTAACCTCTTTCAAAACTTAAGTACGCTTGAGGTCATCACTGGTATTCTAGATTTATTAATTGTATGGTATGTCATTTATCTACTTATCACTGTTTTTAAAGGAACGAAAGCAATTCAGTTGTTAAAGGGAATTTTATTTATATTAGTAGGTAAAGGTATCAGTGAATATTTACAGTTAACGACGACTTCAAGACTATTTGATTTAGTCATGCAATGGGGGTTCCTTGCAATTATTGTTATTTTTCAACCTGAGATTAGACGTGCGTTAGAACAACTTGGAAGAGGGAGTTTGTTCAAACGTTATGCGATGACATCTTCAGTAGAAGTGCCTAAGCTTGTTGAATCAGTTTCTAAATCTGTTCAATACATGGCAAAACGACGTATTGGCGCTTTAATTGTTTTTGAAAAAGAGACCGGATTACAAGATTACATAGAAACAGGTATTCCGATGCACTCAGATATTTCACAAGAGTTATTGATTAACGTGTTTATTCCTAATACACCGTTACATGATGGTGCGATGATTATTCAAGGAGATAAAATTGCGACAGCAGCAAGTTATTTACCTTTATCAGATAGTCCTAAAATTGCGAAAAGTTTAGGAACTAGACATCGTGCTGCGGTAGGTATTTCTGAAGTTTCAGATGCTTTTACAGTAATCGTATCTGAAGAAACAGGATCAATCTCTGTCACATTTGATGGGAAATTACGTAAAGATATCTCTATTGAAGCTTTTGAGGAACTTTTAACTGAACATTGGTTTGGATCACATTTTACGAAGAAGGGCGTGAATTAAATGTTTGAATCTAAATGGGGACTACGTTTTTTTGCATTTATCCTCGCGCTATTGCTTTTTCTTTCTGTGAATAATGTGTTTGGTGAATCTTTTAGTACAGATCGTATTTCGAATGATGGTAATAAAACGATAAAAAATGTACCTGTTGAAGTCATTAATAATAATAAAAATTTATACGTATCAGGGGCTCCGGACAGTGTAGATGTTGAATTGAGTGGGCCACAGTCTAAAATTTTGCAAGCCCAAAAAATTGAGGATTATAAAGTGACATTAGATGTTTCAGATGCGAGTCCAGGTGAACATTCGGTTGACTTTCAAGTGCGCGGTTTAGATAAAGATATCAATTATCGTGTCTATCCGAAAGAAGCATCGCTTTCAATTGAAAAGAAAGAAAGTAGAATGATCACAGTTGAACCTAACACAAGTCCATATGCTGTGGATCCGAATTATAAAATTAAAGATGAATCGGTGTCACCTAGAACTGTTAAAGTTGTGGGTGGTAAAGAACAACTTGATAGAATCGCTTTTGCAAAAGCAAGTTACACCAATGATAGTGGCATCTCTGAAAAAACAACTGCTCAAGCAAAAGTAGCTGTATTTGATAAAAATATGAATAAATTAGATGTTCAGATTGTGCCTTCTTCAGTAGATTTGACGGTCGATGTGGAACCCTATCATAAAAAAGTAAAAGTTAAAGTTATACGAAAAGGAAATCAACAAGACGGTACAACGATTTCTGATGTGAGTCTCAATAAAGATACCATAGAAATATATGGCAATCGTAAAGACCTCGAAGACATTGAAGATATCACTGCACATGTGGACGTTAATGGTGTTTCAGAAACGACAAATAGGGAAGTTAAACTAGACTTACCACCTGGTGTAACACATGCAAAACCTTCTACGGTGGAAGCGAATATTAAAGTAAATTAACGATGAGATAAAAGGAGAAATGAAATATGGGTAAATACTTTGGTACAGACGGTGTAAGAGGTGTTGCCAACCAAGAGTTAACTCCAGAACTTGCATTTAAATTAGGACGATATGGAGGTTATGTTTTAGCGCATAATCAACATAAAGACCATCCACGTGTACTTGTTGGTAAAGATACACGTGTATCAGGCGAAATGCTTGAAAATGCATTAATTGCAGGTCTCGTATCAATAGGCGCTGAAGTTATGCGCTTAGGTGTCATTTCGACACCAGGTGTAGCCTATTTAACAAGAGAAATGGGAGCAGAATTAGGTGTTATGATTTCTGCATCTCATAATCCAGTTGCAGATAATGGGATTAAATTTTTTGGCTCCGACGGATTTAAATTATCGGATGATCAAGAAAATGAAATAGAATCACTTTTAGATCAAGATCACCCTGATTTACCAAGACCTACAGGGAATCAAATCGTGCATACTTCAGATTATTTTGAAGGAGCACAAAAGTATTTAAGCTATTTAAAGTCTACTGTAGATGTGAACCTAGAAGGTCTTAAGATTGCACTCGATGGTGCACATGGTTCTACGGCTTCATTAGCACCATTTCTATTTGGTGATTTAGAAGCAGACACTGTTACGATGGGTTGTAACCCAGATGGCTATAATATTAACGATGGTGTAGGTTCCACACATCCTGAAGCTTTAGCTGAAAAAGTGCGTGAGACTGAAGCAGACTTTGGTTTAGCATTTGATGGTGATGGGGACCGTTTAATTGCGGTTGATGAATATGGTAACATTGTTGACGGTGATCAAATCATGTTTATAATTGGTCAAGAAATGGCCAAAAATCATGAATTAAATGATAACATGATTGTTTCTACAGTAATGAGTAACTTAGGCTTTTACAAAGCTTTAGAAAATGAAGGCATTGCCTCTAATAAGACAAAAGTTGGCGACCGTTACGTTGTTGAGGAAATGCGTCGTGGTAATTATAATCTAGGCGGAGAACAGTCTGGTCATATCGTAATGATGGATTACAACACGACTGGTGACGGTCTTTTAACGGGGATACAATTAGCTGCAGTTGTGAAACGTTCAGGTAAATCTTTAAGTGAACTTGCAGCACAAATGAAAAAATATCCACAATCACTCGTCAACGTGCGTGTTTCTGATAAACATGGTGTTGAGCAAAATGCCGATGTTAAAGCAGTCATGCAAGAGGTTGAAAGTGAAATGAATGGTGAAGGTCGTATTTTAGTGCGTCCTTCTGGTACAGAACCACTTGTTCGCGTAATGGTTGAAGCTAAAACAGATGAAGATGCCGAACGTTTTGCTAAGACGATTGCCGATGTAGTTGAAGCGAAAATGGGATTATAACATAAAACCAGTGAACATGACCTTGTTCACTGGTTTTATTTAAAATGTACATTTATTTACCAAATCATTTATTAGGATTGACACTTAATTATTTCTTAAAGGAATTTTAAAAGTAGACCAACAATTATTTGCATTGCATCAAGATTAAAGTGTAAAATAAGTTATATTGTTTAGGAAGGAGGATAGAGGGTACAACAATAAAAGCGCCAGCACAAGTTAATGATTTAACGAAACGCAATATCTTAATAACAGAAGGTAATTGCGGTTAATGACTGACTTGTAGACGAGGAGGATAGTGATCGAATTAGTTCGGCGGATGCTATCCCGGATGTGGCTCATTCGTTAGCTTATTAATTAAATCGAAAAGGTGACTTTTCGGACAAAGTTAATAAGATCGCCAATTACATGCTTTAAAAATAGTAATAGAAAAACGATGCTTTTATTTAATGATTAAGTCTCATCATTAAAGCAGAATGATGACCTTAACCATTGATATGTCTAAGCACCGTTATTTCAATGTGGAGGAAAATAATTATGTGCGGAATTGTAGGTTATATTGGATCGCAAAATGCGAAAGAAATTTTATTACGAGGACTTGAAAAATTAGAATATCGTGGTTACGACTCAGCAGGTATCGCAACACGTGATAGCGAAGGTGTGACGGTAACGAAAGCACAAGGTCGTATCGCAGAATTACGTAAAGAAGCTGAAAAAGCTGGTGACGGAGTAACAGGTATTGGTCATACACGTTGGGCGACACACGGTGTGCCTAGCTATGAAAATTCACATCCACACCAGTCTTCAAGTGAACGTTTTACACTTGTTCATAATGGTGTTATTGAGAATTATGAAGAGTTAAAACAACAATACATTCCTAATGTTGATTTAAAATCAGATACAGATACTGAAGTCATTGTTCAGCTTGTTGAGCATTTTTCTAATGAAGGTTTATCAACTGAAGATGCATTTACGAAAGTAATTAGTTTATTACACGGATCATACGCACTGGGCTTATTAGATAGTGAAGATGCTGACACAATTTATGTGGCTAAAAACAAATCACCTTTACTTGTTGGTATTGGTAATGATTTTAATGTCATTGCTTCAGACGCTTTGGCGATGATTCAAGTCACTAGTGAATATAAAGAATTAAAAGACCAAGAAATCGTACTTGTACAACGTAATCATGTTGTAATTAAAGATTTAGATGGTAATAAAATCGAACGTGAGAGCTATACTGCTGAAATTGATGCCTCAGATGCTGAAAAAGGTGTATACAGCCATTACATGTTGAAAGAAATTCATGAGCAACCAGCTGTAATGCGTCGTATTATCCAAGAGTATCAAGATGAGCAAGGTAACTTGAAAATTGACCCGAAAATCATTAAAGATGTCCAAGCTGCGGACAGAATTTATATTATTGCGGCTGGTACAAGTTATCACGCAGGTTTAGTAGGTAAAGAGTTTATTGAAAAATGGGCAGGCGTACCTACAGAAGTTCATGTTTCATCAGAATTTGTTTATAATATGCCTTTACTATCAGAGAATCCATTATTTATTTATATCTCACAATCTGGAGAAACAGCAGATAGTCGCGCAGTTTTAGTAGAAACGACGAAACTTGGGTATAAATCATTAACGATTACGAATGTTGCAGGTTCAACATTATCTCGCGAAGCTGACCACACGTTATTATTACATGCTGGTCCAGAGATTGCGGTTGCCTCAACAAAAGCGTATACGGCTCAAATCGCTGTATTATCTATTCTTTCTCAAGTTGTTGCGAAAGAACATGGTCGTGAAGCGGATATTGATTTATTACGCGAACTAGCGAAAGTGACTACAGCTATTGAAACTATCGTAGATGACGCACCTAAAATGGAGCAAATTGCGACAGATTTCTTAGAAACAACGCGCAATGCATTCTTCATTGGTCGTACAGTTGACTACAATGTAAGTCTTGAAGGTGCATTAAAATTAAAAGAAATTTCTTACATTCAAGCAGAAGGATTTGCAGGTGGGGAATTAAAACATGGAACGATTGCGTTAATTGAAGATGGTACACCAGTTATCGCATTAGCTACGCAAGAAGGTGTTAACCTATCTATTCGTGGTAATGTAAAAGAGGTTGTAGCACGTGGTGCACATCCATGTATTATTTCAATGGAAGGCCTTGAAAAAGAAGGGGATACGTATGTCATCCCTCGTGTACATGACTTACTTACACCGTTAGTATCTGTTGTAACGTTACAACTTATTTCTTATTATGCGGCATTACACCGTGATTTAGATGTGGATAAACCACGTAATTTAGCAAAATCAGTTACAGTTGAATAATACGCTTTAACCCATGAAGACGGCGTTCAGCCGTCTTTTTTATATGCAAAATGCCATGGATTTTGGTACGATGAGTGTAATATGTTAAATAAGGTGTGATGCCAATGTTAATTTCATTAAATCAAGTTTCGAAAAAAATAGAAGGTCGAGAGATTTTAAAACACATTGACTGGCAAGTGAATCGTGGTGAGCATTGGCTCGTTTATGGACTGAATGGTGCAGGTAAAACAACATTGCTTAACATTATTAACGCGTATGAATTTGCATCGAGTGGGAATGTCAACCTTTTCGGACATCAGCCAGGTGAAGATGGTTATTCGGCACATGAGATTAGAACACAAATGGGCTATATTTCTTGTGAACTTTCGGCAAAATTTGACCCTAATGAGCTCGTACGGGATGTGGTTCTTAGTGGTATACCACAAACAATAGGTTTATACTTTACACCAACTCAAGATCAAATGACTATAGCGAAACGTCTCTTAGAACAACTTAATATTTCAGAGTTTGAAACACAACCACTTGGGAAACTTTCCTCAGGTGAACAACAACGTGTGTTGTTGGCGCGCGCAATCATTAACCAGCCCAAAGTTTTAGTGTTAGATGAACCTACAAATGGGCTTGATTTTGTTGGGCGTGAACAATTTATAGATACATTAAAGCGTATGTTTTACCATTATCCAGAAACAGCAATGATTTATGTCACACATTTTATTGAAGAAATATCTTCAAATGTTTCACATGCGTTATTGTTAAAAGAAGGTGAAATCCATGCTAAAGGTGACATTGATGATGTCATAAATGGCCATCACCTTTCAAAACTATTCAATATGCCGGTGAAAGTATATCATCACCATCAACGTTATCAAATTGTACGTTTATAATGTTTTGGATGGATAACATTGATTCGTTTAACTAAACATGACACAATATAGATAACATCGGATTGAAAGGAAAGTATGTATGAAAAAGGTTAAAGCTATATTTTTAGACATGGATGGCACGCTTTTACATGAAAATAATCGTGCTAGTAAAACTACTGCTGACGTGATTTCAAAACTTCGGGGAGCGGGGTATCGTGTGTTTCTAGCCACGGGACGTGCGTATGAAGAAATTCATATGTTAATACCTGAAGGCTTAAAATTTGATGGTATTATTTCATCTAATGGCACACTTGGACATATCAATGACAAAGTGTTATTTGAACATGATTTGAGTGAAGCGGCAGTTAAATCTATTGTAGATGTCGCTAAGAAAGCTGGAATTTATTATGAAGTGTTTCCATTTAATGAACCACGTTTTGCGCTTACTGAAGATCAGACTTGGATGTTAAACATGGTTCAAGGTGAAAAGCCACAGCAAGTTGCGGAAAGTGAATGGTTGTCACGTCATGAAGCCATAAAAGGCAAGTTAACATGGAGGCATGAGATACCACAAGGATTAGCATACTCGAAAATTTATCTTTTTCATCCCGAGCTTCAAACGATTGAAGCGTTTAGAAACGAAATGTATCAACAACAAGATAGGCTTAAAATAGAAGTATCGAATTCGACACATAATAATGTTGAGACGATGAAATATGGCATTAATAAGGGTACGGGAATTAAAGAAATGTGTGAGCATTACAATATCGACATTGGGCATACGTTGGTAATGGGAGATAGTGATAATGATCGTACAATGTTTGAAGTGGGAGCTTATACTGTAGCAATGAAGAATGCGAAACCTCACATTAAATCCCTGACACAATATGAAACAGAATTTGATAACAATGAGGATGGCGCCGCATTGTTTCTAGAAAAATATTTATTATAATTGAATAGACGAATCATCATTAAATAAGCCTTCAATATTCATATGATCTGAATATTGAAGGCTGTTACATTTAGTTTATGCTTCTTTTTTACCAAAATTCATAAAATATTGGACTGCAGTACCTGCAATGACAAAGTAGAATATGAAGCGTATTAAAGCAAAAATGATTGAAATAACGCCTTTTACGAATTGAATCATGTCATATGATAATTGTTCAATTAAAAAGCGTTGTAAGATTTGTGTAGGGATAGATAAAAGTAATACCAGTAAATTAATGATTATAATTCCGATAAAGAATTTAAGAAATGTCTTTTGCTTATTTAAAATAGTCTTCCAACCTAATTTAATAATTTCACCAATTTTGCGTTGAGGGTCTTCAACAAAAGCAGTCGTCATATTAATGATGAAGATAAATCCAAACAAAGGTACAATACTTAAAAGAAGTGAAATAATTAATTTAACAATCATAATTAACGTAAAATTAGGGTCAGATATATCAAGTGTAGATATAATCTTTTCAGTGATTATATTTAACAACTGTTCAAATAAACCATTTGCCACAATGATTAGGAAAATGGTTAAAAGTACAAAAACTCCTATTATAACAGCTTTTAACCATCTTCCACCAGTGAATGTTTTAAAAATATCCGTGATTTTAAGGCGTTTTTCTGATTGTAAAACGTTGTAAAAGGTACGGATTGACCCAGTTAAAAGTGGATACATTAAAAAGATGAAGAGTAAGCTTCCAAGTACTATGAATGCGATAACAAGAAAAATGATACTATTAATATCTATTTGACCCATCATTGCGGACATATAGAAGCTTTGCAATAAAACTAAAAATGGGACCACTATCAAAGATGCAATTAATGCAAGTATAATAAAGTTTACAAAATTAGCTAATAAAAGTGTTCCTCTTTGAGATTTAGAATTGTGCCAGAATTTTTTTGTGAATGTAAACAACGTATAGCACTCCTTTCAATACTTTACACAATATCAAAATATATTGATTTTGAAAATCAATACGGTATGTATAGTTT
>NZ_PPQF01000063.1 GCF_002901865.1 Staphylococcus agnetis
AACAAACATACAGCGCACGTGACGTATGTTTGTTTTTCATCATACTATATTATTCACTATAGGTTAAATCATAAACTTAAATATAATGATGTGAGATTGATTGCAAGCTATTTAAAACTTATTTTATTACGAGCTTCGCATCCGTTAAATACATCTTCTATATTTAATATACATGCTTGAATCATTTGGTCGCGTGTTAATATCGATGCACTTCCAATATGAGGAGTAATAATCACATTAGGAAACTTCAACAACGGGTGATCCATTTGAATCGGTTCATTGCGCACAACATCTAACCCTGCACCTGCAATTTCCTGTTCCTCTAATGCGCGAATTAAATCCTCTTCTACAACCAAATCTCCTCTACCAATATTGATAAAAATGGCATCATTTCTCATCATTTTAAATACATCATAATTAAATTTACTTTGCGTTTCAGGCGTTGACGGCGCTGTAGAAATAATAAAATCACTTTCTTTGACTAGCGTTTCAAATGACGTATAAAACGCGCCGAGCTCATGTTCTGCTTTTGCATTGCGCGAGCGATTATGGTATAAAATATCAGCATTAAAACCTTTTAATCGTCTTGCAAACGCTCTGCCAATTTCACCCATACCATAAATGCCAACTTTAGAACGATATATATCTTTACCCGCAAGTAAATAAGGTCCCCAACTTTCCCATTTGCCATCTTGAACGTATTTTTCAGCTTCTACGATACGACGAGATGTGGCCAACATGAGCGCAAATCCTAATTCAGCTGTCGTTTCGGTTAACACATGTGGTGTGTTCGTTACGACAACCTCATGACGTTCTGCTGCCGCTAAATCTATATTGTCATACCCAACTGCCATATTTGCAACGATTTTCAAGTGAGGGGCAGCTTGAAATAATGTTTCATCTATTTGTTCACTTAAAGTAACGAGCAATGCCGTTTTATCTTTAGCCGCTTCTAAAAATTGTGTTCTCGGCATCGGTGTCAAGTGGTGGTCCCACATCTCAACCTCTGCATATTGTTCCAAACGCGCTTTAAACTTTTCCGGAATTTGACGCGTTACGAGAATTTTATTCATGTATATCACTACCCTTTTCAAGTTTCTGTATTAAAACAAATAAATCTTTGATGCTATAAGTAGGTGGTATAGGTTTGTTCATTGCGTCAACTTTTGAAGTGACACCTGTTTGAACATGAATGGTGTCCATGCCAATATTAATACCCGATAAAATATCCGTATCATATAAGTCGCCAATCATTGCAACCTCAGAACGATCCAATTGTAGTAAATCAAGGGCTTTATGCATAATCGGGGTTTCAGGTTTTCCAATAAATTTAGGTTCAGTTTTTGAAGACACTGTAACCACGCTTGTTAAAGAGCCGTTCCCCGGTAAAAATCCTTGTTCTTTAGGAATCGACGGATCTTTGTTGGTAGATATAAACACCGCACCTTTTTGAACGGCAAGCGTTGCAGTTGTTAATTTTTCATATGTAATCGCTTCGTCTAATCCCATCACTACATAATCTACATTTGTATCTGATTTAAGTGTTAAACCAGCATCCTTTAATGCGGTTTCTAACCCTGACGCACCGACCATAAATACCGTTGCTCCCGGTTGTTCAGAAGCAATATAATCTGCTGTAGCCATCGCTGATGTAACAACTTCTTGGGGGCGCGCGTGGATGTTCATTTGCTTTAATTTTGCTACTACATCCGTCGGCGATTTCGTTGAGTTATTTGTAACATAAAGATGTGGAATCTCATGTTCATTTAGATAATCAATAAATTCCTTGGCTCCTGGAATGATTTCGTTACCTTTATATAACGTCCCATCTAAGTCGATTAAATATGCTTTATAGTTTTTCATGATTCATTCCCGCCCTTTCCAAAAGCGGTAACTGGAACATTTTCATTTTCTAAAAAATGTACTACTTCATCTATAAATTGACGGTAATATGGGAGGACTTCATCAAATAACGTTTGTACTTCATTTACGTGAAGCTCATCATATAAATGAACGAATTGTTTTCGCACATCGATTGTTCGGTGAAGTTGCAATTGAGTATCTTTTGAAATCGCACCCTCAAGTTCTAAAATATCAATCACATCTTTATAATTACCAGGATCTCTTAATATAAAGGCATCAATAATCATATTGCCTATATCTACAGAAGACTCTATAAGCATTTGAGCCACACGTTCAAATGCATAGTGATTATCTTTGACATGTGCATAATCATCAGTTAATTGTTTCAAATATGTAAGTTTTCGAGATAATTGTTCCTTATTTACAAAATACATTTTAGTCACCTCTATTGTCTTAATCATATCACAATTTTGCAGTTCGATTCATTTATCGTTATACTTGCCTTAACATTTTATTGAAGGAGTACACGAACATGATTGATATGTTTTTATATGATGATCTCGAACCTTCTCAAGTTCGATTCGTAGGATTTGTAGGAGACCATAGTCGATATGACTTGGTGTTACTTCAAACAGATCGTCATTACGGTAAAACGATTGTGTTGAATACACAAACAAATAAATTCGGAATTATTGGTACTGACGATTTAGAAGAAGAAGGCTATATCGCATATATTTTAGGGGTTAACGATGATGAAGCTGAGGAAATTACTGCTTTCTTACATGAAGTAATTCAATAGTTGATGCTGTCCCCCTTTTCACAGCTCAGTGAATGGATTTTTAATAAATTACACATTTATCATTTGGCATATCGGCCTCACTTTACCCATTCTTATATCTACCAAGCTTACTCAAATAGTACAAAAAAGCCTTCGAAATTCGTTTGAATTCCGAAGGTTTTTTAGTGATGTTGGATGTTTCATTACCATTCACCACATCATATTGCATTACAAATTATATGCATGCTGTAATCTTTATTAATGAAAGGACTTAATGTGTTACGCTGAGCATAAAAGCCCATTACTCTTGTATCGTGGGTTGAATTTTAACATCTTTGAGCTTATCTTCATTGATAATATGTGCATCTTCCGCAAGATGTTTTTCCGCTTCATGTTTACTAAGACGTCGAACAATGAAATACGCACATCCAAAATTACAGTATTCATATATATAATCCTGGATTGTTGAAAAACGTTTGTTAAAATCCGCTTTACGATTGGAATCATAATAAAAACCTTTTAAGCGCAATTGCTCATAACCATAATCCCCAACAATAAAATCATATTTATCTAATATCTCAGAGTATCGAGCCACAAAGTCCTCTTCAATAAAACCATTTTCATAGGATTCTAGAAGTTCAAAATAATGCTGACCTACTTTAATCATGCGTATCACACCTTGATTTTATTGATTTAATTGTGCATCACCAAGACGTTGTTTTTCTTTGGCTGCTTCATTTACTTGTTCATCAGCATGGTAAGAACTACGCACTAAAGGACCTGCTTGACAATGTTTAAAGCCTTTTTCCATTGCCACTTTGCGTAATTTACCAAATTCTAATGGTGTATAGTATTTTTGTACTTTTAAATGTTTACGAGACGGTTGTAAATATTGTCCAATCGTTAAAATATCTACATCGATCGCACGTAAATCATCCATAGTTTCATAAATTTCTTCGATTGTTTCACCTAAACCAACCATTAAACTTGATTTCGTTGGGATATCTGGTTGAATTTCTTTAGAACGTTTCAAAAATTCAAGCGTTCGATCATAGGTTGCACGCGCACGCACTCTTGGCGTTAAACGACGTACTGTTTCAATATTGTGATTCAAGATGTCTGGTTTAGAATCCATTAACGTTTTTAATGCTTCAAAATCTCCGCCCATATCTGACGGTAAAATTTCGATTGTCGTAAATGGATTACGTTCACGTACTTTACGTACCGTTTCTGCATAAACATTAGAACCCGCATCTTTTAAGTCATCACGTGCAACTGCAGTAATCACGACGTGTTTAAGATTCATTAATTCAACAGACTCTGCTACGCGTTCTGGTTCTTCTAAATCAAGCTCGTTCGGTAAACCCGTTTTAACTGCACAAAAACGACATGCACGTGTACAAACTGCCCCTAAAATCATAAATGTTGCTGTACGGCGTGCCCCCCAACATTCATGTATATTCGGACATTTCGCTTCCTCACATACTGTATGTAAGTTTTTTTCGCGCATCATTTTTTTGAGACCTGTGTAGTTCTCGTTTGTATTTAATTTTATTTTTAACCAATCCGGTTTACGTAGAATTTCTTCATTTTTAGTAGCCATAACAGCAGATACCCTCCTGTAGTTTTACATCTCATTACATTATAACGAACTTTACGGTAAATTAAAATCTACCGACTTAAAAATCATAATTGCAATAATTTTTCTTTGAAAATGTCTCTCAAAAATTCCGGCATTAAATAATTCACTTTTTCTTCTTTTAACAGTGGGAAATAACGTCCGAACGTGTACATATCTATCGTTCCTAAAGTGTATACCTCATCATCAACAATCTCTTTTCCTTGAACGAAATAGCGCTGAGATGATTGTATCAACCCTGCCTCATAGATAATATATCCTCCAAAAATATCCCCACGAAAGCCTAAACCTTGCGCATGTTGATACATATATTTATTTTCATTAGCTAGAAATAAAACTTCTTTTAATTTATGTCCACTAAGTTTAATCCTTACAGTATTAATCGGATGAGGTAACATTTGATGGATATCATATTCTGTTAAAACTTTTTGATAATAGCTTTTTACAATTAACCCCGCATTAATAATGGTACAATCTGCCTCGGTAAATTCATGAACACTTTCTGCTAATAAATAACCTGCTTCCGTCACATGATTCGTCCCTTGTTTCAAAGTCATTGGTCGTGACACAACAGCATCATTAAGTAATTGCTTTCCTTCTACATCAAATGATGTCGACACTTCAGGTAAGGTGTGCAATGGATGCAATGTTGCACGCTTATGTACGACTTGACGCGCCTCAATGTCTAAAGTCACTTCACCTAAATAATGACCATACTTCCCTGCTGCTGCCATTAACACACCATTTTCAATTTGACCATTTTCAAAATAATGATGTGTATGTGCACCAAAAATGACATCAATTTCAGGAAGTTCTTCACATAACTTTTCATCAAAGAAAATACCGACATGACTCATCACTATTAGCACATCATAGTTACGTTGGTATTTTGCAATCTCTTCTTTTATCGCTTCAAAAGGGTTAGTCACAACCCAATCTAAAGCGCGATAAAAAGGCGTAAAGGGTGCTGTGACTGCTACAAAAAGAAGACGTACGCCTTCAATATGTTTCATCACTGAGGAAACAAAGTGTTGTGGCAATTCACCATGTTCATCAAAGACGTTCGAACACGTAACGTCAAATGTTGCATTTGAATAAAGGGTTTGTAATGCTTCATGCGAAATCGTCATCCCTTCATTGTTGCCAATAGTAGCAATGTCACAGGATGCTTGATTTAACAACTCTATGTTGCGTTTACCCATCGTTCCTTCTGTAACAGGTAAAGATAAATCTACATGGTCACCAATATCTATATATAAAGATGGATGTGATAAATGAGGTCGTTCTTGATTCATATATGCGGCAATACGTTGAAATTCATGTAAATGACTATGTATATCATTCGTATGATAAATTGTAATTCGCATGAGCATCTCTCCTTATCCACTAAATGATTGAAGAATTAAATAGAGACCTAATATTAACATGACTATCCGTAATATAAGTACGACCATATCTGATTTAATCGTTTTATTGACCTTTACACCTATTTGTGCACCGATGTAACTAGACAGTATTAAAATTAAACCGTAACTCCAAACGACATGTCCTTGGATGACATGCCCAATTGAGCCCGCAACGCTTGAAAAGAAAATGATCATCATACTCGTACCGACAGCAACGTGAGGTGGGAAACGAAACACAATGAGCAAAAATGGCGTCATGAGCACACCGCCACCGATACCAAAAAGACCAGATGTAAGTCCAATTATAAAAGCAGCAACAACCGCAATGACAGGTGCGACACCATAAACATGACGTTCACCACGACCATCAATATATGTTTTCATATATTTTGGCTTTTGACATAGTTTAAGTGGTGGAATTTTATAACGTATCATTAATAAGATGGATACAAGTATTAAAAATAAGCCGAAATATAAATTAAATGAATGCATCGTTAAAAAGCGACTGAGATAAGCACCTATAAAAGCGCCTGGAAGAATACCTATAATTAAAATCAAGCCATTTCGTATATCAACTTGTTTAACTTTTAAATATCCCAAGGTAGAAGATAAGCCTGTTGCGATTAGTATGATTGAAGATGTTCCAATCGCTGTTTGAGGCGTAATATGATGCAAAATCCCTTGAGTGATTCCAAAGTATATTAAAGTTGGCACGATGATAATGCCGCCACCAATACCAACAATAGAACCTATGATTGCTGATAAAAGTCCGATAATGATTAATATTACAATGCTCATCACATTGCCTCCCTGTTAAAAAAGTTTAAGTTGTTGTGGTGCAAGCCCTTCATAATCGATTTTAAGAAATCTTTGTAGTGTTTTTGCGTTCTGTGCAGCATGGCCACCTGAATTATTGTTTAAAATGACATACACTTTTTTAACTTTTTGCGCTAAAATTTGTATCTTTTCAGCTATATCTTGTAACTCATTGTCATTGTAATCATATAAATAGCGTACATCTCGCCATTCTTGGTCCGTCATATCCTTTTTCGTCCAACCGTGCACATTTCTTCCATGTAAACGTACAAATGCCACATCATGCGTTACTCTATTTACAAATGGAATAGACCCATCTCCTGCTTGAGGTTCATCACAAACGACATGAATCAAGTGTTGTTCTGTTAAAAACGCGAGTGTATTTTCTTTCATCTGTGGTGTAAACCACGATTGATGCCTAAACTCAATACAAATCGGTATATCTTTGAGTTGAGATTTTACAAAACGAATATAATGAATGTTTTTTACATTACAATCAAACCACGGTGGAAATTGAACAAGTACCATCGCAAGTTTGTTTGCTTTTACTAGAGGCTCAAGCATTTGATTAAATGCTTGAAATAATGCTTCTATCGATTCAGCATAATCTTTATAATCAGCATGTAACGTTAAAGCTTGATGAATTTTAACTACAAATTTAAAACGTTCAGGTGTTTCTTTGATCCACTTTAAAATATTACGTTCAGGTTGAATCGCATAATAAGAAGCATCTAATTCAACAATAGGAAAATGACTGGCATACGTTTTTAATTTATCAGTTTTACGTGCTAAATCTTCGTAGAGTCCGTCATGATCTCCCCAACCCGTTAAGCCTATTTCTATCATATTTATCACCGATTTCATTTTATCACATTCATTTGACAATCGACGACTTCAAGGTACTTCCGGTCGTTTCCTCAATCTTTCTAAGGGTAAAGAGATAAACAGGAGTGATGAAAATGGAATCATACATGTATGGTACGCATCAAGCGCAACATTATGATGTATATCTTAATGAGTCAGCTGAAAACACCACTTGGCTTGCACTTGTTCATGGTGGCTATTGGCGTGAAAAATTCGACAAACATATGTTAAATCCCCTTATCGACGCTTTTATAGACGCGGGGTTTTCCATTATTAATATTGAGTATCGTCGTGGACCTAAACATCAGTGGCCCATACCCGCAAATGATGTCCATGAAGCGTTAAATCATTTTAAACACACTTCATATGCACCTAAAAGGATTGTAGGCATCGGGCATTCTGTAGGCGGACAGCTAGTATTATTAAATCATCGCGATTTGGATGCACTCGTAGGTTTGGCACCTGTGACCGATGTGCTCTATACGTTACATCACCACCTAGGTCAAGATGCCGTTGCAGAATATTTTGAAACACGCGCTACAAAATTATTAAGACAAGCCTCCCCAATTACACAGCTTCCTATATCTTGTGACGCACTGATTGTTCATGGTTTTAATGATAATGCTGTACATATCGATACATCTATCTCATTTATTCATGAAAATTATCAAAAAGGACATTATATCACGTTTTATGCTTTGCCTTATTTAGACCATTTAGATTGTATCAATCCAGAAGGAACACATTTTAAACTCTTGTTATCTTGGCTGAAACAATTCGCCTAGTCATCAATGGCGAGAGAGAACCAAATCATCTGGTTTCTCTCCCTTTTTGATGCATCCACTTGGCAAACATTGCGGTCATTGCATTTACTGAGCACAAGAAAATCTGAATATCTATATAAATGACGTTTTAAATGCGCATGAATGTAATGTGTGTACTCTCCTCTTATATTCATTCAGAAGTATTGAGATTTCGTCTGAACGTGAGATCTGTTTCATATTCTAACGTTGTCATCAATTGTGACACAGCCATTTCGCGTGTTATCCTTAAGCCTTGACCCGCCCACAAATGCGTCACGCTTTCGTCCTTATGTTCAATAGCCTGTTAACGTAATGCCTTTGTTAAATCATTTTGTATTGGATACGGAAGTAGTGTTACTTGTTGTGCACGCATGTCATGAATAAATTGATTCTCTATACCTCGCACCCATTTGCCACTATACATCTTTGTCATCTTGGTGCTCGTTTCTACATTGTGCATTAAAGCATTGCGATGTACCACATTATATCTTATTTAACCGCATTCACCCCGTGATAACCTAATATGCAAAATAAGATGGTAACGTTATCGAAAAAAGACTAGGACGTCTTTTCGCCCTAGTCTCGAATCATTTTATACATTGATACAAAAGGCGTGTCACCTTAAATTGTATATTGTAAGGGTACGCTTTAACGCACTTGTTCTACCATTTTACTTTCAACACGATCCATCTCATCTTCAATTTCCATACCTAACATCTCTTCAATCAAATCTTCATGAGTAACAATCGCATCCGTACCACCGTATTCATCAATAACAATGGCTAAATGTTTTCGGGTCACCGTCATTTTACGCAGTACCCATTCTGCGTGATTATGTTCATAGACAAATAAAGGTTCAGAACAAAATTCTCGCAATGATTTTTCAGGTGTTTGGCTCCATGCAAGTAAATATTTTGAATGAAAAACGCCTACCACATGATCAATATCCCCTTCATATACAGGATAACGTGTGTATGGATGATTCATTACAACATCGTAAACTTCATTATAATCATCATCGACACTCAAAGAGGTAACATTGACACGAGGTGTCGTATTCACATCATTAATTTTCAAACGATCGAAATTAATAACACCTTGAATACGATTTTTTTCAATTTCATTAAACGCACCATCACTACCAGCAATCGAAACCATTGCGCGTACTTCTTCCTTCGACATACCCTCTTGATCACGGCCACGTGTAATCAAATGGTTAATCGTATCCGTAATCAAATTTAATATTTTTGTTAATGGCTTAAATAAAATCACAAAAATGTGTATAACAGGAAAAACAAGTCTTGCAATAGGATCAGGTATCGTTGCCGCTATTGATTTAGGTATGACTTCCGCAAATAAAATAATGACAACCGTCAACACCGCTGAAGCCACACCGACATTGACACCCATATCTACAGCTAAAATGGTCACCAATGTGGGTAAAAGGATATTCGCGATATTATTCCCTATAAGGATGGTTGTAATGAATTCACTCGGTTTATCTAATAATTTCAATAATTTTGCAGACTTTTGATTCGCATCCGCTTCCGCTTGTAATTTCACTTTATTCGCAGCGGTCAGTGCCGTTTCACTACCTGAAAAGAAAAAAGATACACAAATTAATACAATGATCGCAATGATCATTAAGCAGTTCTCCTTCCGATACGTCCAAATTTCAGCTACTTAAAATGTTTTGACATTATTTCGTCTGATAAAACATAAAATGTCGTACCACCAGTATTTTACCATACATCTTTATAGATACACTGATAACATTCTGATTTTTTATGCGAGGTACGTCATCATTTAAAAAGTTGAATAGGTTAACGAGGGCAAAACATAGCGCCCTTCTAACCAAAAAGCAAGCAGAATTAATCTATTGTTTTATTTGTTTCCTTAGGCGAGACTTCTGAGACATCAAGCCGAAATCAAAATTCACTTTGAACACAGAACTCTTTAAATAGCTTTCACGAAGTAAAAGGCAGTAGATGACTGGATGACGCATGCGCTTTCCAAGTTTTACGCACCTTACACTATTGATCACCTATTCATGCATGCCCATTGGTGTACTGAAGACGTAACGCATTTCATTCCCAACGTCTCCATGCACCAGCAGATATTACTAAGAAATTAAAAAAGTATCAACGCTTTATGAATAACCATAAAGCGTTGATACAATCATATTTGATTAACCAATAGAGCCCTCCATCTCGAACTTAATTAATCGGTTCATTTCAACGGCATATTCCATTGGCAATTCTTTTGTAAATGGTTCAATGAAGCCCATAACAATCATTTCAGTTGCTTCTTCTTCTGAAATACCACGAGACATTAAGTAGAAAAGTTGTTCTTCTGACACTTTTGATACTTTCGCTTCGTGTTCTAAGGAGATATTGTCATTAAAGATTTCATTGTATGGGATTGTGTCTGATGTTGACTCATTATCTAAAATTAACGTGTCACACTCGATATTAGAGCGTGCACCTTTGGCTTTACGACCAAAGTGTACAATACCACGGTACACTACTTTACCGCCATCTTTTGAAATGGATTTAGAGACGATAGTAGAAGATGTATTCGGTGCTTTATGAATCATTTTGGCACCAGCATCTTGTACTTGTCCTTTACCAGCAAATGCAATAGATAACGTGCTACCTTTTGCACCTTCACCAACAAGTACACAAGCCGGGTACTTCATAGTTAATTTTGAACCTAAGTTACCGTCAACCCATTCCATGTTACCATTTTCGTGAACTAGTGTACGTTTAGTAACAAGGTTATAAACATTGTTTGCCCAGTTTTGGATTGTAGTGTAACGTACGTGGGCGTCTTTGTGAACGATAATTTCAACAACTGCAGAGTGTAATGAATTTGTCGTATACACAGGTGCAGTACATCCTTCTACATAGTTCACTGATGCACCTTCATCAGCAATAATTAACGTACGTTCAAATTGTCCCATATTTTCAGAGTTAATACGGAAGTATGCTTGTAATGGTGTATCTAATTTAACATTCTTAGGAATGTAAATAAATGATCCACCAGACCAAACCGCAGAGTTTAATGCTGCAAACTTATTGTCACCCGCAGGAATAACAGATGCAAAATACTTCTTAAACAAGTCTTCATTTTCTTTTAATGCTGTATCCGTATCTTTAAACACAATACCTTTTTCTTCAAGTTCTTTTTCCATATTATGGTATACAACTTCAGATTCGTATTGCGCAGAAACACCTGCTAAATATTTTTGTTCCGCTTCCGGAATACCTAATTTATCAAATGTACGTTTAATTTCTTCAGGCACTTCGTCCCAAGAACGTTCAGAACGCTCAGACGGTTTAACATAATACGTAATATCATCAAAATCTAATTCAGATAAATCTCCACCCCATTGTGGCATCGGCATTTTATAAAATAATTTTAATGCCTTTAAACGAAAGTCCAACATCCATTCCGGTTCATCTTTCATATTTGAAATTTCACGTACGATATTTTCTGTTAATCCACGTTCAGATCTAAAAATCGACACATCTTCATCGTGGAATCCATATTTATAATCGCCTACATCAGGTGCTTTTTTAGCCATCAACGATCACTCCTATTCACTCATTTTTGTATCTTTATCGATACACTCTATACTAACGCGGTTCTAGTTACGTTTATTCTTCTATTTTGCCTTCTTGTTCCACTGTACCCTTTTCCAGTGCTTTCCATGCTAAAGTGGCACACTTGATACGTGCTGGGAATTGAGATACACCTTGTAATGCCTCAATGTCACCCATGTCGTCAGTAATGACATAATCTTCACCGAGCATCATTTTTGTAAATTCTTGACTCATTTCCATGGCTTCCTTAAGACTGTGTCCTTTGATCGCCTCTGTCATCATAGATGCACTTGACATCGAAATCGAGCACCCTTCACCTTCGAATTTTGCATCTTTAATAATGCCATCTACAATATCAAAAGTGAGTCGTATTCTATCCCCACAAGTTGGATTGTTCATATCAACAGTCATTGTGCCGTCTTCTATAACACCTCTGTTGCGTGGGTTTTTATAATGATCCATAATCACTGAACGATATAATTGATCAAGATTATTAAAATTCATAAGAGAAAAACTCCTTTGTTTGTTTCAACCCTTCTATAAGTTGGTCTACATCTTCTTTAGTATTATAAATGTAGAAACTTGCACGTGCTGTTGACGAAACGTTCAACCATTTCATTAAAGGTTGCGCACAGTGGTGACCCGCACGTACTGCAACACCTTCTGTATCTAAAGCAGTCGCAACGTCATGAGGATGTACATCTTTAAGATTAAATGTGATGATACCTGCACGTTTATCTTTATCTGGGCCATATATCTCTATACCATCAATTTCAGACATTCTATCATAAGCATACGCTGTTATCTCTGCTTCATGTTCATGTATCGCATCAAAGCCGATGCGTTCTAAATATTCAATCGCGGCTTTCAATCCTATAGCTTGCGCAATTAATGGCGTACCCGCCTCAAATTTCGTTGGCAAATCAGTCCAAGTACTTTCATGAAGTCCTACGAAATCTATCATATCGCCACCAAACTCAATCGGTTCCATGTCTTTTAATAACGCACGGCGACCATATAAAACACCTATACCAGTCGGTCCAAGCATTTTATGACCACTAAAGCTATAGAAGTCGACATCTAAATCTTGAACATCCACCTTCATATGAGGCACTGATTGCGCACCGTCTACTGCAATGATTGCGCCATGTTCGTGTGCGATTTGGGCAATGGTCTTAATGTCATTGATTGTTCCTAATACATTGGAAACGTGCGCGATTGCAACAATTTTAGTTCGATCTGTTATCGTTTCTTGAACAGCTTCAATCGTTAATTCCCCTGATTCAGTCATTGGAATAAATTTAAGTGTTGCGTTTTTACGCTTAGCCAGTTGTTGCCATGGCACAATATTCGCATGGTGTTCCATTTGAGTGACAACAATTTCATCACCCTCTTGAATATGTGCATCTCCATAACTATGTGCTACAAGATTAATTGCCGCTGTAGTGCCACGTGTAAAAATAATTTCCTCAAAGTATGTCGCATGTATAAATCGACGTACAGTTTCACGTGCACCTTCATAACCATCTGTAGCAAGTGAGCCTAAAGTGTGTACCCCACGATGCACGTTTGAATTGTAGCGATGATAATAATCATCAATGGCTTGAATCACTTGTTGCGGTTTCTGACTTGTCGCAGTTGAATCTAAATAAGCCAGTCGTTTCCCATTGATCTTTTGCTTTAATATGGGAAAGTCTTTAATAATTGCTTCAACATCAAATTGTGTTTCGGTCACTGTTATCACAGACCTTTCTCCAAATAGTTACTGACATTATCCTAAAACTAAAATGTAACAAAGTGGCGCTTAAACGTATGTTATATAAGGCCACTTTTGATACTTCATTCAAATGCTTATTTACCGACTTTAAGTTCGATAACTTCTCTTAATTGACGTTGAACATCTTCAATTGGAAGTTCACGTACAACAGGATCTAAGAAACCGTGAATAACTAAACGTTCTGCTTCATGTTGTGAAATACCACGGCTCATAAGGTAATAAAGTTGTTCAGGATCAACGCGCCCGACTGAAGCAGCATGTCCTGCTTCTACATCATCTTCATCAATTAAAAGAATTGGATTCGCATCGCCACGTGCATTTTCAGATAACATTAATACACGTGATTCTTGATTTGCTGAAGAACCTGAACCACCATGTTTAATGTACCCAATACCGTTAAAGATAGATGACGCTTTTTCTTTCATTACACCATGTTTAAGAATGTGGCCATCTGTTTCTTTACCATATTGAACGATACGAGATGTTAAATTAATTGTTTGTTCCCCACGGCCTACTACTACAGATTTTAAATCTGATGTTGAACGATCACCAATTAAATTTGTAGTGTTGTCAATGATTTGATTTCCTTCGTTCATAAGACCGAGCGACCAGTTAATCGTAGCGTCTGCAGCAGTTGTACCACGACGAATAATATGACCCGTGAATCCTTTGTCTAAAAAGTCTACGGAACCATAAGCAACTTTGGAATTTGCACCAGCTATAACTTCAGAAATAATATTAACCTGGCAACCCTCGCCAGAAACCGTAGAAAGGTAGTTTTCAACATAAGTCACTTCAGCACTTTCTTCAGTAACTAAAATCACATGATTGAAGAAACTTGCTTGTGAATCATCATGTAAAACCACGTATTGAATTGGATGTTCAACAACGACGTTACGCGGTACATAAACAAATACCCCACCATTCATAAGGGCCGCATTTAATGCTGTTAAACGATGTTCATCGATAGTAACTGCATCTTTCATATAATATTTTTCTACAAGGTCACTATGATTTTGGAGCGCCTCACTTATATGTTCAATAATGACGCCGTCTTCTTTCGCTTTCGCATTTACTTTTGAGTATGCTAGCGTATTATTATGTTGAATAATTAAGTTCTCACTTGCTTCAACATTAATAATACGGTCAATTTCATTAGGGAGATCTTGAAGGTTTTCGTACGTGCTACCTGTCGTTTCATGTTGTTTAAAAGTGTCAAAATCCCATTTATCAATTTTTGTCTTATCTGGTTTTGGCATTTCTAAAGACTCAGATTGTTTCAATGCATCTTTTCTCAATTGTGTCATCCAAGAAGGTTCGTGGTGCGCTTGTGAATAATCAACAAGTTGAGCTTCAGAAATATTTAATGTTTCAGTCGTCATACTTATTTCCTCCTAAGATGATTATTGGTTCGCTACTACTGAATCGTATTCTTCTTTAACCCACTCGTATCCTTCTTCTTCAAGGCGTTTGGCTAATTCAGCACCACCTGATTTTACAACGATACCGTTATACATTACATGTACGTGGTCTGGTGTAATGTAGTTTAATAAACGTTGGTAGTGCGTAATAATAAGTGAACCAAATTCATCACCGCGCATTTCGTTGATACCTTTAGAAACAACTTTTAATGCGTCAATATCTAACCCTGAGTCAATTTCATCTAAAATAGCAAATTTAGGTTGTAACATCATTAATTGAAGGATTTCGTTACGTTTTTTCTCTCCACCTGAGAATCCTTCATTAAGATAACGTTGTGCCATATCTTTATCCATGTCTAAGAAATCCATATGTTTGTCTAATTTTTTAATGAATTGCATTAAGTTGATTTCTTGACCTTCTTCACGTTGTGAGTTGATTGCCGAACGCATAAAGTCCGCATTCGTTACCCCTGTAATTTCGGATGGATATTGCATTGCTAAAAAGAGTCCAGCTTTAGCACGTTCATCAACTTCCATCTCTAAAATGTTCTCGCCGTCTAATAACACTTCACCTTGAGTCACTTCATATGAAGGATGTCCCATAATAGCTGAAGATAGCGTAGATTTACCCGTACCATTTGGTCCCATAATGGCATGGATTTCACCCGTTTTAATCGTTAGGTTAACCCCTTTTAAAATCTCTTTATCGTCAATAGACACATGTAAGTCTTTAATTTCTAATGTTGATGGCATTACTATTCCCTCCAAAAAGTTAGATTACAATAACTAGTTTATAATAATTTTAAAGTAACGTCAAAAGGATTTCTAATCTTTCTAAATGCTCATTATAACGAAAATAACGGGAATTATAAAACATTTAGGGTTGAAAAAAGCGGTTTATTTTCGAATCATTTTTTTACTGTAATTAGAAAAGTTATTGATAATAGACAATGGCTTGTTCTCAATCAGAAAGGATCATCGTTGCGTATTCAAATGTATTGTTGTAATATGACATTTCAGTTAATATAAAGTAATCCTATTAAGAAAGGAACACGTTTGATTATGGCTCGATTTAAAATTTCAAATCTTCCTCGTGGTTTTGCTATGGGTGTCAGCGATTTAATCCCTGGCGTTAGCGGCGGAACGATTGCTTTACTTCTTGGCATCTATGATGACTTTATTGCTTCAGTAAGTGGTATTTTCTCAAAAAACTTTAAACGAAGTATGATGTTTTTACTTCCTATTATTATTGGAATGGGATTAGCAATTGGTATATTAAGCAGTCTTATTAATTATTTATTAGCATATCACCAAGTACCAACGATGTTTTTCTTTACAGGATTAATCATTGGTGTGATTCCATTTTTATTAAGAATTTCTCATTACAATAAAACTTTTAAAGCATCGCACTGGATAATTGTCGTTCTTTTTACGTTATTACTTGCAGCAATGGCATTTTTAAAGGGAGATACATCACATGCGGCACCAACACACATCGATTTATCAGCACCTATGCTCATTAAATATTTTGTTGCTGGGATATTAGCCTCAAGCGCCATGTTACTCCCTGGTATTTCAGGCTCATTCATTTTATTATTACTTGGCGTATATAGCACGGTTACATTTGCAATATCAGAGGTTGTTCGCTTTAACTTTCAAGCGTTACCCGTTATTATGTTAGTCGGTTTTGGCGTACTTGTCGGATTTATTGTTGCGAGTAAATTAATCAAATATTTACTCACACACTATACGTACTTCACCTATGCTGCTATCTTAGGCTTAGTTATTGGGTCATTATTTTCTGTATTTCCTGGCTTGCCAACTTCTGGCTTAACATGGATAATATCTATTTCAACGTTAATCTTAGGTTTCATTGTGAGTTATATTTTAGGTCGTTTTTCGGCAGATTCATAAAAAAATGCCTTGATCACGCTTATTGTGATCAAGGCATTTTGCTTTATTCAGCTGGTGTGACAGCACCGTCATATTTGTCTTTAATGAATTTTTTAATGTCATCAGACTGTAAAACTTTGATTAGAGCTTTGATTTTCTTGTCATCTTTATGTCCATCTTGTACAGCAATTAAATTTGCATATGGGTTGTTATCTGATTTTTCAACTGCGATAGAATCTTTTTGAGGATTTAACTTCTGCTCAATCGCGAAGTTAGAGTTAATGTTAACTGCGTCTCCTTCATTATTTTGGTACGTTTTTGGTAAAAATTCTGCCGCTTGTTTATTATTAAATTTGATATCTTTTTTGTTTTCTACAATGTCATCAAATGTCGCATCTTGGATTTTAACGCCTTTTTTGATTTTAATAAGTCCTTCATCTACAAAGAATTTTAAGAATCGACCTTGTTCTGCAGGGTTGTTTGAAACGAAAATCTCAGCACCTTTAGGTAAATCTTTTAAACTTTTATGTTTTTGTGAATAAACTGCCATAGGTTCTAAGTGTACATTGCCAGCAGATTCAATTTTATACTTTTTATCTTTTTTCTCAGTATCTAAGTAAGGGGTATGTTGGAAGAAGTTCGCATCTAATTCTCCAGCATCTAATAATTTATTCGGTGTTGTATAATCATTAATAGTTTTAATTTCTAAATCATAACCTTCTTTTTCTAATAATGGTTTTGCCTGTTCTAAAATTTCAGCATGTGGCGCTGGTGAAGCACCTACCACGATTTTTTTATCTTCTTTATCACCACTTTTTGAATCATTCCCACAAGCTGCTAATACGACTGATAAAACTAAAATTAATGCAATTGATAAAAATCTTTTCATTTTTACATTCTCCTTGTCCTATATTTATCGTTTGTCTATTTTATTCGTTGTCCAATCTCCCAAAAATTGAATAACGAAGACGATAACTAAAATTAAAATGGTTGATATTAAAATGACATCATTTTGGTTACGTGTAAAACCTGTTAAATACGCTAAATTCCCTAAACCTCCTGCACCTATGACGCCCGCAACAGCTGTTGAACCTACTAAAGCAATGGCTGTAACAGTGATGCCAGAAATTAAAGCCGGAAGCGATTCTGGAATTAAAACCTTTCGAATGACTGTCCATGTGTTTGCCCCCATTGACCAAGCCGCTTCAATAACCCCTTTATCAATTTCTTTTAAGGCAATCTCGACAAGACGTGCGTAAAACGGTGAAGCACCAATAATCAATGCAGGTAATGCACCTGTTGGACCACTGATTGTTCCTAAAATCAAACTTGTAAATGGAATCAATAATAGAATCAGTATAATAAATGGAATCGCTCGAAATAAATTAACGAAAAATGACACGATATTATAAAATAGACGACCGATTTTAGATTTACTTTTTGATGTTAAAAATAATATGACTCCTGTTATTAACCCAAATATAAAAGAAAATAGTGTAGCAATGATTGTCATATAGAGCGTTTCGTATGTTGCAACCCAGACCTCTGGCCAACGTACATTTGGCATTGTCATCATTTCATGTAATATTTCACCAAAACTCTTACCCATGTGCAATCACCTCTACTTCAATGTGTTTCAATTCTAAATCATGTGTCAGTTGTTCAAAGTCTGCTTCCGCAACATTTGGAATATGTAAAACAATAAATCCTATGGCACCTGACTTAGAATGTTTAATATTAGCCTCTAAAATATTTACCTCAACGTCATGTGTTTTTGAGATATATGAAACGATAGGTTGTGTTGTTGCTTCACCTGAAAAGTTAAGTTTAACAAGCTTGTCATTTGAATTTAATTTTACAAGGCCTGAAATATCCTCAAACTCAGCATTAGGTTGAAGATCTTCTTGAACAAAACGCTTAGTGACAGAATGTTCTGGATTTTCGAAAACTTCAGATACTTTACCTTGTTCAATTACCTTTCCATCTTCCATTACTGCCACTTCATCACAAATACGACGAATGACATGCATTTCATGAGTGATAATAATAATCGTTAAATTTTGTTCCTTTTTCAATTGAATGAGTAAATCAAGTATTTCATCTGTTGTTTGTGGATCAAGTGCACTTGTTGCTTCATCACAGAGTAATACTTCCGGGTCGTTTGCCAGCGCCCTTGCAATACCCACACGTTGTTTTTGTCCCCCGGACAATTCTGATGGATAGGCGTGTTCACGTCCCTTTAATCCAACTCGTTCAATGAGTTCTAAAGCTTTTAACTTAGCCTCTCGTTTAGAAACGCCTGCAATTTCTAATGGAAATAATACATTGTCAAGCACCGTGCGTGACCATAGTAAATTGAAATGTTGGAAGATCATACTCACTTTTTGGCGTTTATACCTTAAAGCACGTTTGCTCAATTTCCCTATATGATCTCCACCGATGATGACATCACCTGATGTAGGTGTTTCAAGATAATTAAATAATCGCACTAACGTACTTTTACCCGCTCCAGAAAAACCGATAATACCAAATATGGTACCTTTATTGATTGTTAAATTAACGTGATCAACAGCTAAAACGGATTTGGATTTGCTCTCGTACTGTTTGACGATATCCTTAAGCTCAATCATATTGCTCCCCCTTATGTGTTGCAAATCATCAAATATCAGAATAAAAAAAGCTTTCTCCTATATAAAAATAAGAGAAAGCATAGATTCCGATGCGTTTCTCTCATCTTCAAAAGTAAAGATACTTTATGTGAATTGGCACCATTTCTAAATATAGACGGTTGCCGGGCTTCATAGGGCACATCCCTCCACCACTCTAGATAAGAGTTTTCTGAATATTGAATTGTTTAAATCTTATCATTATCCTCAAGTTTCGTCAATCACTTTTTTCAATCTTTCTAATAAAAATGGGACAGACTGAAAAGCATAAATGCGGTCCACTTCTTTGTCATCACGCATGATTAACAAAATGGGTACTGATTGTATTTCAAAGGCTTGGCTAAATTCAGGATAAAAATTGAGGTCGCGTTTTTCTATAGGTAACTGTGTCACTTCATTTACAATATGCAACATTCGTTCTGAGACTTTACATGTCCCACACATCGGAGTATAGCCGAAAATTAAGTGTATATTGTGCTTTTTTTCTTTAAATGTATTGTTCAATTGCTCTGAAACACTCATGATATGAATATTTTCCTTTAACATAAAAATCCGTTTTAACATCAAATCCATGACGCCCTAAAACGTTTGAGAGGTAATCTCTTGGGCAACGTGCCACTTCACTATAAGTTGAATCAATAAAAATATCTGTACTTTCACTTAAATACTTCGAAAACCATTTTCGTATCTTTCGCCCCTCAGCATCAGCATCAACAAGAATGTATACTTGCTTACCATATAATGATTCTATCATATTGTCTAGTTTCTCAATTCCCATTGTGCCATGCGTACATATGATATCGACTGGTTCTAATAACACTTCCTTAACTCTTTTTTTATCAGATTTGCCTTCTACAACAATTACTTTATTAATCATCGCCATGGTCTTCACCTTCTAAAAAGATAGTATTCAGTGCAAAAAAACTCCAAGATAGTCCAAGGAATATCTAGGAGTTCAATAATTATTATTCGCCGATCATTTCTTGATAACCTTGTGCATCCATTAAAGCATCAAGTTCACTTTCGTCGCTTAATTCAACTTTCACCATCCAAGCTTTTTCATATGGTGATTCATTTACAGCTTCTGGTTCATCTTCAAGATCTTCATTCACTTCAATGATTTTACCAGATACTGGTGAATATAATTCTGAAACTGTTTTTACAGATTCAACGCTACCGAAAGTTTCGCCTTCTGATACTTCGTCATCAACTTCTGGAAGCTCAACGAATACGATATCTCCTAATTCGTTTTGTGCAAAGTCTGTAATACCAACAGTTGCAACATTTCCTTCAACTTTTACCCATTCATGTTCTTTAGAATATTTTAATTCACTTGGCACTGCCACTTGAATCCCCTCCTATATTTGTTTACAAGATAATCATGACACACATGTTTTTATCAATCAACTATTTTATTATAACCAAGTTTCACGATAAACTTGTTCATTAAAACCAACTGTAACTTTGTCACCTAAAATCGCTAAAGGACGTTTCACTAGCATACCATCGGACGCTAAAAGTTCTAACTTTTCGTCATCTGACAACGTATCTAATTTATCCTTTAAGTTTAATTCACGATACTTTGCACCGTGTGTATTGAATAATTTTTTAATTTCAATACCTGAACGGTCTACAATATCTTTAAATTCATCTTTCGTAGGTGTTAACTGAACGATATCTATAGGTTCAAAACTTACACCTTGCTCAGATAAAAATTTAGCTGCTTTTTTACATGTAGTACAATTAGGATACTGATAAAACTTAATCATGCTTTAACCTCCTCGCTTGACTTATATCAAATATAACAAAATTTGTTAAATTAGACTATTTTTTATACTACTTTCATAATTTTGTTTTTTATTAATCACGACATATGACGTCGACTAAGATATCCGTTATAATTTAGAACATATAACATAGTGGAGGTATGCAACATGCAAAAGATTCAAGACATGGAAAAATTT
>NZ_PPQF01000064.1 GCF_002901865.1 Staphylococcus agnetis
AATATATACAACCATTGATAGATACAATTTTTTTATATTTACTGGCAATGGTTTAAACATACTATGTACATTACTATTTCTAAAAGAACTCCAAAACGATAATGCTAAAACAAATGAGGTCAAAGAAATAATCAATTTAAAATGAGCATGTTTAATGATAGTAATTTCAATACCACTATTCAAAATTAAATACAACTCAAACATCAACAAAATCAATACACTTATTAGTAATTTACATATCGATTTCAAATTGTATTTGTTACTCTCAGCTAGAACTATATATTTTAGATATTTATGTAGTTTCATTCACACCCAAAACCTCTCTAATTTGACTAGCATTCTCAAATGTTAATTCTGTGGCTTTTCTATTATTAATAAGTACAATTTTATTAGTAAACCTTTCAATTACATCAAGAATATGAGTAGATAAGATTATTAAATACCCCTTATTTTTTAATAGTTGTATATCTTCTATAAACCTTTCAATGGCTTGAATATCTAATCCATTTAATGGTTCATCAAAAATCAAAATCCTAGTATTTATTAAATAAGAGCATATAATGTTTAGCTTCTTGAGATTTCCAAGTGAAAGATCATTAATTATCTTATTTTTATGATTTGAAAATTGGTATCTTTCCATATAATACTGTAATAGTTTATGATCTTTTTTCGTATTGTATACATCTAAAATTAAGTTTATATATTGCAAACAATTCATATATTTTATTCTTTCCGGATTATCTGCTATATAATACCTTTCCTTTTTACTACTTTGTATTGTTTTTGAATGGCTTTCTGCACTAAAGGAAGTATTGCCCATAACAATACTTCCTTTAAATGAGGATAAAACTCCACAAATTGTATTGATAAGTGTAGTCTTACCGCTTCCATTTTTACCAATCAAGGCATAAATTTCTCCACTCGAAAGTTGTAAATTTATATTTTCCAAAATAAATTCCTTGTCATACCAAACATATAAATCACTGATTTTTATCATTATATACACCTTGTATTAATCTTAATAAAAATACGATAAAGATAATTCCAAAAATACTGGCAAAAACCCAATCATTTTTCAATATGAACACTACCGTTGAAATCACAAAAATTATAACTATTATTAATCTCAAAAAATTTTTTGACATATTACCACTCCTAAATATTTTCCATCAAGGGTTCAAGTTTTTGTTCTATGACCCAGTCACAATTCTCTTTTCGATGATTTTTATTTGTATTTAATCCTTTCAAATAACATCCTGTACAGTAATCGCTGAATGGACATTCTTTTGAACATAAACTAGAACTTTGAGGAGACTGTAATTTCCATAATTTATTGACAATGTCACTAGAGAACACTTTTTCATAGCTAGAATCTTTTAAATTACCAATCTTAAATTCTTTCGGAAATAACGCACAAGGTCTTACATTACCGTTAGGATCCATAACTATTGATCGCCATCCAGCGCCGCAATTATTAGCTTTATTTTCATTAATCGGTATAAGTGGGATGATATCTTTATTTTCTTTTAAAACATTTACCTCGAATTCTTTGAAAGAAATATCATTTTGTTTATTTAATTTCACTTCATCAATTGATTTTCCTCGACCAAAATCATCAATCCAGTTGTAGGCAAATGCTTGTGCTCCTAATTCTCTAACTAACTTAGCCATCTCTTTTATTTCCCACATATTATCTTCGTAAATGGACATACCTACTCTTACAAAAATGCCTCTATCAACTAGTCTTTTAATATTTTTACAAGTTAACTGATGTGCTTTAGGATGTTGGCGGAATTCATTATGTACTTTTGGATCAACACTATCTAAAGATATACCAACTATAATCTTATCCTTATATTTTGTAAGCAAATCTAATACGTCTTCTCTTAAAATAGTAGCATTAGTTAATATACCTACTTTATGAAACTTATTTAATGCATACTCTATTATTTCTTTTGCATTTTGATGAACAAATGTTTCTCCTCCAGTAATTTCACATGTTAAAACACCTTTATTATACATTTCATCAGCTATTTTTTTAAATTCATTAAAACTTAGTGTATCTTTAACAGAAGGAGAGCTTTCTAAATAACAATGTTTACACTCTAAATTACATTTATGCGTTATTTCAAAAGTAGTATGCAGTGGTGTGATATACTCTTTAGAACCTGTTAAGTTAATCGGACCTGTATTATTATTTTGTGTGAGCTCAACTAATTTTTTACTGTACAAATCTTTAATTAAGTTACTGTACCAATTAATATGGTCCTTAAGTTCACAATCATATTTAATGCACATCTCTTGAATAATATCTATTATCTTTTTGCTACCATCAAAGTAGGTACATGCTTCAAACGCAGAAGAATTCAAATCTAAATATTCAAACTCTAATATATCAAATTTAGTATCTCTGAAGCTCATTTCTATTACTCCGCCTTCTGGGAGTTGATGTAATCTAACATTTTCATTAAACTTTATATACCTTTGCATATAGAGATCCCCTTTATAAATCGAGTGCAACGACAAGTCGTTACACCCATAGTAAATATTCAATTAAGAAGCTATACCGAATGTACCTGTGATACCCGCTACCTCAAAGTCAGGAATAGGACCATCAGCTAGACAAGCAGCACCAATCGCGCATGCCGAGCAACCTTTGTTGCTAACCATTACCCCTTGCTCCATAGCACTTCCTCCTCTCATGTATGACTTCCAATTCTAATTTTATACTATCTATTTATAATTTTATGTGACGTTAGTCACATAAAATTATTATTTTCCGAAATATCATAGCTCGAAATACTTTTTTAGATTTTAATACCATTGTATAGTAATGTATTTATTATCACTTATTACACCCTCATAGAAGTTCATTTATCATGGCATAATTAAACTTATTATAAGCGAATATAATAATTAGCAAGGGATATACAAATAGAATCACTTCCTCTAAGTAATCACTTTTTACGTAAAAATGTAGTGTGAAATCCTTGATCATATCACAACCACAGCAATACGTCTCTTAATTGTTACGCTATTTTACGTATTAGACTGAAAAGGTGATTATAAATCCATAAATCACTATATCCATACCAACAAACCCCTCACTAACGACATAGCGAGGGGTTTTGGTCGATAAACGCACCACATCTTTGAAAATTAAATTTTAATACTTAAGTGGGTAAGCATTTCAAAACCATTCCACCTTCTATTACTTCTCAACTTGAACACCTTGAGATTTCGGCACTAAAAATGCAACAAGTAAAAATGAAATGAATGCAAGGATGACGTTAAACCATAATCCAAACATCGCACCCACTTGCATGTTAAAAGCAGATGTTCCAATCGCAAAAATCGTTGTAGAAAGTGCAATACCGAATGCGTTACCAAGCGAAGATGACATTTTATATATTCCTGATGCCATGCCAATATGTTCTTCATCTGCATTAGCGATTGCAGTATCCATTGATGGTGTTGCGTATAATCCTAAACCTAAACCATAAATGAAATATCCAATCACGCAAGCGATGACATAAGCAGTCGTAGGTAAAAATGTTAATGAGATTAAAATGATACCGACCATATTAAGTATACTACCGATATACATTGGCTTTTGTGCACCAAGATGTTGTAAAATCTTTTCGCCTACACGAATGGTAATTAAGACCATCACTAAATAGGTAATTGAAAGGTATCCCGCTTGCGCTGACGTAAATCCTTTATCTTCTTGAACGAATGTATTACCAACAATTAATGTTCCAGCAACCGCATTCATTAAAAAATTTGACAATGTTGCGCCTGTATAGCCTTTGTCTTTAAATACTTCAAAATCTACTAATGGATTTTTACGTTTTTTCTCCATGATGACAAAAATCACAATTGAAATAATAAAAAGTGCGATTAAAGATAAAATGATAGGTGAACCTATACCATAATCTGAACTTTGCGTAATGATTAAATTTAAACTTAAAATAAAAATCAAAAACAGTACTAAACCTGCGAAATCAAATTTTTGACGTGCGACGCTTGCTTTACGTGGCACTTCAGGAGTTCCTTTAATTAAAATCATTGCTGCGAAGGCAACCATAATTGAAAATATAAAAATCCAGCGCCATCCTAAAAATGTATCGGTAATGCCACCAAAAAATGATGCCACACCACCGCCACCCCATGAGCCGATGGACCAATAACTTAATGCAGCTTGGCGATGACGTCCATGGTAGTACCCTTTAATGATAGATAATGTTGCCGGCATGACAAATGCTGCTGACAACCCTTGAATACCACGCCCGATAATCATTGGCCAAATTTGTGGTGAAACGACAATAATGAGTGAGCCGATTACACTTAACAATAACCCGACATAAGTCATTTTTACAGGGCCATATTTATCCGCAATGCCTCCAGCCCCGACTACAAACATACCTGAAAAGAGTGACGTCAGACTCACCGCCACATTAATTAAACCGAAATTTGCACCTAACTCCTTATGTAATGTCGGCACGACGTTGACTAAAGATAAGGCAAATAACCAAAACGTAATTACGCCTAGAACGATCCCTATGATAAGTCGTCCATTTCCTTCAAACTCCGTATTGTGTTCCATGATTTCATCATATCCCTTTAGTTAAGATTTGGAATGTGCCTAGAATAATCAACGCGTTATTCCAGTTCCATTCACTTCAACTACATAAATAAAATATACAAACTATATTAATCTACAAGCGCTATTTTTTCAATTTTATATACAAGCATCAGAGGCAATTCCGCACAATAGAAAGCGTTTACAAAAGCGCTAAATAGAAGAGGTGAACTTAAGTTAAAATATTAAAACTTAAGCTCCCCTTTTCACATTAAATCATCATCATTATTTTGAAAGATATGTTGTAAATAACGCGATATAATAATCGATGAAGTTTAAATAAGATGCTTTTTTCACACGTTCATCAACTTGATGTGCGCGCTCTCCAGGACCAAACATCATAAATGAGAAATGTTCATCTTTACCACGTAATAAGTTGGAAGCATCCGTAACACCAACCGTGGGCGATACGATAATATCATGCTCAAAATGTTGTTTTGCCGTTTCAACACCTAGACGTACAAGCGCATTATCTCCCGTTGTAATGACAGGATCTAAATCAAGATAGACATCTTGTTCAAGATTCGCCCCTTGTTGATTCATTAGCTCTATATAGTGGTTAAATAATGCTTTTACTTGTTCATTGTCATACTCAGGTACTGTGCGCACATTGAATTCTGCAGTCGCTCGTCCAGGTACGGAGTTAACTTGAGTGCCTCCATTAAATATTGTATTTGTAATAACTAAACCATAAAGGACGCGTGACACATCATCCATATCCATGTTTTCAGATAACATTGGTTTAATGTAATCCAAAAATGTTTCGAAATTTAAACGTTCGCAGTTCAACGCTTTCGAAATTTTATCAAATTCATCATCTATATGTTGCACAAATTGCATCAATGGTTTAATCGCATTTTGACCAATCACTGGCATCGAGCTGTGTGCAGCGCGACCTTTAGACGTGATACGGAAATCCATAGATCCTTTATGCGCATACACTAACATCTTTTCTGACGGTTCCGCAATAACAAGGGCATCGACGTCATCCATTTCTCCATTTTCATACAACTGCTTAGAACCAAGCTGTTCCATTTCTTCACCTGTTGTCGCCATAAATTTAATTCTACCGCGTTTTAAAGCACCACTTTCATGAATTTCAATCATTGCTATGGCTAAAGCGACAAGTCCAGATTTCATATCTCCAGCGCCACGTCCATATAAGTAACCATCCGCTTCCGTAAGTGTAAAAGGATCGTACGTCCATTCACTATGATTGCCTTCAGCTACAACATCCATATGACCAGATATACCAAGTACTGGGGAGCCTTCACCAATTTCAGCTATAAGGTTTGCGCGTTGCCCTTCAACCATATCAATACGCGCTGCAATACCGTGTTTTTGAAATAATGCTTTAAAATAGTGACATACCTTTAATTCATTATCATTAACCGTTTTAAAACCTACAACATCTTTTAAAATTTGAACCTTTTCTTCATTTGTAAAAACACCCATAACGTTCATCCTTTCAAAATTAGTCTTATGATTGTGATAACGAGCTTTGTTTTGTTTCACGGATAAAGAGTGATAAAACAAAGCCAATAACAATTAATACTGTCGTAAAAATAAATGCGGCATCGACTCCGCTAATCGTAGCTTCACGCATCATTTTAGCCGAATGACCATGTGCGTCCATAAAGTTTCGTGACACGATAGAAAGAACGGTAATGCTAATTGCAGTTCCCATCGCACCGGCAATAATACGAAGCGAATTCATAATCGCATTGCCATGTGACACTTCTTTATTTTCTAACGCATTTAACCCTGCCGTATTCAACGGCATCATTAATAGTGCCACAGAGAACATGCGAATCGCATAAATCATGACAACATACCAAAATGGCGTTTCTGCCGTTAAGAAAATATGCAATATTGTCATAATGATTAATAAAATAAAACCTGGAATCACAAGTACACGGACACCATAGCGATCATAAATTTTACCAGTATACGTCGACATACATGCGTTCACAACCGCACCTGGTAAAATGACCAATCCTGATAAAAATGCGGAAAGGCCAAGTCCAGTTTGAACATAAATTGGAATGAGTAAAGCGGGGCCCACGATACCGATATAAATCATCATTGAAGCAAACGCAGATAGTGTAAATGTTTTATTTTTTAATACCGACATACTTAAAAGCGGTGCGTCGATACGACATTGACGTATCGTAAATATTGCCACAATACCAATCCCGACAATGAGACTGATGATAAATAATGGAGACAATGGACCAACATGACCTACAATACTGAACGCATAAAGGATCAATCCAAATCCAACTGTAGAATAAACAACTGACCGTTTATCTAATGAGGTCGGTTTAGATTGACCTAAATTTTCTACATAAAATACACCCGTGCCAAATGCAATGAGTGAAATGACAGCGACAACGATAAACGGCACATGCCAACTCGAAAAGTCAATGAGCACACCAGTTAACGTTGGGCCTATCGCTGGAGCTGACTGCGCGACAATACCTGTTAGCCCCATCGCGAATCCCCTCTTTTCAACAGGAAACACCATAAATACGATAAACTGCATTAGCGGTAATAAAATACCTGCACCGATAGCTTGAATGACACGCGCAATCATTAATACCGCGAAACTTGGTGCCATTGCCGCAATCACAGAGCCTAATAAAAACGCAGCCATCGAAAAAATATACAGCTGTCTCGTAGAATATTTATCAATTAAAAAAGCCGTCAATGGAATCATTATTCCATTCACTAGCATAAAACCGGTTATCAGCCATTGTGCAGTAGTTTCAGGTATCCCTAAATCAACAATCATCGCTGGTAACGCTGTATTTAAAATCGTTTGGTTCAACATCGCTACAAATGCACTTAATAGCATAATGGTAACGATTAAATTTCTTTTTGCTGTCGTCAAACCTTCTGACAAATCGCCAACCTCCATTCATTATTATTTTCACAAAATATATTTTAACGCTTTATAGTTAGCAAAGCAAACCATTTATATGTAAATCTAGTTCCACAGTATTTTATAAAAACTTTGGTAACTTTCTTCGCATAAGATTGACAACTTTTTAGTTTAAAATTACGCTAAATATACAACAACTCAGTCTATCTAAGGAGGAATTACTATGAAACAAATTGCGATTGCAGGCGCCGGTGCTATGGGTGGCCGTATAGGAAGTCAATTAAAAAAAGCAGGCTTTGATGTCACATTGATTGATTTTTGGGATGAACATATTAAAGCCATTAATGAACATGGGTTAGAAATTCAAACCGAAACTGATACCCATTACATGAAAATCGATGCATGTAAACCAGAACATACTGAAAAAGCGTATGATTTAATTGTTATTTTAACGAAAGCAATGCAATCTGAAACGATGGTTCAAACACTATTAGATCGCGGTGCTATTCATGAAAATACCGCTATTTTAACAATGATGAATGGACTTGGCCATGATGAACGTTTTGAAAAAATTGTTCCAAAATCTCAAATATTTTTAGCTGTAACCATGTGGACAGCAGGTTTACGCGGTCCAGGTCAAATTTTATTAGAAGGTACAGGGCGCATTGATTTACAACGTGCAGATGGTGAAGCTGACGCACGTACGCAAGTCATTGCAGATATGTTTAACCAAGCAAATTTAAATGCTTATGTAAGCGATAATGTACTACAAACTGTTTGGACGAAAGCAACGTTAAATAGTGTATTAAATCCTCTATGTACAATTTTAAACAAAACCATTTTTGAATTTGGCGAATATCCAGAAGCACGTCAACAAATCGAGCCGATTATCGAAGAAATTGTAGCTGTCGCGAAAGCAAAAGGCATCGTATTAAATAAAGAAACACTCGTTCAAAAAATTGAAGGCGCTTATCCTAAAGAAACACAAGGTCTTCACTATCCATCTATGCACCAAGACTTATATCATGGGCGTTTAACAGAAGTCGATTATTTAAATGGCCAAATTAGTAAATATGGTCATGAGTTAGGCATACCAACTCCGAACAACGATATGTTAACGCATCTGATTCATCAATTAGAAATGACACATGTGAAATAACACTACTTGTGCATCTAATAATAAACATCCCCTACTACTTCAAAGTGTGAGGGGATGTTTGTTTATATATTTAGCGCTACTCTTTTTATGCGATACTTCTCAAGCTTACTTTTATGACTTTATTTTTAATTCACACAGTGCTTACCATCATCCTCTAACACAAAGGCTCATGATCGCTGTACTTCATTCTGGAGGCACAGAATAATGCACTTTCATCTTAATTTTAGATATATGACACTTAATTTTTAAGAAAATTCCGTAAATTTATGTTGCTTTTTACACTAAAACTTCTTATAATCTAGTTATAGAAAATATTTGGTGTTGCAATACTTAATTTATGACACAACATATATTTTCTTAGCATATGTTATCTCGTCCTAGCATAAGCAGTGTTACGTATAATTACAATGTAATTATGAGACCGGACGTACGCACACTTATACACAAGGACACACCTTGAAGGTAACTTAGCACTGCATGCGTTGTTAAAAATGTGGCGCCACGTTATCTTCTCACACATGACGCTAAGACCATTGACGCGACGCACCATTCATTTAATTTGAGAAGCTTAACCCATATGTTCGTCAATTTCTAAAGCGTGTATTTAAGGCCATCGTTCATACCTCGTTTAATGTATACAACTTATATTGACAGACCAACGTGCACCTTATCTCACCCAAAACGTTGTGCTGTCTCGTATGAAGAACACCTTATGTAAGATGACATCATGCCGAGTGACACACGAACGCCGAAACATCCTTTGTCTTAAAACATCATGACTTATTTTATTCTCATTGCGCGCACTAGGTTAAGTCATCGATGATAGAAAGACACAGCGCTTTAAATACAAATGTTGAAGACCGTGTACCATTCGTTCCTCTAAACGTTGATGTGCCATACTTTTGATCACAGTATCACATTAACACATGCATATTGACCTTCACCCGTTAAGTCGCAAACTGCAGAATCACCACACCACACGTTTATATTACACGCCTACGCTTATCAATCTAGTGAATTAAGCAATCCCAAGTTTAAAAAACTTAAAGCATCTGAAAATTACTCACCATAAGGTATTAAATGAAACATTAATATCCAATTCCTTGTAAAATCAACGTGAGATTCAACATCGTTTTGCTGCTTAACAGACCCCACCTCATTTGACGCAGTACTGTATGATAACAATATGCACCATAAAGTTGTATACGCCTGTATTATCTGACTACACATCATTTCTAACCCCCTTACTTGGCACATTGATTTGTGTCGAGAAGGGGGTTAAACAGTGGTATCAAATGGCATGTTTACACATATCCACTCATCCATTGATGTAGGATTTTAAGTAGTCTTCAAAACACATGACAACATGCGTTTTGAAGGCTATTTTACAAAATTAAGATGTCATGTTTTACTCCTATTTATAAGTAATACGTATTTTAAATTTACTGAATCATACACGCTCTGCTGCATCACATTTATCTATAATTGATTCTACTGTAGATTGAATCACATGGATTGATGGTGCAACTATCTCTTTGGCGTTGAATAGAGTGACATCTGCATTGAGTCTTTGGCGTATGTATTGACTCCATGCAATGTTAATTTCTGTATTAAAGTTAATTTTGCTATGTCCTAGTAGGATTGCCTTTTTTAAATCCTCATCAGATAGTCCAGACGCCCCATGAAGCACAAGTGGGACAGCGACTTGTTCATTAATTTCAGTCATTTCTTTAAATCCTAGTTTAGGCTCACCTTGATAACGACCATGAACAGAACCCAATGCAGGAGCTAAGGCATCTAATTGCGTTTGTTGTACGAGTTGTTTACATTCGTCTAAATCCGCATATTGTACCTCATTGACTAAGCCATCTTCGTTACCCCCTATTCCTCCAATTTCACCTTCTACTAAAACATGATGTTGATGGGCATAATTGACGACTTTTTTCATATTTTCAATATTTTCTTCAAGAGGCAAGCGTGAGCCGTCATACATGACCGAATCATAGCCCGCATCAATGGCTTTGATACAACTTTCGACACTGTTACCATGATCTAAATGAATCACATACGGTATGGTGATGTTTAATGATTGAGCTTTTAAATGGATGAGTTTACATATAAATTCATAGCCTCCGAGATAATCAATAATTTTGTCGGTCGTACCTAGAATGATTGGGGCGCGCTTTTTTTCTGCTGCGCGAAGTATCCCTTCAATCCAAATTAAACCATTTACATTAATCTGAGGGATGGCATATTTTGCATCATGCGCTTGATGAAGTATGGGATGCATATCGGCGCTCCTTTCTAAATTAGAATTTTACAGGTTGACCTGTTTCTAACGACGTTTTACACGCAACAGCAATTTGTTGCGCATTTAAACCATCTTCTATCGAACATCGTACATCTTGATTTTCAATAATTGCTTGAATAAAAGCTTCCATTTCATCTTTATATGCTTGTTGATAACGTTCTAAAAAGAAATGCGGTGGATTGTCTTGTGCAATGTTTTCTGCAGATGCAATGGTTAACGTATTCGTGTTTTCGTTTCCTACTGAAATCATCCCTTTGTCTCCTAAAACTTCTACACGTTGATCATAGCCATAGACACTTCTACGACAGTTTTCAATCACACACATTGCTCCGTTTTCAAAAGTCAATGTGATCACTGCAGTATCAATATCTCCTACCGTTTTAATTTCAGGATTTACTAATGCCGCACCTTGGGCATACACTTCTGTCACTTCACATTGCATCAAATAACGTGCCATATCAAAATCATGAATGGACATATCCATAAATAAGCCACCTGAATGTTCAATATACGCTAATGGCGGTGGTTCTGGATCACGTGACGTTATTCGTAACGATTGCACGGCTCCAAGACGATGTGCTTTTAAGTAGTTATGTACTTGCGCAAAGTTACGATCAAAACGTCTGTTAAAGCCCATTTGAAGTTTAACACCCGCCTTTTGCACTGCTTCCACTGCTTCTAATGAAGCTTCAAGCGTCAAACTAATCGGTTTTTCACAAAAAATGTGTTTCCCTTGTTCACACGCACTTTTAATGATATCGACGTGTGTGTCTGTAGGAGAACAAATGATTACAGCATCAACTTCAGAATCATTAATAATATCCATATGATTTTTCGTACTTTTTTCAATTCCACATTTTTGAATCCATCCCTGGAGTTTTTCACAATATAAATCAGAAATCCATTTGATATGAATGTTTGGATGGTGTCGTAAATTTTCAATATGTAGTTGTCCAATACGACCTGCACCGATTACACCTACTGTTAATTTCATATTAATTGCCTCCAATTGTAGCCAACACTAATGGTGAGAAGATGGCATATGTGAGCACGACGACTAAAATAATCAAACCGCCAACGAGATAACGATGTTTCCAAGGTGTGATATCCACTTTGGCGTAATTCACATTAAAGTCGAACACATTAGTGGGCTTGATTTTATTAAATGTTAAAACAATACATAAATCTATAAAGAAAAGCACACTCAAAATATATAAGAAATGAATGTCTGTTAAAAACACCTTTGAAAGCGCATACATCGCGATGTGAAAAATAAACATCACTTTCGCACCTTGATGTGATGTCTGTTTTGCAAAAAATCCAACTAAGATTAAAACTAATAACGGCATATTGTATACTCCATTAAATTCTTGTACAACGGCATATAACCCTTGCGGAAATAATGAAATCATCGGTGCTAATATCACCACAATGATGCCAACCACTATGGTCATGATGCGACCAACACGCGACACTTGACGATTCGATGCATTTTTATTCAGCACAGATTTATAAAAATCGAGCGAAAATAATGTCGCTGTACTATTGAGTGAGCCGACAAATGAACTTAAAATGGCACCAAAAATAACTGCACCGAACAACCCATATGCCCATTCTGGCAATACAGCATTCACTAACATAGGGTATGCGTTATCTGGATTTTCCACTTGTGAACCTAACATATTGAATGCTAAAATCCCTGGAAATACGAGAAATAACGCACCAAATATTTTAAACATGCCGACATACATCGCTCCTTTTTGAGCTTCTTTTAAACTGCGTCCTGCCAATGCTTTTTGGACAATCATTTGGTTTGTACACCAAAAGAATAAATTATTGAAAAACATACCGAAAAAGAGTGTCGGCCATGGCACGATTTTAGAATCTATCGCCCCAATCGCATTCAATTTTTCTGGAGTATGTTGCACGACTTTATCAAAGCCTCTTAAAAAACTTCCATCTCCGAATATCATCAGTCCTAAAATTGGAATTGCGAGTCCTCCTAATAATAGGCCCACACCATAGATGGAGTCACTATGTGCACTTAAAGATAAACCACCAATAAACAAGTATAGAATGCCCACAATTCCTATCACTGTAGAGATTAAAATGACTGCACTCATATGACTGATATTTAATAATGCACTCACGTTGAAAATTTTATCAAATACGAGCGCACCTGAATAAAGCACCACAGGTAAAAAAGAGACAACATACGTGAAAATAAAGAGTAATGACACTAATTTTTTAGTAAAAGGGTCATAGCGCATTTCAATAAAATCAGAAACTGTATCGATGCCATACCTGAAATAACGGGGTAAAAAGACCCAAGCTAAAATCACAATTGCGATTGCTGCTGTGACCTCCCAAGCCATGACTTCCATACCGGCCATAAAACTTTGACCATTTTGACCCACGATTTGTTCTGTAGAAAGGTTGGTCATAATAATTGTTGAGGCTATAGTAAATCCAGTTAAACTACGGCCACCCATAAAATAACCGTCCGTATTATGTGTATCAATTTTCCGACTCCGATAATAGGCATAAAATCCGACAACTGTAATGACAACAATAAAAGATATAATCGCAAAAATACCCATATAGTTCACCCCTATGAAGTTGAAACCACTTCATTCCTATTCTATTTTTATATTGCTTCCATATATGCTTTTGCTTTCTTTGCGTATAAAAATGGATTCGCAACTGCAGGGTCTTGTTCCGCTTCCACCACGATCCACCCTACATAGTCTGATTGATGAATCCGTTCTAATATCGGTTTAAAATCAATGTCCCCATCCCCAGGGACCGTAAAGACGCCCCGTTTCACACCATCTAAAAACGACAGGCCATGTACTTTCATATCATGCGCAATCGTTTCTCGTACATCTTTAAAATGAATATGATGAATCCGGTCTTGATACGTATCAAAAATGGCTAACAAATCTTCGCCAGAAACATGTAGATGTCCAGTGTCATATAACAGTGACACGAGTTTCGGATCTGTCGCTTCCATCAAACGTTGAATTTCTGCAGTTGTTTGCACGCCCGTTCCCATATGATGGTGATAGACGATTTTCATGTTTTTTTCTTGTGCCAGACGGCCTAAACGATGCAATCCATAAATGAGACGTGTCCACTCTTCGTCTGTAAAATGCGGTTTATCATCAAATACGCTTTGATCAAGGCGGCCTTGTACACTGCGTCCTTGTTCAGAGACGACTATCACTTTCGCCCCCATGTCATGTAAAAAATCACGATGCTTAATAAATGCCGCTTCTGTCTCTTTATATGGCTTCGTTGTTAAAAACATGCTGAACCATGCGCTTGCGACTGAGAGGCCTCGTGGCTCTAAATAAGATTTTAAAACTGATGCTTCCTTTGGATATTTGTTTCCAATTTCTGTCCCTTCATAACCTGCAAGGGCCATTTCACTAATACATTGTTCAAACGTATTCTCTCCACCTAGCTCTGGTAAATCGTCATTAGTCCAAGCAATTGGTGCACACGCATATTTAATAAATGTGGTCATTTCGTTCACCTCAAAGTTGAATGATTGATTTTGTTTCATACGCTTGTTGCATTGCGATGGCAACTTCAGTACTTTTCAAACCGTCAATACCTGTCACAGAAGCAGGCGCTTGGGTTTTAATCGCATCAATAAATGCACGTAACTCATTAACAAACGCGGCTTTGAAACGTTCTGGAAAATGTGTTGAGGTTGGACGTACGACGCCATTCGCATCGTATAATGTCACTAGATTTTTCTCTGGTGCATTACCAATACGAATCATTCCTTTCGTCCCAATGAGTTCTGTTTCAACATGATAGCCATGATGCGCATTCCGACCTGCAAGTAAATAGGCGATTACGCCATTGTTAAGTTCAGCAAGACACGCGCCAGTTTCCAATTCCTGACAAGCGTTTAATTCAGGTGCTGCGATGTTATGACCGAGGGCATAGACTGATTTAAATTCTGATTGGGTAAACCAGCGAATTAAATCAATGTCATGAATAGACATATCTAAAAAAATGCCCCCACTTGCCGCACCTTTCGCAAATTTGATAAAGGATGGTAAGCCTTCACTCGGATCAATGCCATAACAACGTATCGTCGTTAATGCACCTAATTCTCCTTGATCTACCAATTGTTTCGCATAACGGTAGGAATCATCGAAGCGCCGCATAAAACCGAGCTGAAACACTTGTTGTGGTGTTGCTTCAATTTTTTCAACCACTTTTTGAATGCTTGTCATCTCTAATCCCAACGGCTTTTCAGAAAAGACATGCAGCCCTTTATCTAATGCTTGCGTAATTTGAACAGTATGAAAACCACTCGGTGAGACGATGACAACTGCATCAAGCGCATCATTATTAATCATTTGCGAGTAAGACGTATACGTATAAGGCACCCCAAGCGTATGTTTAGCGTAATCCAGCTCTTCAGACACGACACTTGCCACTGCGTATAATTCCGCGTTTGGCAAATGATGCACAATATTCTCAGCATGTACCCTTCCTAAGCGTCCAAGTCCTACTTGTCCAATTTTTATAGTCATCCGCTCACCTTCAATCGATTAATATAATTTGGCGTTTTGCATTGCTTGTCTTTTAGTTTTCAATGCTTCTTGAATCGCAGCTTTGTCACTCACTTCTGACACCCCTACATTCCAAAATGACGCGTAACCATCTGTCATAGTTTTAGGTAGTGTTTTAATCTCGATGAGTGTAGAGGTCGTACATTTTTTGGCATCTTCAATCGCTTGTATTAAAGCATCTTGAGTGTGAACTTTGTATGCTTTTGCGCCGTATCCTTCTGCCACTTTTTGATAATCAATATTTAAAATGCCACCTGAAGCCGTCGTAAATTCTGTTCAAAAACTGTCGCTACCGTTCCCCATTTGAAGGTTATTAATACAACCGAAGCCACTATTATCAAATACAACGACATTGATTTTATGTTCATATTGCAATGCGGTAATCAATTCAGAATGCAACATTAAAAAGCTCCCATCACCGACTAAGGCATACACCTCTCGGTCAGGATGTGCGAGTTTTGCGCCTAATGCTGCCGCAATCTCGTAACCCATCGTCGAATACCCGTATTCCATATGATACGTATTGAATGCAGTCGTCTCCCAAAGCCGTTCTAAGTCACCTGGTAATGATCCAGCTGCTGCCACAATGATGGCATCATCCGCAACCGCTTCATTTAAGGCGATAAGGGCGTTGGTTTGAGGGAAAGAAGTCTTAAGTGCGTCCACATAATCCTGAAATTTTGACCGGCTAAAGTCATCTTGTATTTCTGGTTGGTAGTCATGCACTGTAGGATCAATGTGACTTAAACGTGTGCGTTCTTGTTGCCATTCTGCTTTCAGTTGATCCATACGCTTTCGCCGTGTCGGTTGTATCGTTAATCGTTCTGATAATGCCGTTAATGTGGCTTTCGCATCGCCAACAAGATCTATGCCATCAAGCTTTAACGCATCTGGACGGCGTACGTTAATATTGATAAACGTGGCATATTTAAAATCGAATGCGGTTTTAGAACTGGTTGTAAAATCCGAATATTTAGTGCCTATTCCAACAATGACATCCGCTGTTTGTGCATAAATATTCGCTGATGCAATACCTGTCACACCGATGCCACCTAAATTGTTAGGATGATTTGACAATAATGTAGATTTCCCTGCTTGCGTTTCGACAAAAGGAAGCTCATGCATGGTGCTTATCGCATCGATGATATGCTGTGCTTCTGAATATTTCGCACCGCCACCGACAATCAATAACGGGCGTTCAGCTTTATTCAATGCCTCTGCAGCACATGTTAATGCACGGTCACTTGGCACAATGCGATCGACGTAATACACACGTTTTTTAAAAAATGAAGTTGGAAAGTCAAACGCTTCCCCTTGGACATCTTGACTTAGCGCAAGCGTCACTGGACCAGCCGTCGCAGGATTCGTCATCACTTCAAATGCACGTAAGAGTGCACTCATAATTTGTTCAGGTCGCGTAATACGATCAAAGTAGCGTGATACCGGCTTCAATGCATCATTTGTCGTTACACCACTGCTGTAATCGTGTTCAATTTGTTGTAAAACCGGATCAGGTTGACGCGTCGCAAAAGTATCTCCAGGAAGTAATAACACGGGAATATGATTGGCCAGTGCAGTCGCGGCCGCTGTAACTAAATTGGCAGAGCCAGGGCCAACTGATGATGTCACCGCAAATATTTTCTGACCCAATGATTGTTTCGCAAAACCTGTCGCCACATGCGTCATACCTTGTTCATTTTTACCTTGAATCACGGTAAGGTCGTCTTGATAGTGTGACAGTGCCTCACCTAGGCCAAGTACGTTTCCATGACCGAAGATATTCATGACACCTTCTACAAAACGGTGTTCTTCACCATCAATAGCAATATATTGTTGGGTCAAAAATTTCACGATGGCTTCACCTGTTGTCAGTTTGATTGTTTTAGACATCTTTTTCACTCCTGACTTTGTTCTTGAATAAGCGCTTCTATTTGATCCACTGTTGGCATGGCTTCACTCGAGCTATGACTACTAACGACTATCGCTGCTGAAGCTGCACCATATTCCAAGGCCTGTGCGACGTCACCTGTTTTCAGTAAGGCATATAAAAACGCGGCCGCATAAGAATCTCCTGCCCCAAACGTCTTCATTACATTGGCTTTAAACGCTTTACCTTTGTAACATGTACCATCTGAAGTAAAGGCATAGGAACCTTGAACACCATGTTTAATCACAACAAGGTCACAGTGTTGTCCCGCAAAAATATTTTGACTGATGGCTTCGTCCGATAAATGTTTAAACGCATCCACCATATCGTATTCATCACGTGTACCGATGACCACGTCTGCTTGTTTACACACAAGATCATAATAAATAGAAGTTTCTTCGGCATTTGTCCACGTATACGGGCGGTAATCCAACTCAAATACCACTTTAACCCCTGAAGCCTTTGTGATAGACAATGCTTTTAGGACCGCTTCCCTCGATGGTGATTGTGCCAACGCCACACCTGAAATCAATAACATTTCAGAATTTTCAATAAATTTAGGGCTGACGTGTTCTGGTCTTAAATATAAATCCGCAACTTCTTCTCGATACATTAAAATACTTGACGCTTCTGGACTTAAAATTTCAGTAAAAGTAAGTCCTGACTTATGACCTTCGTCATCGATATGAATGTACGAGGTATCCACACCGACCTCTTTAAAATAGTTAGTAATAAAACGGCCATGTTGATCATCAGACACATTTGCGATCATGCCTACATTTAATCCCAACTTCGCAGCGCCAATCATAATATTAGATGGCGAGCCACCGACGTATTTCGCGAACGTTTTCGTTTCTTCCATTGGTCGATTCATCTCTACCGCATTTAAATCAATCGCAGCACGTCCAATCGCAACGATATCTTTCTTGTCTTTCATACTGATGCCTCCTTAGTCACGGTGAATAATCCATTCATGGTCTTTCGCATTATGAAATTTCCAAATCTTTTTCGGTCCCGCCATCACATTCAAGTAATAACTATCATAGCCATCAGGGACACCGACAGGATGATAGCCTTTTGGAACGACGACCACATCTCGGTGCGATACCGTCATAGTTTCATCTAACGTGAGATCATCGGTATACACACGTTGGAATACAAACCCTTGTGAGGGATTCATTTCATGATAGTACGTTTCTTCTAACAACGACTCATGTGGGAGATTGTCTTGATCATGTTTATGCGGCGGATAGCTCGACCAGTTACCTTGATTTGTGTACACTTCAACAACCAATAAATTTTCACTTGCCTCATGGGAATCCGGCAAAATATTATGCACATGACGCTGATTCGCATATTTCCCACGATCTTCAACGGTATTGTCTTCCGCAGCAATCAATACGGTCGGACGTTGGGTTGCACATGGCGCAAAACATAAAATAACGGACGCAGCTTGTTCAGCAACGATTTCTACATGATGGTCTCGTGAAATGTACACACTATCTGTAGGAATGCGGTCAAACGCACTTTCACGACGTCCAAGGTGGTCGAAAGACGCATCATCCGTCGTCACTTGAATACGTCCCGTATGCGCCACGACACATACTTCTAAATCTTCCGTATGAAAGGCATACGCCGCGCCTGCTTTTAAATCTATGACACGAAACGCGATATAACGTAACCCTAGATCAGCCATTGAATAATCATGAATCGCATGCACCTCAGCTTGTGACTGAGATGCAGCTTTTTTAAGTAAATGTGACATAAACGCCCTCCTTACCATCTCGGATCGCCGTGACGCGCAGTAACGACTTTACGATGCGTATAAAACTCCACACTGTCTTTACCATTACAATGTAATGAGCCAAAGAATGATGATTTCCAACCTGAGAATGGGAAAATAGCCATCGGCGCCGGCACACCTAAATTAATGCCTAGCATCCCTGCATCAATATGTTCTCTGAAATAACGAATAGACGATGCACTATCAGTAAATAAACATGCCCCATTCGCAAATTCAGATTGATTCGCCAGTTGAATCCCTTCTTTTAAACTTGAAATTTTCACGAGCGACAACACCGGCGCAAAAATTTCATCTTGCCAAATCGTCATATCCGTTGTGACATTTTCAAAAATACTTGGTTTCACGAAATAGCCGTCATCTTGATTACCTTCGCGTCCGTCTAAAACGAGAGTTGCTCCTTCTTCAATACCTTGATCCACATACGCGAGCGTTCGACGTTTATTTTCTTCACGAATGACTGGCCCTAAAAAAACGTTGTCTTCAATGCCATTTCCAATCACTATTTCTTTCGACGCTTGAACTAACTTTTCTTTAAATTGGTCATACACCCCGTCTTGAACAGCAACTACAGCTGCGGCCATACAACGCTCACCTGCTGAACCAAAAGCTGCACCAATGACGTCTTTAACTGCCGCATCAATATCCGCATCATTTAACACAAGCGTATGATTTTTCGCACCTGTTAAACATTGCACACGCTTTAAATGCGCTGTCGCTTTTTTATACACAATTTCACCAACCGGTTTAGACCCTACAAACGACACCGCTTTAATCTGTTCATTTTCACAAATTCCTGTCACGACATCATTCGCACCATGAACAACGTTAAAGACACCTTTAGGCAAACCTGCTTCTTCAAGTAAATCCACAAGTTTATTGACGAGTAATGGTGTTTTTTCAGAAGGTTTAATAATAAATGTATTTCCAACCGCAATCGCCATTGGAAACATCCAACACGGCACCATCATTGGGAAGTTAAATGGTGTAATCCCACCAACAACGCCAACTGGATAACGATAGTTTGTGCCTTCGATATTGGTTGCGATGCTCGAAAGCGAATCACCCATCATTAACGACGGCGCACCACATGCAAATTCAACGTTTTCAATCCCACGTTGCACTTCACCTAATGCTTCGGTCGTGTTTTTACCATTTTCTTTCGTAATAATCGCTGCTAATGCCTCTTTATTTTCAAGCAGTAATTGTTGAAACTTGAATAAAATACGGGCACGTTTCGGTACCGCAACCTCTTTCCAAGATTCGAACGCTTGATGCGCCACTTCCGCTGCATGATTTAACTCTTCACGCGTAGACACTGGCACTTTCGCTATCAACTCTTTCGTTGCAGGGTTAACCACATCAATGGTTTCAGTAGCTTGAGACGCCACCCATTGTCCACCAATATAATTCTTTAAAACTTCAACCATAATTTAACCTCCTATTATCGTAAGCGCTTTCAAATGGTCATAAAAATATATGAGCATATTATGATTAACTTTTGGTCATATATTGGTTGTAATTTTATAATATACACAATTGTCTGTCAACTATTTATCAATTTGTAATACATGACGTTGTTATTTGGTTTAATTTTGGGTATATTCATAGTAATGGAGGTATCGACATGAAAGCAAAACGCATTTTTGAAATAGAAGCCTATATTAATCAACAAAAAGCCGTCACATTAGAAGAATTATGTGTGCATTTTGACGTGTCACTGAATACCATACGCCGTGATATCAATGAATTAACAAAACTTAACCGCGTTAAGAAAGTGTATGGCGGTGTTGAAACCCTCGACCCTACACTGCCATCTGCGGTAGATTATACAGATCGTAATATTGAAAATGCGGCCAGTAAAAAAGCTATCGGACGTCTTGCCGCAAAACTCATACAACCGCATGATATTATCTATATTGATACCGGCACGACAACAATTCATATTTTAGATCACGTCGATAAAAATTTACCATTCACCATTATTACGAACAGTTTGGACGTTATTAATAAAGCCAGTCACTTTAACCATGTCGAATTATTCATTATCGGCGAACAATACAAAAAAACAACACGGTCATTTATCGGTTTAGAAACGAACGTATTGTTAAAAAAGTTTAATATCCAAAAAGCCTTTATGGCCGCCACAGGTGTGAATATTAATAACGGATTGAGTAATTCAGAAATCGAAGAAAATCATATAAAACAAATCATTATGAGTAAAACAGCAGAAGCCTACGTATGTGTCGATCATAGTAAAATGAACAAATCGACGTTATTGACTTATGCACCTTTAAACGCGATTCACACCATTATTACCAATCAAGCGCTACCACATAACTTACAACATTATGCATCCGAACATCATATCGATGTCGTCTATTAAACGACACAAACGCCTTCAATCGTCAACAATGTGACAGTTGAAGGCGTTATTTTGTGTTGAGATGTATGTGATTTCCAGTAAACGAATGCAATCATTGTAGTCGCTTCCCTCATGCAAATTAACGTGTTCTACTGAACATCATGAACCTCTCATCACATCAAATGGCCCACTATATCAATAAACCTATGAAAAATCAGTTATTAAATCCTAATAAAACGTCGCTAATCAAATAAAGAAATAAATAAAATAATTAAAGGGATAAACAAAATAAGGAAAGAGGTAGATATAGTGAGCCATCTCATGTTTCAGTAGAATGTGAATCGTAGAAGGATACACCTCAATATGTGATGTGATATCGCTTAAAATAACTATGCGTCCATTTGAGAAAGATGCGCATTGTTTTGATATTCATTGTAGAGCAGCAAAAACGTTTCAAGTGTAGGAACAGGAATACCTGTGTTAGAGGATAAATCACTTATAGACTGATGCTTAAGTAGGTCTAAAACTTCTTCTATTTCTTGAGGTGTAAAGCGGTAACGTCCAAATTGAACGAGCTGTTCATCAATAAAGTGACAATATTGATAATATTCATCGTTAAAATAACCAATCAAATCTTCAATGACATCGTCTGTTAAAGCTTCGGGAGAAAAATCGAAATTGTGTTCGATCACTTTAAAATGAATATTACGACGTTGGAACATTCTTAAAAGCGATTCAAATAATTCGACAGAGTTACATAAAGATGTCAGTGATACTGTCACGACCGTATCGCCATTGTTTAACGGGTGTTTTAAAAAGTCCAAATCATCTAACGTCATACCCTCATAATAAGCATCACAATAGGATACATAGACCGCTTCACATTGTTGCGCTTTTAATTTCTCTTGGTAATGTTTAACCATAGGTATTGAATGTCTAACAAAACTTGTTCCAATAATCATAGGAACACCTCCGAGGATAAAATTCAAGAATTGGTGTCCACTTAAGAGCACATCGATACGTCCCCTTATCATCGTATTATTTTTATTTCAACAACAAATGGATTCATAAAGTAAAAAGGAATGGAGAAGAATCACTAAAAAAGAGGAAAATCAGAAGTCTAAAAAGTAACGGCTGTTCTTGATGAATTTAATATAACACACCTTTAAGATTTGTACAATACTATTTTAAATAATATAAATTTTGATAAATTACTATAATTCATAAAAAAATGAGAGGGGTATCCCCTCAAAAATTGAAGAATTTTCGAAAAACGTGAAAAATGAAGAGAAAACAAGGGCAAAAAATTTTTCTAGATAAAAAAAACATCCTAATCAAGCAATGCACTTGATTAGGATGTATTGACTTATATTCAACAAAAGAGACGTATACATACTTTTTTACACTACGATTCGGTCAAATTACACAAACATTTTTTGAAGTAAAGCTTGTTTGCGTTGTTTTAAATAATCTAGTTTAGTAGATTGAGTTTTGATTAAATTGTCTAATTTATCTAAGAATTCTCCAATTCTCTCCTGTTCCACAATACTAGGCAGCATTATATCAAATGTTAACAAAGTGTCTTCATGAATTCGTTTACTACCAGTACCCGATGAAAAAGATTCTTTTTTCTTATAATAACTTTCCCTCGAGATGTAATTCATAAAGTAACTTTCAGAGATTTTATTTTTATCTAAATTTAAAGTTGGAACATCGCTAGAGCTATAAAATTGATTTAGTGAAAGGCCAAAAGCGAACCTATGAATAACAATAAGTAACCAACATATATGAATTTATTAGAATTTTTTTCAAGGCTACAGACGGGTAAAATTTTTGCTATCCATTCCAGTAAAAATATTCTATTCATTTTTCTACTTGCTTGATCACCTTTAAAACTTTGATTTTTAATCATATTAAAAATATTAATCACTTTATAAATCACTTTCTTTATGTTTCTCATTAACATATGTATTACCCTTTTTAAATATGCTATGTTACCTATTG